>NZ_JBHXPF010000064.1:0-41407 GCF_042718715.1 Streptomyces sp. NPDC058576 | reverse complement strand
CGGCGTACAACCCAACCGCTGTCGGGGCGGCCCCGGACCCCCACCCGGCCCCGCCCCTTCTCCGTGCTCACTCGGCGGCCTGCGCCTCCTGCGCGCCCCCGAAGCGGCGGTCGCGCTGCGCGTACTCCAGGCAGGCCCGCCACAGGTCCCGACGGTCGAAATCCGGCCACAGAACGTCCTGGAAGACCATCTCGGCGTACGCGCTCTGCCAGATCAGGTAGTTCGAGGTGCGCTGCTCGCCGCTGGGGCGCACGAAGAGGTCCACGTCCGGCATGTCCGGGTAGTACATGTACTTCGCGACGGTCTTCTCATTGACCTTGGACGGGTCGAGCTTCCCGGCCGCCACGTCCCGGGCGATGGCCTGCGCGGCGTCCGCGATCTCGGCACGCCCGCCGTAGTTGACGCAGAAGTACAGCGTCATCTTGTCGTTGTCCTTGGTCTGCTCCTGGGCGACCTGGAGCTCCTGGACGACGGACTTCCACAGCTTGGGCATCCGGCCCACCCAGCGGATGCGGATGCCGAGCTCGTCCATCTCGTCGCGGCGGCGGCGGATCACGTCGCGGTTGAAGTTCATCAGGAACTTCACCTCGTCCGGGGAGCGCTTCCAGTTCTCCGTGGAGAAGGCGTAGAGGGAGAGGTTCTTCACGCCCATCTCGATACAGCCCTTGAGCACGTCCATGACGACGCCCTCACCGACCTTGTGGCCCTCGGTGCGGGGCAGACCCCGCTCCTTGGCCCAGCGGCCGTTGCCGTCCATCACGACGGCGACGTGCTGGGGCACCAGCTCGCCGGGGATCTTCGGCGGCGTCGCGCCCGAGGGGTGCGGCTCGGGGGTCTTGTACGTGCGCCGGTTACGGCCGCCGAGGATCCCGCGTACTGCCATGAGCTTCTCAGTCTCCCTGTGTCACTTCTCCACGCACCGCGTCGTCTGCCCGACGCACCGCGTCACTTCTCGACGTACCGCAGCGAGCGCAGGCCGCGCTCCAGATGCCAGTGCAGATAGGCGGACACCAGCCCGCTCCCCTCCCTGACATGACGCGCCTCGCACGCGTCCGCCGTCGCCCAGTCGCCGCTGAGCAGTGCGCTCAGCAGTTCGAGGGCCTGTGCCGAGGGTACGACGCTGCCGGGCACCCGGCAGTCACCGCATATGACGCCCCCCGCCGCGACGGAGAAGAACCGGTTCGGACCGGGCATTCCGCACTTGGCGCAGTCCTCGAAGCTGGGCGCGTACCCGTTGACCGCGAGCGAGCGCAGCAGGAACGCGTCCAGGATCAGGTGGGGGGCGTGCTCGCCCCGGGCGAGGGTGCGCAGGCCGCCGACGAGCAGCAGATACTGCTGGACGGCCGGTTCGCCCTCGTGGTCGGTGAACCGCTCGGCGGTCTCCAGCATCGCGGTGCCCGCGGTGTAGCGGGCGTAGTCGGCGACGATCCCGCCGCCGTACGGGGCGATCGTCTCGCTCTGGGTGCAGAGCGGCAGCCCGCGGCCGACCAGCTCGCTGCCCCGGGCGAAGAACTGCACATCGACGTGGGAGAAGGGCTCCAGGCGGGCGCCGAACTTGGACTTGGTGCGGCGTACCCCGCGCGCGACGGCACGGACCCGGCCGTGGCCGCGGGTGAGGATCGTGATGATCCGGTCGGCCTCGCCCAGTTTCTGCGTACGCAGCACGATGCCGTCGTCCCGGAACAAGCTCATGGGTCCATTGTCGCCCACCGGGGGCCGGCGGCGGGGCCCGTGGGCCGTTGTGGATCCAGGAGGGCTACGAGGGTGTGCGGGCGGCTGCCGCCAGCAGGCGGGCGGTGTCGTCGGCGGGGAGCTGGAGGGCGCTGCCGACCGTGGTCAGGACCTGGCGTTCGGCCGCGCAGTAGGGCCCGTCGGCCAGCGCGATCCGGGCGCCCTGGAGGAGGACGGACTCGCGGCCCGCGGTGGCCAGGTGCGGGGCGAGCGGGGCCAGCACCTCGTGCAGCTCGATGGCGAGGGTCGGGCCGCAGGCCTCGGCGGCCGGGTCGGTGCCGGAGCCCTGCCCGGTGTCGGCGGCCAGCACCTCGACGACGGTGAACAGCTGCTCCTGGGTGCAGTCGTCGAGCCCGGCGTCGCGCACGGTGGCGACGGCGGCCTCCAGGACCGTGCGGGAGGTGGTGCCCCCGGCGGCGAGGACGGCCAGGGTGACGGTGTGGACGGCCTCGCGGAGCATCGCGGAGAACCGGGTCGTGGTGGGGTGGTCCAGCGCCTCGGGGGCGTGGTGGGCGAGGCAGGCGGCGCACTCGACGACGGGCTCGGTCTCGCCCCGGCGGACCAGCGGGACGCCGAGGACGGTGAGGCGGCGGCGGCCGGTGAGCCGGCGGTAGTTGCGGTCTCCCCCGCAGCCGGGGCAGAAGAAGACGCCGTCGCCGACGGCGTCCCAGACGGTGCGAACGCCGCAGAGGACCGGCCTCAGAGCGCGTTGTCCTTTGACTGATCGCACGTCGCACACCTCCGTAACGCTCCGGCAACACTGCCGTGTGTTGGACGTGATGTTAGCCACATGCGTGATGTGACGTCAGCCTCTGGGACGTCACAACCCTCGGATATGGCCGAACCCCGACCACCCAAAGCGGGCGATCGGGGTCAGGAGTGCCGTTCGGGCGTCAGCGGCCCGCGCGGTTGACCGCGGAGACGACCGCCTTCAGCGAGGCGCGGGTGGTGTTGGCGTCGATGCCGATGCCCCACAGGACCTTGCCGTCGATCGCGCACTCGATGTACGAGGCGGCCTGGGCGCTGGCCCCCTCGCTCATCGTGTGCTCGGTGTAGTCCAGCAGCCGGGCGTCGATGCCGATGGCCTGCAGCGCCTCGAAGAACGCGGAGATCGGGCCGTTGCCGGAGCCGGTCAGGACGGTGTCGGCGCCGTCCACGACCGCCTCGACGGTCAGGGTGTCGGTGCCGTCGGTGTCGGAGGTGGTCTGGCCGGAACGGAGCTGGATGCGTCCCCAGCGAGCCGCGGCGCTCTCCGCGTTCGGCAGGTACTCGTCCTTGAAGGTGGACCAGATCTGCGTCGGGGTGACCTCGCCGCCCTCGGCGTCGGTCTTGGCCTGAATGATCCGGGAGAACTCGATCTGCATCCGGCGCGGCAGGTCCAGCTTGTGGTCGTTCTTCAGGACGTACGCGATACCGCCCTTGCCGGACTGCGAGTTGACCCGGATGACGGCCTCGTAGGAGCGGCCGACGTCCTTCGGGTCGATCGGCAGGTACGGCACGGCCCACTCGAGGTCGTCGACCGTCTTCCCCTGGGCCGACGCGTCCTTCTCCATCGCGTCGAAGCCCTTCTTGATGGCGTCCTGGTGGGAGCCGGAGAAGGCGGTGTAGACCAGATCGCCCGCGTAGGGGTGGCGCGGGTGGATCTCCATCTGGTTGCAGTACTCGCTGGTGCGGCGGATCTCGTCGATCTGCGAGAAGTCGATCTGCGGATCCACGCCCTGCGAGAACAGGTTCATGCCCAGGGTGACCAGGTCGACGTTGCCGGTGCGCTCGCCCTGGCCGAACAGGCAGCCCTCGATGCGGTCGGCGCCGGCCATGACGGCCAGCTCGGCGGCGGCGACGGCGGTGCCCCGGTCGTTGTGCGGGTGGACCGACAGACAGACGAACTCGCGGCGGGAGAGGTTGCGGGACATCCACTCGAAGCGGTCCGCGTGCGTGGAGGGCGTGGAGCGCTCCACGGTGGCGGGCAGGTTGAGGATGATCTCGCGGCCCTCCTCCGGCTGCCACACGTCGCAGACGGCCTCGCAGACCTCCAGGGCGAAGTCCAGCTCGGTGTCGGTGAAGATCTCCGGGCTGTACTGGTAGCCGAAGACCGTCTCGGGGCCCAGGATCTTCTCGGCGTACTCCATGACCAGCCGGGTGCCGTCCACCGCGATCTGCTTGACCTCTTCGCGCGAGCCGCGGAAGACGACGCGGCGGAAGGTCGGGGCGGTGGCGTTGTACAGGTGGACGGTGGCCCGGCGGGCGCCGACCAGCGACTCCACGGTCCGCTCGATCAGCTCCTCGCGGGCCTGCGTCAGGACGGAGATCGTCACGTCCTCGGGGATCGCGCCCTCTTCGATGATGGAGCGGACGAAGTTGAAGTCGGTCTCGCCGGAGGACGGGAAGCCGACCTCGATCTCCTTGTAGCCCATCTTCACCAGCAGGTCGAACATCTCGCGCTTGCGGGCCGGGGACATCGGGTCGATCAGGGCCTGGTTGCCGTCGCGCAGGTCGGTGGAGAGCCAGCGGGGCGCCACGGTGATGCGGTTGTCGGGCCAGGTGCGGTCGGCGATGTCGACGGCCTCGTAGCCGCCGTACTTGTGGACCGGCATCCCGGAGGGCTTCTGCAGCTGCGTCGCGTTGGTGATCGGGGTGGGGCGGCCGACGGAATCAACGGCGGGATTCACGGTGTTACCGGCAGGATTCACGGTGGTCATGGCGTAGGGCTCCTCGGTCCAGCGGGGGTCGGCCGACTGTGTCGCTGCAGCACCAGACTCCGCGGGGAGGGGGTCGGCCTACGACTACAGGCCCTCGCCGCGGCAGCTAAGGAGAAGCAGCCCGAAACGCATGATGCGACGAGCGTAACCGAGTGTGGCCCGTGGTGTCGGTCCGTATCAGTATGCGGGACCAGGCATCGATGACGGGTAAACAGTGACTCATCACTCCATTTCGTCAATCATCGTCGCAACCGGTGACAGCGCGGTGACGGAGTGCCACAGTCGATGTATGCACCTTCGAACCGACGGCGATCTCCACCCCGTCTTCTGCACCATCGTTCCGCCCCACGTCCTCGATCACCTGTCCCGGTCCGCCGAGCCCCGGCTCGCGGATCCGGCCCGCCGCACCCTGGAGGCCGACGCCCTGCGCCGCGACCGCCGCCGGCTGACGGCGCTCGCCGCGACGCCGACCAGGCACACCGCCGGCGCGGTCCCGAGCAAGCCCCACCGCACGCTGTACGACTGCGAGGGGGGCACCACGCTGCCCGGCCGCCAGGTCCGCGACGAGGGCGACAAGCCCACATCGGACGCCAGCGTCAACCGCGCGTACGCCGGCCTCGGCGCCACCTTCGAGCTGCTGCTCTCGGCGTACGGACGCAGCTCCATCGACGGCAAGGGCCTGCCGCTGATCGGCTCCGTCCACTACGGCCAGGAGTACAACAACGCGTTCTTCGACGGCGAGCAGATGGTCTTCGGGGACGGCGACGGCGAGATCTTCCTCGACTTCACCGTCGCGGTCGACGTGATCGCCCACGAGCTGGCCCACGGCCTGACGCAGTACACCGCCAACCTGCGCTACGAGGGCCAGTCGGGCGCGCTCAACGAGTCGGTGTCCGACGTCATCGGCTCGCTGGTCAAGCAGTACTCGCTGGGCCAGAGCGCGGAGCAGGCCGACTGGCTGATCGGCGCCGGGCTGCTCGCGCCCCGGGTGAGCGGGGTCGCCCTGCGCTCGATGAAGGCCCCGGGCACGGCGTACGACGACGATGTCCTCGGCAAGGACCCGCAGCCGGGCTCCATGGACGACTACATCGAGACGGAGGAGGACAACGGCGGCGTCCACCTCAACTCCGGCATCCCCAACCGCGCGTTCCACCTGCTGGCCACCGCGCTGGGCGGCAACTCCTGGGAGCGCGCCGGGCAGATCTGGTTCGACGTGCTGACCGGCGGCGAGCTGACGGCGAACGCGGACTTCGCGGAGTTCGCCCGGCTGACGGTCGCGGCGGCGGGCGCCCGCTTCGGCGAGGCGGACGAGCGGGAGGCGGTCCTCAAGGCCTGGTCGGAGGTGGGCGTCTCCACCCGGGCGTGACCCGGACCGTCGAGTGCCCGGCCGGCGGGCGGGGTTGAGTGCCCGTCCGGCCCCCGATAGACAGGACCCCATGCGTATTCAGGTCAGCCGGACCGGCGGCTTCGCCGGCATCGCCCGCCGCCATGAGGTCGACACCGAGGGCCGGTCGGACGCCGCGGAGTGGCGCTCGCTCGCCGAGGAGACGCTCGGCTCCGCCGGGGACGCCCCGCCGACGGGAGTGCCGGACGGCTTCCGGTACGAGATCACGGTCGACGGACGCACCGTGTACTGCGCTGACCCCGATCTGACCGGGGCGCAGCGCACGCTGATCTCACGCGTCCTGAAGGAGGGCGCGTGAGATCGGCGCCTGTGGCCTGCGGGACCTGGGGCGTGTCCTAGAACCCCAGCTTCCGCAGCTGCTTGGGGTCGCGCTGCCAGTCCTTGGCGACCTTCACGTGCAGGTCCAGGAAGACCGGGGTGCCGAGCAGTGCCTCGATGTGCTTGCGGGACTTGGTGCCGACGTCCTTCAGCCGCTGGCCCTTCGGGCCGATGATGATGCCCTTCTGGCTGGGGCGCTCGATGTAGACGTTGGCGTGGATGTCCAGCAGCGGCTTGTCCGCCGGCCGGTCCGTGCGCGGCAGCATCTCCTCGACGACGACCGCGATGGAGTGCGGCAGTTCGTCGCGTACGCCCTCCAGCGCCGCCTCGCGGATCAGCTCCGCGACCATGACCATCTCCGGCTCGTCGGTGAGATCGCCCTCGGGGTAGAGCGGCGGGCTCTCCGGGAGCAGCGGGGCGATGAGGTCGGCGAGCAGGCTCACCTGCTGGTCCTTCACGGCGGACACGGGCACGATCTCGGCCCACTCGAAGCCCAGCTCCTCCGCGAGCGCGGAGACGGCGAGGAGCTGTTCGGCGAGTGCCTTGGACTCGACCAGGTCGGTCTTGGTGATGATGGCGATCTTGGGAGTCTTCTTGATCCCCGCGAGCTCCTTGACGATGTACTTGTCGCCGGGGCCGAGCTTCTGGTCGGCGGGCAGGCAGAAGCCGATGACGTCGACCTCGGCCCAGGTCGTCCGCACGACGTCGTTGAGCCGCTCGCCCAGCAGCGTGCGCGGCTTGTGGAGGCCGGGGGTGTCGACCAGGATCAGCTGCGCGTCGTCACGGTGCACGATGCCACGCACCGTGTGCCGGGTGGTCTGGGGGCGGTTGGAGGTGATCGCCACCTTCTGACCGACGAGAGCGTTCGTGAGGGTGGACTTGCCGGCGTTGGGGCGGCCCACGAAGCAGGCGAAGCCTGCCCGGTGGGGGGAGGTGGTCTCCGCTTGCGGGGCAGCGGATTCTTGGTTCGGGCGAGCGCTCATGGCGACCATTCTCCCCGATCCCGGCGGCGCTCTCGTACAGCGGTACGCCGGGACGCGCCGGAGGGCCGGGCGGAACGGCCGCCGGAGCGGTCCTTCAGCCCGCTGTGACGCGCGCCCGCAGCGTGCCGTCGGGGCCCGCGAGCAGCACCGGGGTGTCCGGCCCGCCCAGGTCCCGGACCGCCGCCCGGTCGTCGTCGGAGGGGGTCTCGGCGGCGGAGACCACGGCGGCCGCCTCCAGCGAGGTGGCGCCGCTGGCCACCGCCATGGCGACGGCGGTCCGCAGCGCGCTGAGCTTCAGCGACTCCAGCGCCACCGTGCCCGCGACATACGTACGTCCCGTCTCGTCGCGTACGGCCGCGCCCTCGGGCACCCCGTTGCGGGCGCGGGCGCTGCGCGCCAGGGTGACGATCTTGCGGTCCTCGGCGTCGAGGCCGGCGGCGTTGGTGGTGTCGGTCATGGCACGAGCATACGAAGCGGGCGGGCGTCCCGGATCACTCGCCCCGGCGTCCGAGGGGCGGTCGGGGAGTTGGGGGCGGGGCATCCTCGGCCTCACCGCGCAGGAGGTCGATGCGGGCGAGCACCTCGTCCACATGCGGACGCACCCGGGCCGCCAGCTCCTCGCTCCAGCGCTCGTCCGCGTAGTGGCTGCCGCGGTACAGGTCCCTGGCGTGTTCCAGGACCGGGCGGTGCTCCGCGGGGAGCCGGGCGACGGCCCAGTCCGCGGCGGCGTCCTTCGGCCGGATCTCCCCGGTGGCCAGGGTGGTCCAGACGCGGGCCAGGGTGAGCAGGACGTTACGGGTGTCCTCGGCCAGGTCGCCGAGGAGTTCGGGGAGGCCGGCGAGGCTCGCCCGGACGAGGTCGGCGTGGGGCACGGGGTCGATGAGCCGGGCGGGGGGCGGTCCGGTGAGGGGGTGGTCGCCCGCCCGGGCGGCGTCGAGCACCAGGGCCAGGTCCGGCAGGGGCGCGGGGTGCGGTGGTCCGCTCGCGGAGAGTTCGCCGCGGAGCCACTCGCCGTAGAGGAAGTCGGCCGTCGGCGGGTAGCGCCAGGGGCGGATCTCGGACTGCACGACGACGGTGAGCTCGACCGGCCGGACCTGGGCCGTGAGGCCGGAGATCTCCAGGACGCCCGCGAGCAGCGCCCGTCGCCGGTGCTCGTCCAGGCTCCGCCGGGTCACGGCGAGGACGTCGAGGTCGCTGGCCGGTTTCAGGCCTCCGAGCACGGCGGAGCCGTGGAGGCAGGAGCCGAGGAGGTCGGGCCCCAGCACGTCCTGGAGCAGACCGACGGTCCGGTCGAGTTGTCCGGTCACGTCCGTGGCCCCTTCCCTGACCTGCGGGTCGCCCCTACGGGCGGTCCAGGCGGAGCCGCTCCGCCTTCGGGAGCCCCGAGACCACCAGGTCGTAGGAGTCCTCGATCATCTCGCGCAGCAGCCGGTCCGGGACGCCGGAGACGGTGACCGTGTTCCAGTGCCGCTTGCTCATGTGCCAGCCGGGCACGATCGCGGGGTGCGTCTCGCGCAGCCGGATCGCCTCGTCGGGATCGCACTTGAGGTTGACCGTGAGCGGGCGGGCGTCCAGCGCGGTGAGGGCGAACATCTTGCCGAGCACCTTGAAGACCGAGGTCTCAGGGCCGAACGGGAACTCCTCCACGCTCGCGTTGAACTCCAGGCAGAAGGCCCGCAGCCGCTCCGGCGTCATTCCGCTTCCTTCTCCTCGGGTTCCTTGTGCTCGGGCTCCACGAGCACCGTGACGATCTTGTTCCGGCGGCCCGCCGGGGACTCCGCGGTGAGCCGGAGCCGGCGCTGGTCCGGCAGCTCGACGACGGCCGAGGCGCCGGCGATCGGGACCCGGCCGAGCGCCTTGGCGAGCAGGCCGCCGACGGTCTCCACGTCCTCGTCGTCGTACTCGTCGAGCCCGAAGAGGTCGCCGAGGTCCCCGATGTCGAGCCGGGCGGTGACCCGGTAGCAGCCGTTCTCCAGCTCCTGGACGGGCGGCAGCTCCCGGTCGTACTCGTCGGTGATCTCGCCGACGATCTCCTCCAGGATGTCCTCGATGGTGACGATGCCCGCGGTGCCGCCGTACTCGTCGATGACGACCGCGACATGGCTGCGGTCCTGCTGCATCTCGCGCAGCAGGTCCCCGGCGTTCTTGGTGTCGGGGACGAAGGCGGCGGGGCGCATCGCGGTGGAGACCGGGTCGGCCTCGGACTCGCGGTTGATGTGCGTCTTGCGGACCAGGTCCTTCAGGTAGACGATCCCGACGACGTCGTCCTCGTTCTCGCCGGTGACCGGTATCCGGGAGAAGCCGGAGCGCAGGGCGAGGGTGAGGGCCTGGCGGATCGTCTTGTAGCGCTCGATGGAGACGAGGTCGGTGCGCGGCACCATGACCTCGCGGACCAGGGTGTCGCCCAGCTCGAAGACGGAGTGCACCATGCGGCGCTCGTCGTCCTCGATGAGCGACTCCGCCTCGGCGAGGTCGACCATGGCCCGCAACTCGGCCTCGCTGGCGAACGGGCCCTTGCGGAACCCCTTGCCCGGGGTCAGCGCGTTGCCGACGAGGATCAGCAGCTGCGGGATCGGCCCCATGATCCGGGCCAGCGGCAGCAGGACGTACGCCGAGGCCGTGGCCGTGTTCAGCGGGTGCTGGCGGCCGATCGTGCGCGGGGAGACGCCGATGGCGACGTAGGAGACGAGGACCATCACCCCCATCGCGACGGCCAGCGCCTCCCAGGTCTCGGGGAACTCCTGGAGGCAGACGTAGGTGACGAGGACCCCGGCCGACATCTCGCAGGCGACCCGCACCAGCAGGGCGACGTTGAGATAGCGGGTCGGGTCGGCGGCGATCTGCGCGAGCTTCGCGCTGCCGCGCCGGCCGGAGCGGACCGCCTCGTCCGCCCGGAAGCTGGAGGTGCGGGCGATGCCGGCCTCGGCACAGGCGGCCAGCCAGCCGACCATGACCAGCAGGACGGCGCCGACGATCAACGGGGCCATCACGAGACGGTGGGGGCGGGGGACGCGCCGGTGAGCCCGTGCTCACCGCGCCAGCCGTCCACGATGGCGGCCTGGAGACCGAACATCTCGGCCTTCTCGTCCGGCTCCTCGTGGTCGTACCCCAGCAGGTGCAGCACTCCGTGGACGGTCAGGAGCTGGAGCTCCTCGTCCATGGAGTGCTGCGTCGGGGCCTCTTCGCCCTGCTTCTTCGCGACCTCAGGGCAGAGCACGATGTCACCGAGGAGCCCCTGCGGGGGCTCCTCGTCGTCCTTGGCCGGCGGACGCAGCTCGTCCATCGGGAAGGACATGACATCGGTCGGACCGGGGAGGTCCATCCACTGGATGTGCAGCTGCTCCATGGCGTCGGTGTCCACCACGATCACCGAGAGCTCGGACAGCGGGTGGATCCGCATCCGGGCCAGTGCGTAGCGGGCGATGTCGAGGATCGCCTGCTCGTCGACCTCGGTTCCGGACTCGTTGTTGACGTCGATCGACATGGTGCGCTGCGACTACTTCCCTTTACGGCGGTCGCGTCGGCCGTCCTGGCGGCCTTCCGCCTGACCGTCCTGCTGACCGTTTCGGCTGTCGTACTTCTCGTACGCGTCGACGATACGGCCGACGAGCTTGTGCCGGACGACATCCTGGGAGGTGAGCCGGGAGAAGTGCACGTCGTCCAGGCCCTCCAGGATCTCCTGGACCTGCCGCAGGCCGCTCTTGGTGCCGCTCGGCAGGTCGACCTGGGTGACGTCACCGGTGATGACGATCTTGGAGTCGAAGCCGAGGCGGGTGAGGAACATCTTCATCTGCTCGGCGCTGGTGTTCTGCGCCTCGTCGAGGATGATGAAGGCGTCATTCAAGGTTCTGCCACGCATGTAGGCCAGCGGCGCGACCTCGATCGTGCCCGCCGCCATCAGCCGCGGGATCGAGTCGGGGTCGAGCATGTCGTGCAGGGCGTCGTAGAGCGGGCGCAGATACGGGTCGATCTTGTCGAACAGGGTGCCCGGCAGGAAGCCGAGCCGCTCCCCCGCCTCGACGGCGGGCCGGGTCAGGATGATCCGGCTGACCTGCTTGGACTGGAGGGCCTGGACCGCCTTGGCCATGGCGAGGTAGGTCTTGCCCGTACCGGCGGGGCCGATGCCGAACACGATCGTGTGCTCGTCGATGGCGTCGACGTACCGCTTCTGGTTGAGCGTCTTTGGGCGGATGGTGCGGCCGCGGTTGGAGAGGATGTTCTGCGTGAGCACCTCGGCGGGCGTCTCGCCCTGGGGGTCTCCCTGTCCGTTGCCGGCCGCCCTGAGCATGGCGATCGACCGTTCCACTGCGTCCTCCGTCATCGGCGCTCCGGTGCGGAGCACGAGCATCATCTCGTCGAACAGGCGTTGGATGAGGGCGACGTCGGCGCCCTCGCCCGTGGCACTGATCTCGTTGCCCCGGACATGGATGTCGGCCGCCGGGAAAGCCTCTTCGATCACGCGCAACAGCGAGTCTCCCGATCCCAGGAGCATCACCATGGGGTGTGCGGCCGGGATTCTGATCTGGGCACGCGCCTGCGGCTGTGTGGGTGACTGAGTCATGGGCCGGCCCTCGGGCCTGCGCATACCTCCCGTTGCAGGGTTCTCGCTGCTCGACAACCTCTGGACCACCAAGCCTACGACCTGGCGGTGACAACACCGAGAGGTTTTACCGGCCGTGTGTGCGACGCGGCCGTCACCGTCCGCTCATTGGCGGAAGCCGATCGTGGGCACCGCGCGCCGCAGCGGCCAGGCGCGGGCCGTGGTGGGCAGCAGGTCGTCCAGGAAGGCGTACCGCTCCAGGGCGGCCGGGTCCTGGTCGTCGAGGGTGCGGATGCGCTGCCACCAGGCGGCGACCTCGGCCCAGCCGGGGGCGGAGAGCGAGCCGCCGAACTCCTGGACCGAGAGGGCGGCGGTGAGCCCGGCGAAGGCGAGCCGGTCGGCGAGCGGCCAGTCGGCGAGGGTGCCGGTCACGAAGCCGGCGACGAAGACGTCCCCCGCGCCGGTCGGGTCGAGCGCCTCCACCGCGATGGCGGGCACCTCGGCGGCGGCGCCCGTGCGGCCGTCGACGGCGTACGCGCCCTCGGCCCCCAGGGTGACCACGGCGAGCGGGACGCGTTCGGCGAGCGCGTGGGCGGCGGTGCGGGGGCAGTCGGTACGGGTGTAGCGCATCGCCTCCTCGGCGTTGGGCAGGAACGCCTCGCAGTGGGCCAGGTCGGGCAGGGCGTCCAGGTCCCAGCGGCCGGTCTCGTCCCAGCCGACGTCGGCGAAGAGGAGAGCGCCGTCGCGGGCGGCGGTGGCCACCCAGGGCTCGCTCCGGCCCGGGACGAGCGGGGCGATGGCGGCGCGGGCGCGCGGCGGACAGTGCGGGAAGGCCGGGCCGGGGGCGGTGGCGGCTCCGGTGGGGGCGGCGGCTCCGGTGGGCCTGATGTGCGCGGGGGTTGCGGCGTGCGCGGGGGTTTTGGCGTGCGCGGAGGCTCCGGTGGGCGCGGGGGCCTCGTGGCCGTGCGAGACCATCGTGCGCTCGCCCTCGTACGCCATGGAGACGGTGACCGGGGAGTGCCAGCCGGGGACGGTGTGCGACATCGAAAGGTCGATGCCCTCGCCCTGCTCCAGGGCGTCCCAGCAGTACTCCCCGTAGTGGTCGTCGCCGAAGGCGGCGGCGAGCGAGGTGCGCAGGCCGAGTCGGGCGAGGGCGGTGGCCATGTTGGCGACGCCGCCGGGGCTGGAGCCCATCCCCCGGGCCCAGGACTCGGTGCCGCGTACGGGGGCGCTGTCGAGGCCGGTGAAGATGATGTCGAGGAAGACCGGGCCCGTCAGGAAGACGTCGCAGGCGGGGTCGCGGGGGGCGCGCAGCGCCTGCAGCGGGTCGATGCCCGCGGTCTCTGTGCTCACCGTGCGCTCCCGGAGTCGTGCGGCGGATCCCGGCGGATCCCGGACCGCGTGGGGTGCGGATCGCGACGTGATCCGGACCGTGTGAGATGCGGCCAGTCTGCCCGATCCGCCCGACCGAACGCAGGGTCCGCGCCCATGTGTTCGCAGCACGTCTGACCTGCATAAACATGCGCTAATACCCGGGGTTTCGCTGCATAAACGCAGAAGTGACCCAGATCACATCGGGGCGGCTTTCGGGGAGCCGGAAGCGCTTGATACAAATTGCCCCGCGAGCACCTTCGGGGACGTTGTCCGACGAGCGCCGCAATCCCCTGGCATATCGCCCTACCTCCGCAGCACCCCCATCCCTTCTCGCAGTACCCCCATGCCTTTCCGCAGCACCCGCTGCCCTGCGGCAGCACCCCCACGTCTTTCGCGCAGTACCCCCTCCCCCTCCCCCTGCCTGCTCAGGCATGTCTTCAGGAACGCCCATGTCCTCGCGCCCTGGTGCCGCGTGGCCCCTGGTGGCCGTGTTCACCGCCGGTTACCTCGCCTCCTACCTGCTCCCCACCGTCGTCGGCCGGCTCAGCGTCCACCTCGGGCTGAGTCCCGCCCAGGCGGGCCTGGTCGGCAGCGCCCTGCTCCTCAGCTCGGCCGGCGCCGGCTTCGCCCTGGCGGGCCGGGTCGAACGGTTCGGGGCCCGCACCCCCGCCCGTGTCGGACTGGCGCTGGCCGCCATCGGCTACGGCTGCGCCGCGCTCGCCGGGTCCGTACCGCTGGTGGTGCTCGGCGTGATGGTCGGCGGCTTCGGCTCGGGCACCGCGACGGCGGTCGCCGCGGCCGGGATCGCCGCCCGGCGCGACCCGCACCGGACGTCCTCGCTCGGGCTGCTCACCGTGTCCGCCACGGCGGGCGTCCTCTATCTGACCATCCCTCACCTCGGCGGCGGCCACCGGCTTCCGTTCGCCGCGATCGCCCTGGTCGCCCTGCTCGTCTGGCCCGCGACCGGCCGGCTCGGCGGGGCGACGACGGCGGAGGGGACCACCTCGCCGATCACCGGCCGGCTGCCGCACCGCCGCTCCGGGCTCGTCCTGGCGGGCGGCATGCTCGTCTGGTCCATGGCGCAGAACGCGCTGTGGGGCGTGAGCAGCCGCATCGGCGTGGTCCAGGTGGGGCTGTCCGAGGTCACCGTGGGCGCGGTGTTCGCGGCCGCGCTCGGCGCGGGTCTGCTCGGGGTGACGGGCGCCGGGCTGCTCGGCGCGCGGCTCGGCCGGGCGGTGCCGATCGGGCTCGGGACCGTGGTCATCGCGGCGAGCATCGTGCTCAGCTCCTCGGCCACGGACCTCGGGTCGTTCGCGACCGGCGAGATCATGTGGAACACCGTCTACCCGGTGGTCCTCTCCTACCTCATCGGCCTGGCCGCATCCCTGGACGTACGCGGCCGCTGGGCGGTGCTGGCGGGCTCGGCCTCCTCGGTGGGGGTGGCCTGCGGCCCGCTGCTGGGCAGCGTGCTCTCCGAGGAGGCCGGCTACCCGGCGATGGGCCTGATCCTGGGGGCGGCCACCCTGCTGGTCGCCGCCCCGGTGACCGCCGTGGCACTGCACACCGGCGGCCGTCCGCTGGTGCCCGGTTCGGTGCGCCGCCGCGGTGGCGCCCCGGCCGCCCTGCTCGCCGCCACCACCGGCGGTCTGCCCGGCGCGGTGCCGAAGCTCGGTTCACCGGAGCAGGCCGTCACGGAGCTGCGCGTTCCGGCGCTGCGGCGCAGGCTGGTGCGCAGCGCGATCCGGACGGCCGGTCCGGACGGCGGTTCCGGTCAGTCGAACGCGTACGCCTCGACCTCGGACAGGTAGCGCGCCCGGCGCTCCTCGTCGTGGTCGAGGAAGGCCGCCTCGAAGGAGTTCCGGGCCAGGGCGCGCAGCTGCTCCGGGTCCAGGGCGAGCGCGTCGCGGACGGCGTCGAAGTTGTCTCCGGCGTACCCGCCGAAGTAGGCGGGGTCGTCGGAGTTGACCGTGCAGAGCAGCCCCGCGGCCATCATCCGCGGCAGCGGGTGGTCCGCGAGCTTGTCGACCGTGCGCAGCCTCACGTTGGAGAGCGGGCAGAGCGTGAGCGGCACCCGGTCGGTGACCAGCCGCCGCACCAGCTCCGGGTCCTCCAGGCAGCGCAGCCCGTGGTCGATGCGCTCGACGCCGAGGACGTCCAGGGCCTCCCGGATGTACTCCGGCGGGCCCTCCTCCCCCGCATGGGCCACCTTGCGCAGCCCGAGCGCGGTGGCCGCCTCGTACACCTCACGGAACTTGGCGGGCGGGTGGCCGACCTCGGCGGAGTCCAGGCCGATGGCGCTGATCCGGTGCAGGTACGGCTTCGCGGCGTCCAGGGTGCCGAGGGCCGATTCGGCGGACAGGTCGCGCAGGAAGCACAGGATGAGCTGGGTGGAGACGCCGTGGTTCTCCTCGCTGCGCTCCAGGGCCCGGCCGAGGCCTTCGATGACCGTGCCGATGGGGACGCCCCGGGCGGTGTGGGCCTGCGGGTCGAAGAAGATCTCGGCGTGCCTGACGCCCTGCGCGGCGGCGCGGGCGAGGTAGGCGTCGGCGAGTTCGGCGAAGTCCTCCTCGGTGCGCAGGACGGCCATCAGCGCGTAGTAGAGGTCCAGGAAGGACTGGAGGTCCTCGAACTCGTAGGCGGCGCGCAGTTCGTCGGTGGTGGCGTAGGGCAGGGCCACCCCGTTGCGTTCCGCGAGGGCGAAGGCCAGTTCGGGTTCGAGGGTGCCTTCGATGTGGAGGTGGAGTTCGGCCTTGGGGAGGTGCACGGTGTCTCGCAAACGGTGGTGCCGGCGGGTTCAGTGGTGGTGTCGGGGAGGCAGCGGGACCCGGATCAGGTCCTGGGCGATGGTGAGTTCGCCGTCGAACCCGGCGGCGCGGGCCTGGGTCTCGAAGAGCTCCGGGTCGCTGTAGCGCTGGGAGAAGTGGGTCAGCACGAGGTGGCGCACGCCCGCTTCCTTCGCGACCCGGGCGGCCTGTCCGGCGGTCAGGTGGCCGTGGTCGACGGCGAGTTTCCCGTCCTCGTCGAGGAAGGTCGACTCGATGACGAGCATGTCGCAGCCCTCGGCGAGCGCGTACACCCCGTCGCAGAGCCGGGTGTCCATGACGAACGCGAACCGCTGGCCGCGCCGGTGTTCGGAGACCTGCTCCAGGGTGACGCCGCCGAGGGAGCCCTCGCGCTGGAGGCGGCCTACGTCCGGTCCGGCGATGCCGTGCTCCTGGAGCAGGGCCGGCAGCATGCGCCGGGTGTCGGGCTCGGTGAGGCGGTAGCCGTACGACTCGACGGGGTGCGAGAGCTTCCTGCTGTCCAGGGTGTACGCGGGGGTGGTGGCGAGGATGCCGCCGTCACCGGTGACCGGGACCTGGGTGAGTTCGACGGTCTCGCGGTAGGCGGTGGCGTACCGCAGCCGGTCGAAGAAGTGCTGCCCGCTCGCCGGGTAGTGGGCGGTGACCGGGTGCGGCACCTGGTCGAGGTTGATCCGCTGGATCACCCCGGCGAGCCCGAGGGAGTGGTCGCCGTGGAAGTGGGTGACACAGATCCGGTCGATGTCGTGCGCGGCGACCCCGGCCCGCAGCATCTGGCGCTGGGTGCCCTCGCCGGGATCGAGGAGGATGCCCTCGCCGTCCCAGCGCAGCAGATAGCCGTTGTGGTTGCGGTGGCGGGTGGGTACCTGGCTGGCGGTGCCGAGCACCACCAGCTCGCGTACGGACATGGGGAACGCTCCTGCGGTGCGGGGGTTATCCGGGGGGCCACTGGAGGCCGCGGCCGCCCAGGACGTGGGCGTGCGCGTGGAAGACGGTCTGGCCGGCGCCGGAGCCCGTGTTGAGGATGATCCGGTAGCCGGTGGAGTCGACCTTCTCGTCCGCGGCGACCACTCCGGCCTCGCGCAGAACGTCGGCGGCGATGAGCGGTTCGGCGGCGGCGAGGGAGGCGGCGTCCGGGTAGTGGACCTTCGGGATGACGAGGACGTGGGTGGGGGCCTGCGGGTTGATGTCGCGGAAGGCGACGGTGGTCTCGCTCTCGCGGACGATGGTCGCCGGGATCTCTCCCGAGACGATCTTGCAGAACAGGCAGTCGGACTGCGGCTCTCCCGCCATGGCCGGGCCTCCTCGTCGCTGGTGATCGGTACGGTCACTGGTGATCAGTACTGGGCATGCTATCCCCGGGCCGTCAGGGCCGGTTTTCATCCCCAGCGGCCGGTGCGTCCCAGCAGCAGCGCGGTGGCTGCGGTCCCGGCGGTGGAGGTGCGCAGCACGCTGCGGCCGAGACGGTAGGGGCGGGCGCCCGCCCCGGCGAAGGCGGCCAGCTCCTGCGGGGAGACGCCGCCCTCCGGGCCGACGACGAGCACGATCGAGCCCCCGGCCGGGAGTTCGGCGGTGGCGAGCGGGGTGCTGTCGTGATCGCGGTCCTCGTGGAGGACCCCCGCGAAGTCGGCTTCGGCGAGCAGGGCGGCGACCTGCTTGGTCGTCATGGCGTCGGCCACCTCGGGGAAGCGCACCCGGCGGGACTGCTTGCCCGCCTCCCGTGCCGTACTGCGCCATTTCGTCAGGGCCTTGGCGCCCCGCTCGCCCTTCCACTGGGTGATGCAGCGGGCGGCCTGCCAGGGGACGATCGCGTCGATGCCGGTCTCGGTCATGGTCTCGACGGCCAGTTCGCCCCGGTCGCCCTTGGGGAGCGCCTGGACGACGGTGATCCGGGGTGCGGGTGCGGGCTCCTCCTGGACGCCCGCGCGGAGGGTGACGGTGAGCCGGTCCCTGCCCTCGGCGGCGTGCACGACGCCCTCCGCCCAGTGGCCGAGGCCGTCGGTGAGGACGACGTCCTCGCCGGTCCGGAGCCGCTTGACGGAGACGGCGTGCCGTCCTTCGGGGCCGTCCAGGACGAACTGCGGCCCGGTGGGCATCCGTTCGACGACGAAGACCGGTGCGGTCACCGGGGGCTCCTCATGCTCAGGGCCGACCGGGCGGCCTCCAGTTCGGCGGCGAGCAGCTCGATCAGCTCACCGGCGGGCAGTTCGCGGGCCATCCGGTGGCCCTGCCCGGCCCACAGGGCCATGCCCTGGGCGTCCCCGGCCTTGGCGGCGGCCTGGCGCAGCCCGCTGGTGACGTAGTGCACCTGGGGGTAGGCGGCGGGGGCGTACGGGCCGTGTTCCCGGACGAAGCGGTTGACCAGGCCGCGGGCGGGCCGCCCGGAGAAGGCGCGGGTCAGCTCGGTGCGGACGAACAGGGGGTTGGTCAGGGCCTGCTTGTGCAGCAGGTGGGCGCCGGACTCGGGGCAGACCAGGAAGGCGGTGCCGAGCTGGGCGGCGTCCGCGCCCGCCGCGAGGACGGCGGCGATCTGGGATCCGCGCATCAGTCCGCCGGTGGCGACGATCGGGATCTGCACGGTCTCGCGGACCTGGGTGACCAGGGAGAGCAGCCCGGTGCCGGTCTGGTCGACCTGCGGGTCGTCGCGGTGGGTGGACTGGTGGCCGCCCGCCTCGACGCCCTGGACGCAGACGGTGTCGGCGCCCGCCCACTGGGCGCTCTGGGCCTCCTCGGCGGAGGTGACCGTGACGATGGTGTGCGTCCCGGCCCGGGCGAAGGCGTCCAGCGTGTCGCGGGTGGGGCAGCCGAAGGTGAAGGAGACGGCCGGGACCGGGTCCTCCAGCAGGATCGCGACCTTCGCCTCGTAGCCGTCGTCGCCGCTGCTGTCCGGGTCGCCGAGCGGGGTCTCGTACCAGGCGGCCTCGCCGGCGAGCTGGTGGCGGTAGACCTCGACGGCACTGGGGTCGGCGAGCGCGGGCTGCGGCATGAAGAGGTTGACGCCGAACGGCCCGCCGGTGAGCCGGCGCACCTGTTTGATCTCGTTGTACATCCCGTCCGCCGTCTTGTACCCGGCGGCCAGGAATCCGAGCCCGCCTGCTTCGGCGACGGCCCCGGCGAGCTGGGGTCCGGACGTGCCGCCCGCCATGGGGGCCTGCACGATCGGATACCGGCAGAGATCGGTCAACTCGGAGGACATGACCGCATCGTGCCACGTCCCGTGCACGGGGCCGAATCAGCCAGCCGACGGCCTGACCGGATCTCCCGCCGTACGCCGCACCGCCCGCCGGTGGAGAACCGGCGGGCGGTGCGGTGAAAGGCGGAAAGCGGTTCAGCGACCGTTGAACGCGTCCTTCAGACGGGAGAAGAGGCCCTGCTGACCTGGCTGAAACTGGCCCAAGGGCCGTTCCTCGCCGCGCAGCTTGGACAGCTCCCGCAGCAGCCGCTCCTGCTCGGGGTCGAGCTTGGACGGGGTCATCACCTCGACGTGCACGATCAGGTCACCCCGGCCGCCACCGCGCAGATGGGTGATCCCGCGCCCGTGCAGGGGCACGGACTGGCCGGACTGGGTGCCGGGCCGGATGTCGATCTCCTCCAGGCCGTCCAGCGTCTCCAGCGGGCACTTGGTGCCGAGGGCCGCGGCCGTCATGGGGATGGTGACCGTGCAGTGCAGGTCGTCGCCGCGGCGCTGGAAGACGGCGTGCGGCAGCTCGTGGATCTCCACGTAGAGGTCGCCGGGCGGGCCGCCGCCGGGGCCGACCTCGCCCTCTCCGGCGAGCTGGATACGGGTGCCGTTGTCGACGCCCGCCGGGATCTTGACCGTGAGCGTGCGCCGCGAGCGGATGCGGCCGTCGCCGGCGCACTCCGGGCAGGGCGTCGGCACGACCGTGCCGAAGCCCTGGCACTGCGGGCAGGGCCGCGAGGTCATGACCTGGCCCAGGAAGGACCGGGTGACCTGCGAGACCTCGCCGCGGCCGCGGCACATGTCACAGGTCTGCGCGGAGGTGCCGGGGGCCGCGCCCTCGCCGCTGCAGGTGTTGCAGACGACGGCCGTGTCGACCTGGATGTCCTTGGTGGTGCCGAAGGCCGCCTCGTTGAGGTCGATCTCCAGCCGGATCATGGCGTCCTGGCCGCGCCGGGTCCGCGAACGGGGCCCGCGCTGCGCGGCGTTGCCGAAGAAGGCGTCCATGATGTCGGAGAAGTTGCCGAAGTTGCCGGCTCCGAAACCGCCGGCGCCGCCACCCCCGCCGCCGGCGGAGAGCGGGTCGCCGCCGAGGTCGTAGACCTGCTTCTTCTGCGGGTCCGAGAGCACCTCGTAAGCGGCGTTGATCTCCTTGAACCGCTCCTGGGTCTTCGGGTCCGGGTTGACATCCGGGTGCAGCTCGCGTGCGAGCCGACGGAATGCCTTCTTGATCTCGTCCTGAGATGCGTCGCGGCGCACGCCGAGTACGGCGTAGTAGTCCGTGGCCACTTACGACTCCGCCAGGATCTGTCCGACGTAACGTGCCACTGCGCGTACCGCTCCCATCGTTCCGGGGTAGTCCATGCGGGTCGGTCCGACCACGCCGAGTTTGGCGACTGCCTCGTCGCCCGAACCGTAGCCGACCGCGACGACGGACGTGGAGTTGAGCCCCTCGTGGGCGTTCTCGTGCCCGATCCGTACGGTCATGCCGGAGTCCGTTGCCTCACCGAGCAGCTTCAGCAGGACGACCTGTTCTTCCAGTGCTTCCAGCACCGGCCGGATCATCACCGGGAAGTCGTGTCCGAAGCGGGTGAGGTTGGAGGTGCCGCCGATCATCAGCCGCTCCTCCGTCTCCTCGACCAGCGTTTCGAGGAGGGTGGAGAGAACCGTGGAAACGGTTCCCCGGTCCTCGCTGTCGAAGGATTCCGGCAGCTCCTGCACCAGGCGCGGGACATCCGCGAAGCGGCGTCCGACGACCCGGCTGTTGAGCCGGGCCCGCAGATCCGCGAGCGATGCCTCGCCGAACGGCGCAGGGCAGTCGATCATACGCTGTTCGACCCGGCCGGTGTCCGTGATCAGGACGAGCATCAGCCGGGCGGGGGCGAGCGCCAGCAGCTCCACGTGCCGCACCGTCGAACGGGTCAGCGAGGGGTACTGCACGACGGCGACCTGCCGGGTCAGCTGCGCGAGCAGCCGGACGGTCCGGCCGACCACGTCGTCGAGGTCGACCGCGCCGTCGAGGAAGTTCTGGATGGCCCGGCGCTCGGGCGAGGACAGCGGCTTGACGCCCGCGAGCTTGTCGACGAAGAGGCGGTACCCCTTGTCGGTCGGGATGCGTCCCGCGCTCGTGTGCGGCTGGGCGATGAAGCCCTCGTCCTCCAGCACCGCCATGTCGTTGCGGACGGTGGCCGGGGAGACCCCCAGCCGGTGCCGCTCGGTCAGCGCCTTGGAGCCGACGGGCTCCTCGGTGCCGACATAGTCCTGGACGATGGCGCGCAGCACTTCGAGTCTGCGTTCGCTGAGCATCGCGCACACCTCCAGCTGTGTCTCTCCGGATCTCTCCGGTGTCCGGCTGGCACTCGGTGCGTACGAGTGCCAGCAATCCCCCCGTCAGTGTACGGGGGTGGGGTGGGGCCGGGGCAAGGGCGACCGGCCACGCTCCCAGGGGACTGCGCAGGTCGTTGCCGATAGCGTCGTGGTATGGACGTCGCTTGGGAAGACTTCGGCTGGGAGCGGTTGGGCCACGGTATCGGCAGGCGGCGGCTCCCCGGCTGGGACGCCACCGCCGCGCTGGCCGCCGGGCCGGACGGGGTGCTGCTGTACGACACGGGCGCGACCCTGCGCGAGGGCGTCGAGCTGCGGCGGCAGGCCGAGGCGCTGCTTGGGCGGAGGGTGACGCATATCGCACTGAGCCACCCGCACTTCGATCATGTGCTGGGCACGGCGGCGTTCGCCGGGGCCCAGGTGTACGGGGCGGTGGGCGTCGGGGCCCTGCTGCGGGACGCGGCGGAGAGCCTGTGCGCGTCGGCCGTGCGCCACGGGGTGCCGGAGGACGAGGCGGCCCGGTCGGCGGACACGCTGGTGGCCCCGCACCACGAGGTGTGCGGCGACTGGACGCTCGACCTGGGGGGCGGCCGTCAGGTGCTGCTGGCGAACGTGGGCCCGGGGCACAGCGGTCACGACCTCGCGGTGCTGGTGCCGGGCTCGGACGGTGAGCCTCCGGTGGTGTTCTGCGGCGACCTGGTCGAGGAGTCGGGCGAGCCGCAGGCGGGCCGGGACGCGATCACCTCGCGCTGGCCGGCCGCGCTGGACCGGCTGCTGGAGCTGGGCGGCGAGGACGCGCTGTACGTTCCGGGGCACGGTGCGGTGGTGGACGCGAGCTTCGTCCGGGCGCAGCGGGCGGCGCTGGCGGAACGGTTCGCGGTGGCGTGAGGATCTTCACGGCGGCGCGGGACCTTCGCAGCGGGGTGAGGATCTTCACGGCGGCGGGCGGATTATCGTCGGGCCATGCGCAGCTACCAGCCGGACCTGACCCCGCCGTGGAAGAGGTCCGCCCCCGTGCCCGAGGTGCCCGCCGAACCCGATCTGGTCGTGGAGGAGGTCGCCACCGGCTTCTGCGGGGCCGTGATCCGCTGCGAGAAGACGGCCCAGGGACCGACGGTGACCCTGGAGGACCGCTTCGGCAAGCACCGGGTGTTCCCGATGGAGCCGCGCGGCTTCATGCTGGAGGGCAAGGTCGTCACCCTGGTGCGCCCGGGCCCCGGCGGCCCCGTGCGGCCCGCCCGTACGGCCTCCGGTTCGGTGGCGGTGCCGGGCGCGCGGGCCCGGGTGGCGCGGGCCGGGCGGATCTATGTGGAGGGCCGGCACGACGCGGAGCTGGTGGAGCGGGTGTGGGGCGACGACCTGCGCATCGAGGGCGTGGTCGTGGAGTATCTGGAGGGCGTGGACGACCTTCCGGCGATCGTCGGGGAGTTCGCGCCGGGGCCCGACGCCCGGCTGGGAGTGCTGGTGGACCATCTGGTGCCCGGCTCCAAGGAGTCCCGGATCGCCGATCGGGTGACCGGGGACCATGTGCTGGTGGTGGGGCACCCGTACATCGACGTGTGGGAGGCGGTGAAGCCGTCCTCGGTGGGGATCGACGCCTGGCCGGTGGTGCCGAGGGGGCAGGACTGGAAGACCGGCGTGTGCCGGGCGCTGGGGTGGCCGGAGAACACCGGGGCGGCCTGGCAGCACATCCTGTCCAAGGTCCGCAGCTACAAGGACCTGGAACCCCAACTGCTGGGCCGGGTGGAGGAATTGATCGACTTCGTCACGCTTCCGGACTGATGTCCGGGGCCGGAAGCCGGCCCGACGGCGACCCGTTGAAGAGGATCACGTACCGATCCCTGTGAATGCCTGCGTCCCACACGCACCATCGGTTATTGAGGTGGGAGAACGGGCAGGCGGTTCACGGGCCGAACGGCTCACGGGGGAAGGGCGGGCACGGGGCGATGGCGCGCGAGGTCTGGCGGGACAGTGCGGACAACGAGGCGGCCTCGGCCGTCTTCCACCTGATGCAGCAGCTGATCGACCGGTACCGGGTCAACCGGCCGGTGATGCCGCTCGTGGTGGTCCAGGCGGCGGACGCCGGGGCCGGTCCGGAGATCGACGCGCGGGTGGAGCAGCTCGTGCACCAGGTGCACCGGGCCAACGAGTTACGCCGGGTGCCGGTGCGGCTGCTGGACGGCGCGGGGGCGACCCCGTACGAGGCGGCGCTCGACATGGTGCGCACGCTCTCCGAGAAGGCGTGGGAGACCCGCGAGAACACCCAGTACAAGAACTTCGCCTTTCCGCGCTCCCGGCTGCTCGGGGCGATCGAGCAGGCCACCGCGACGGTGGTCGAGCAGTCGCACGGGAACCCCGCCGGGATACGCGAGGAAAGGATTCTGGAGCAGCTGAGCCGGCTGCGCTGGCGGTCGTCCGGCCGGCCGCGCGGGGCAACCCGGTGGGACGGGCTGCGGCAGTCGGTGCGGCCCGAGACGTTCGTCGGGGCGCTGTTCATCGCCCTGCTCAGCGTGTTGCTCGGGGAGATCGACTGGCTGCTGACGGCCCTGGTGGCGGCCCTCGCGCTGATCGGGCTCGCCGTGGTGGGCCTGGCGAGCCGGGCCGCGCCGCCGCTGCTGTGGCTGCGCCGGGCCAGCCGGTGGTTCGCCACCACCTCGTCCCTGGCCGCGTCCAGCACCGGCCATCCCTCGGACGGCTGGTCGTGGTTCTCGCCGAGCGGCTCGTGGCGGGTGATCCGGGCGCGGGCGGCGGCCGTCGCGGAGCGGGTGGCGGGCGACGAGCACGCCCGCCAGTTCCATCTGGAGCTGCGGGTGCAGGCGCTGCTGGAGGACCTGCGGCACAACTACCGCCCGCACTCCCTGGACTGGCGGCGCAGCAAGCGCACGGTCCCGCCGGTGGTGTTCCTGCCCCGGGCCACGCAGGACAACGGCGGCATCCTGCTGATCAACGCGATCAACAACGTACGGTCGCGGCGCAGTGAGGTCGATCCGCTGCTGCTGCTCGCCTCGCTGCCCGCCCCGGAGATCATGCGGCACACCCCGCCACTGCCCCCCGAGCGGACGGGTCCGGGCGCGCCGACCGGTTCCTCCGGGGCGCGGGCCCGTTACGAGCGCTGGGTCGACGATCTGAGCCTGGGCCAGTCGCCGGTGGCGGCGGCGACCCTGGCGTGGGTGCTGCTGCTGCCGCTGTCGACCGAGAAGCTGACCCATGAGCACGCGCACGCCCAGCTCGTCACCCACCGGGTGCGGCGGACCTGGGCGTGGTGGGTGATGTCACGGGCGACGATCGCCGTGGTCGTCGTGGGGAGCCTGCTGGGGGCGTTCCTGTGGGCCGGGCACTGGCGCGACACGTACTGCCACGGCCCGTTGACCGACCGGAACACGGACGCGATCTGGGAGGAGCACGACGGCGGCCGGGAGTGTGTGGGGGTGGCGACCGCGCCCGAGGTGCTCTTCGCGCGGGGCAACGACCTGGAGCTGAACGGGGCCGGGAAGGGCATCACGTTCGAGCGGATCGAGCAGGCGATCCGCGAGGAGAACGACGACATCGATCCGGGCGACGCGTACGTGACGGTCGTGTACGCCGGTCCGCTCACCGCCACGGGCAGGGACGAGGAGGCGACCCGCAAGGGGCTGGAGGAGCTGACCGGTGTCTACCTCCAGCAGCGGGCGGTGAACAAGACGGTGCGCCGGTCGGTGAAGCTGCGGGTGCTGACCGCCAACGGCGGTGAGGACATGCTGCGGCAGCTCGTCGCCGTGCGGAAGATCATCGAGGTGGCCCGGCGGGACCCGACCGTGGTCGGGGTGGTCGGCCTCGGCCGCAACACCCAGGAGAGCGAGAAGGCGACGAAGCTGCTCCGCGAGGCCGGTCTGGCGGTGGTCAACACGACGAACTCCAGCAGCGACCTGCCCCGCGAGTATCCGAACTACTTCGGCCTCGCGGCGACGGACGAGGAGCAGACGCACGCGCTCGGGCTGGTCGCCCGGCAGATCGCGAAGGGCCTCGACCGCCCGCACGCGATCGTGCTGTCGCGCGAGGACGTCAACGGGGACCTGGACCGGTACACCGCCGAGCAGCGGGACGCGGGCCGGAAGATGCTGAAGGACTCGGGTTTCGAACCAGGCAAGGACGTGACGTACGACCTCGCGGGCGGGGCGAGCCTGAACGCCCCGCTGACCACCATCTGCCAGGCGGAGCGGGTTCCCGACGCGCTGTACTTCGCCGGGCGGGTCGAGGACGTACCGACGCTGATGCGGGGGCTCTCGGAGACCACCGGGTGCTCCGACCGGCGGATGACGGTGTTCACCGGGGACGATCTGACGAAGGGCACGTTCGACGACTCCACGTCCATCGCGGCCAACGTCACGCTCTACCACTCCTCGCTGGCCCCGCTGGACCGGGGGAAGAACCTCGGCTTCTACGGGGACGCGTACCGCACGCTGCGGCGGCTGCACCCCGAGGGCGAGGTCGCCACGCTGGTATCGGGGCGTCCGGCGTACGAGGACGACCTGTTCGCCAGCGGGCAGACCGTGATCTCGTACAGCGCGACGGCGGCCCTGTACGACGCGGCGGCGCGCGGCGACAAGCGGCGGAGCGCGGCGGAGACGTGGGCGACGCTGCACACGGTGGACCTCAACAACATGCCCACGGGGACGATCTCGTTCAGCCGGGCGAGGTCCTCGGTCTCGGACAACGTGCACGGTCTCAACATCGTCAAGGTGGTCCGGCCGGGGCCGAGCGCCGAGCGGACCCTGGTCTGCGGCAAGCCCGCCGGGGTGGCGCCCCCGCTGACGGCGAACGACTGCCGACCGTGAGGACGTCCGTGAGGCCGTCCGTGAGGTTTTCCCCGGAAGTCAGTCGACCAGGTCGCGGACGACGGCGTCGGCCAGGAGCCGCCCGCGCAGGGTGAGGACCGCGCGGCCCTTCCCGTACGGCTCCGGCTCCAGCAGCCCGTCGGTCAGGGCGCGGCGGGAGGCGGCGAGGCCGTCGGGTTTCAGCAGGGTGAGCGGGCAGCCCTCGCGCAGCCGCAGCTCCAGCAGGATGCGCTCGACCCGGCGGTCCTCCTCGGCCAGGATCTCGCGGCCCGCGCCGGGCGAGCGGCCCTCGGCGAGCGCCTGGGCGTACGCGCCGGGGTGCTTCACGTTCCACCAGCGCACGCCGCCGACGTGACTGTGGGCGCCGGGGCCCGCGCCCCACCAGTCGGCGCCGCGCCAGTACAGCTCGTTGTGGAGGCAGCGGCCGGCCGCGGTGGTGGCCCAGTTGGAGACCTCGTACCAGTCGAAGCCCGCGGTGGCGAAGGCCTCGTCCGCGATGAGATAGCGGTCGGCGTGCGCGTCGTCGTCGGTCATCGGGATCTCGCCGCGCCGGATGCGGCGGGCGAGCTGGGTGCCCTCCTCGACGATCAGGGCGTATGCGGAGACGTGGTCGGGGCCCGCGCCGATCGCCGCGTCGAGGGTGGCCCGCCAGTCGTCGTCGGACTCGCCGGGGGTGCCGTAGATCAGGTCGAGGTTGACGTGGTCGAAGCCCGCCGCGCGCGCCTCGGCGACGCAGGCCTCGGGGCGGCCGGGGGTGTGCGTACGGTCCAGGATCTTCAGGACGTGCTGCTTGGCGCTCTGCATCCCGAAGGAGACCCGGTTGAAGCCTCCCTCGCGCAGGGCGGAGAGGTAGGCGGGGTCGACGGACTCCGGATTGGCCTCGGTGGTGATCTCCGCGTCGTCCGCGAGCCCGAACTCCTCCCGGATCGCCGCCAGCATCCGGACGAGATCGGCGGCCGGCAGCAGGGTGGGGGTGCCGCCGCCGACGAAGACCGTACGGACCGGGCGCGGGTCGTCGCCGAGGACCTTGCGGGCCTGGCGGACCTCCTCGATGAGATGGGCGGCGTAGTTGTCACGGGAGGCCAGCGCCCCGCCGGAGCCGCGCAGCTCGGTGGCGGTGTAGGTGTTGAAGTCGCAGTAGCCGCAGCGGGTGGCGCAGTACGGGACGTGCAGGTAGAAGCCGAGCGGGCGGTCGGCTGCGCCTTCCAGGGCATGGCGGGGCAGCGCCCCGTCGTCGGGCACGGGCTCACCATCGGGCAGTACGGAAGGCATACCGTCCATTGTCGCTCGCCCCCGAAGTGCTTCAGTCCGCGTGCAGGACCAGCAGGGCCACGTCGTCGTCCGGCGGCTGCTCGGCGAACTCGTGGACCGCCCGCCGGATCCGCTCCGCGGTCGCCTCGGCGGGCAGTCCGGCGCACCCGGCGAGGACCCGGGCGAGGCCGTCACCGTCGTCGAACATCAGCGGGCCCGACCGCCGCTCGGTCACCCCGTCCGTGACGCAGAGCAGGGTGTCCCCGGGCGCGAGGTCGAAGACCTGGCTCTCGTAGGCCACGTCCTCGACGACCCCGAGCAGCACCTGCGGCTCGGCGGCCGGGCGTACGGAGCCGTCGGGGCGCAGCAGCAGCGGCAGCGGGTGCCCGGCGCTGGCCACCGTGCAGCGGACCCCGCCGTCGGGGAGCGGCACGACCTCCCCGTACAGCAGGGAGAGGAAGCGCGACTGGGTGCCGTCGTGGAGCTGCCGGCCCCCGGCGGCGGCGACCATCAGGGCGGCTGCCTCGGCGGCCTCCATGGCGTCGTCGAGGAGCAGCCGGTTCAGCCGGTCCAGGACCTCTCCGACGCCGAAGCCCTCCCGTGAGAGCCGTGAGAGCAGCCGCAGCCAGGGGCGGGCGAGGCCCGTGACGACGGCGGCCTCGGGACCCGATCCCTGGACGTCGCCGAGGACGAAGCACCAGCGGTCGCCGGGGCACGGGAAGATGTCGTAGAAGTCACCGCCGACCACGCCGTCGTCGCTCGGTTCGTAGACGAGGGCGCTGGTGACGCCGGGGATGTCGGCGACCTTGCTGGGGAGCAGGCCGCGCTGGAGGATGCGGCTGATGGTGGCCTGCCGGGTGTAGGCGCGGGCGGCGCCGACGGCGAGGCCGAGGCGGCGGACGAAGTCCTCGATCAGGGACGCGACCGCCTCCGGCACCTGGGTCACGCCCTCACGGCCGACGAGGACGGTCCCGAGCGCCCGGCCGCCGGCCGTGATCCGGAAGGCGAGGGCGGCGCCGTCGCGGGCGCCGGGCTGCGGAGCCTCGTCCGCGGGTGGGGCGGGCCAGGGCACCGGGACGGACACGGGACCGGAGCCGACGCCGGCCGGGAGGCGGAGGGGCTCCCTCTCCAGGGCGGTGCGCAGGGGCTCGGTGCCGGTCTCGTCGCTGTGCCAGACCCGGGCGAGCCGGGGTTCGGCGGCCGGTCCCCCGCCCTCGCCCTCCAGCCAGATCGCGCACCAGTCCGCGAGCCGGGGCACCAGCAACTGGCCCGCTATGGCCGCCACGAGGTCCTCGTCGAGCTGCCCGGCGAGGAGGTCGGACGCCTCGGCGAGGAAGGCCGGGGCGCCCCGGCTGTCCCAGACCGCGTCGTCGCGCTCGGTGCGCCTGGCCGCGGGGGCGAGGATCTCGGCGGCGCGCAGGCCGCGTCTGATGGCCTCGCCGTCGGGCGGGGCGGGCGGGGCGCTCCAGTCGTCGACGGGGAGGCGGGCCCAGACGGTCTTGAGGCCGGTGCGGTAGGTGATGCCCCAGGAGTCGGCGAGGGTGGCGACGAGCTGGAGGCCCCGGCCGTACTCGGCGGGGTCCGGCAGCTCCCCCGCGACCGCCCCGTCGGGTTCGGGCCCGGGTCCCGGTTCGTCGCCGCTCACCGGGCGGGCCGGGTGGTGGTCGGTGACCTCCAGGACGAGGGCGGCGGACGGCTCGTCGCCGCCCTCCTCCTCCAGCCTGAGGACCAGGTCGACCGTGGTCCCGGCGTGCACGACGGCGTTGGTGACCAGCTCGTTGGTGACGGTCACGGCGTCGTCGGCGAGCCGGTCGCTGAAGCCCACGGCGGCGGGCACCCCGAGCCCGGTCCACTCCGCGAGCGCGGCCCGCACGAACCGGCGGGCGGCGGAGGGGGCGAGAGGTATCCCGGGCAGGCTGGTGCGGCTGGCCAGGCGCGGGCCGTGCGCGTGCCCGGCACGGGAGGTGCCGGGACGCTGCACGGTGTCCCGCTGCAAGGGGATGGGCGCCACGGTGCGGCTCCTACGGTCCGACGACACCGACAGAGTGACAGACCGGCCGCATCCATAAGCACCGAGTTACGGAAGTGAGCAGAAAATCGAGCAGATTCGAACGCGCGGGACGGCTTCACGACGCGTCTGCCGCCACGTCACCGGTTGTTCCCCCGGCGGGTCAGTCCGTCGTCTCGCGGACGTCCTTCCCCTCTTCGGCGAACGCCTTGAAGTCCCGCATGTGCCGCAGCGACTGCTTGCGGAAGACGCCGGGCACCAGGAACCCCACCAGCCGCATCGGCAGGCCGCTGAACCGGTACTCGTTCTCGCTCTCCCAGAGCGTCGTCTGCGGACCGGCCTCGGTCAGCCGGTCGCGCACGGCGCTCCACATGCCTTCGCCGACGATCTCGCGGTCGAAGTGGACGACACTCCCTTGCGGGATCCCGTGCAGGTCTGCCGGTTCCCGGCGCGTGATCGTCTCGGTGCACTCCATCTGCCGCTGCCCCGTCTGCAACACGACCCGCGACGTGGTGCCGACCTGCCCGTGCACGCCGCTCAGCGGCTCGTGCAGCACCAGACCCCGCAGCCACTCCGGCAGGTGTGCCGGGTCGGCGAGCAGGTGCACCACCCTCTCTCTCGGCAGGGCGATCTCGATCGAGACGGTGTACTTCATGGCGGAGCCCTCCGGGTTCCTGGGTGAGCGGGCGACTCCACTGATCTCTCACCCGCGCGACGGATGCCCTAACAGGATCACCGCCGCTTGCCGATGGCGAGCCTCGGAGTTGTCCGTCCGAGCGGGAAAGCGCGCTCAGTCACCGTCGGAGGACGGGGCCGCCATCGCCCTTCGTCTGCGGTACACCACCAGCCCGCACACCGCGAGCAGAAGGATGACGACGGCGGAGACCCCGAAGGCGGTCTGCTCGGCGAAGAGCCTTCCCAGTCCCTTGAGGACGCCGAGTCCGGCGGTCGCGTAGATCAGAGCCCAGGCGGCTCCGCCCACGAACAGGGCAGGAAGGTAGCGCGGCAACGGCATGCGCATGCTGCCCGCGAGGAAGTTCGCGGCGGTCTGGAAGCCGACCGTGAGGAAGGAGACGGCCACCACCGGCGCGCCCCACCGCTGGATCGCCCGCTCGGCACGCCGGAACTTCGCCGACGAGGTCCGCTCGGCGAATCTGCTGCGCCGGGCGCCGGCGCCGGCGAGCCATCCGACGGCGAACGTCCCTCCTGCGCGCAGCAGGACGATGACGTACAGGGCTCCGGCCGCGAGCGCGATCTCATCCACGACGCCTCGCTCTGGGCACCGGCCCGAAGCCCGCGTTCCCGGTCACCGGCACAGGCGTTCCCGCCCTGCCGGGCGCACGACGGGCACGAGCCCGGTCACCGTCTCTCACCTGCGCCCTGCCTCTGCCTGTTCCGTCCGCCGGGTTCCCACCGCGGCACCGGAATCCGAACCCGTACGCCCGGGTACCCACACCAGGCAAGGCCAGCCTAACCGGACCCGGATGCGGCGGATACAGGCCCCCTGGTCCTCGCCGGGGCCGAGGCGGCTCGGAAGCAGCTCGGCATCGTCGTCCTCACGGGCGCCGTCGGCGAGGTCGCGGATCCTGAACGTCCCGAGCTCGTACCGGTCCGGCGTGGAGATCGCCACCACTCCGAGCACAACACTTACCACCCGGTCGGAATTCACCGCCAGGAGGAGTGTACGTTCGTACTCTCCGGGGTTAGGGTCGTCCGCATGACCGTCGAGATCGAGGCACGGCCTCTCCCCGCCGCACGGCACGCGCGGGCCGCTGTAGCCGTCCTGTTCTTCACGAACGGGGCCCTGTTCGCCAACCTGCTGCCGAGGTATCCGCAGATCAAGGAGGACCTGGCGATCGGCAACGGCGCCTACGGGCTGGCGGTCGCCGCGTTCCCGGCGGGGGCCATCACGGCCGGCCTCGCGGCAGGGGTGCTCATCCGCCGCATCGGCTCGGCGCGGGTCGCGGTCCTCGGGACCCTGCTGACGGGTGTGGGGATCCTGGCCGCCGGTCTGGCCCCGTCGGTCGCGCTGTTCGCGACCGCCCTGTTTCTGGCCGGAGCCATGGACGCGCTGACGGATGTCGGGCAGAACGCGCACGGTCTTCGGGTGCAGCGGCTCTACGGGCGGTCCATCCTCAACTCCTTCCACGCGATCTGGTCCATCGGCGCCGTCACCGGAGGGCTGATGGCGGCCGGGGCGATGTCGCTGGACCTGTCGCTCGGCCTGCACCTCGCGGTCTCGGCCGCCGTCCTCGTCGTCGCCGCGGCGGCCGCGCTGCGCTTCTGCCTGCCCGGCCCGGACAACGCACCGGAGGAGACCGGCCCGGAACAGCGGAACGCGAAAAGGGCGAGCGGCAACGCGCACGTCGGGTACGTCCTGGCGGCCCTCGTTCTGATCGCCACGGCCGGCACGCTCGTCGAGGATGCGGGGAACTCCTGGGCCGCCCTGTACCTGAACGACGCCCTGCACGCCTCCGCGGCACTCGCCGCCGGGGGCTTCATCGCCCTGGTGGGCGCCCAGTTCATCGGGCGCATCATCGGGGACCGCCTCGTCGACCGCTTCGGGCAGCGTGCCGTGGCCCGGGCCGGCGGCCTGATCACCGCGGTCGGCATGGGTCTCGCACTGGCGGTGCCGACGCTGCCCGGAACCATCCTGGGCTTCGCCCTGGCCGGATTCGGGGTGGCGACCCTGGTGCCCGCGGCGATGCACGAGGCCGACGCGCTGCCCGGCCTCAAACCCGGATCAGGTCTGACGATCGTCTCCTGGCTCATGCGCCTGGGCTTCCTGCTGTCGCCGCCGGTCGTCGGTCACGTCGCCGACGCGACCAGCCTGCGCACCGGTCTGCTGGTGATCCCCGCCGCCGGACTGCTGGTGGTGCTGCTCGCCGGGGTCCTGCGGGCCAGGCGCGACTGAAAGAGCGGGCGGGGAGTCCGGTCCCGTGAGGGTCCGTACTCCCCGCCCGTCACCGTCCGGGGCCGAGCCCCCGGACGGTCCGCGCGAACAGCCGCTGGGCCTCGCGCGAGCCGTGTACGTCTAGGGCGTGTCCGGCCTATCCGGTCCTGATCCGCCGGGCACGCCCTAGGCCTCGCGCGAGCCCGCGTACATCTCGTCGATGAGGCCCTGGTACTCGCGCTCGACGACCGGCCGCTTCAGCTTGAGGCTGGGGGTCAGCTCGCCGTGCTCGACGTCCAGGTCGCGCGGCAGCAGGCGGAACTTCTTGATGGTCTGCCAGCGCTGGAGGCCCTCGTTGAGGCGCTTGACGTATCCGTCGATCAGCTCGACGGTCTGCGGGGCGGCGACGACCTCCGCGTACGACTTGCCCTCCAGTCCGTTCTCGGCGGCCCAGCCGAGAAGGGTGGGGCCGTCGAGGGCGATGAGCGCGGTGCAGAAGTTACGGTCCGCGCCGTGCACCAGGATGTTGGAGACGAACGGGCAGACCGCCTTGAACTGGCCCTCGACCTCCGCCGGGGCGACGTACTTGCCGCCCGAGGTCTTGATCAGGTCCTTCTTGCGGTCGGTGATGCGGAGGTATCCGTCGGCGGACAGCTCGCCGATGTCCCCGGTGTGGATCCAGCCGTCCGACTCCAGGACCTCTTCGGTCTTGTCGGGCAGGTTGTGGTAGCCCTGCATGACGCCGGGGCCGCGCAGCAGGATCTCGCCGTCGTCCGCGATGCGCACCTCGGTGCCGGGGAGCGGCTTGCCGACGGTGCCGGTGCGGTAGGCCTCGCCCGGGTTGACGAAGGAGGCGGCGCTGGTCTCGGTGAGACCGTAGCCCTCCAGGATGTGGACGCCGGCGCCCGCGAAGAAGTAGCCGATGTCCGGGGCGAGCGCGGCGGAGCCCGAGACGCAGGCACGCAGCCGGCCGCCGAAGGCCTCGCGGATCTTGGAGTAGACGAGGGCGTCGGCGACCTTGTGCTTGGCGCCGAGCGCGAAGGGGACGGACGCGTTGCCGGTGCGCCGGAAGTTGTCCTGGGAGACCTTGGCGTACTCGCGGGCGACTCCGGCGGCCCACTGGAAGATCTTGTACTTGGCGCCGCCGCCCGCGCGGGCCTTGGAGGCGACCCCGTTGTAGACCTTCTCGAAGATCCGGGGCACGGCGGCCATGTAGGTCGGCTGGACGACCGGCAGATTCTCGATGATCTTGTCGATGCGGCCGTCGACGGCGGTGACGTGGCCGACCTCGATCTGACCGGAGGTGAGGACCTTGCCGAAGACGTGGGCGAGCGGCAGCCAGAGGTACTGCACGTCGTCGGCGTTGATCAGCCCGGTCGAGACGGTGGCCTTGGCCATGTACGACCAGTTGTCGTGCGGCAGCCGCACGCCCTTGGGGCGGCCGGTGGTGCCCGAGGTGTAGATGAGGGTCGCGAGCTGGTCGGCGGTGATGGCGGCGACCCGCTCGGTGACCGCGTCCGGGGTCTTGGCCAGCAGCTCGTTGCCCTGGGCCTCCAGGTCGGCGAGGGTGATGATCCAGCCCTCGGGGTCGCCCTCGGCGGGCTCGACGCCGGCCGGGTCGATGACCACCACATGGGCGAGGTCCGGCAGGTCGGCGCGGGTCTCGCGGGCCTTGGCCAGCTGCTCGGCGTCCTCCGCGATGAGGATCCGGCTCCCGGAGTCGGCCAGGATGAACGCGGACTCCTCGGCGTTCGTGGAGGGGTAGATCGTCGTGGTCGCGGCGCCCGCGCACATCACCCCGAGGTCGATGAGGATCCACTCCACCCGGGTGGCCGAGGAGAGGGCGACCCGCTCCTCCGGCCGTACGCCGAGCGCGATCAGCCCCGCGGCGATCGCGTAGACCCGCTCCGAGGCCTGGCCCCAGCTCAGCGACTTCCAGTCGTCGGGACCCTCGCCCGATGCCGACGGCACCGGGTAGCGGTACGCCTCCCCGTCCGGGGTCGCCGCCACGCGGTCGATGAAGAGGGACGCCACGGAGGGCGGCCGGTTATCGATCAAGGTCTGTGTGTCGCTCACGACGTCCTCCGGGCCTGCGGCATTGCTACGACCGGCTTCTTTGATACTGCGACTACTGCTGCTGTCCTGCTGCGCAACCTGCTTGTTCGGCTTGTTTAACTGGCGAGTAACCAACGAGTCGTGATCAGAGTAGAGCGCACTTGTCCGACGCGTAAGAGGCAACGGGCCGCCGCTTTCATAACGAAAGGGCCCTCACACCGCACGTTACTGCGGTGTGAGGGCCCTTCGGGCCGTAGGCCGGCCGAGGGCCGTTCAGGTCCGGGCCGGGGCTACTTCTTGCCCTTGCTCTCCCCGGCGGACTCGTCGGTCGACAGCACCGAGATGAAGGCGTCCTGCGGAACCTCCACGTTGCCGACCATCTTCATCCGCTTCTTGCCCTCCTTCTGCTTCTCCAGCAGCTTCCGCTTACGGGAGATGTCACCGCCGTAGCACTTGGCGAGAACGTCCTTGCGGATGGCGCGGACGGTCTCACGGGCGATGACCCGGGCCCCGATGGCCGCCTGGATCGGCACCTCGAAGTTCTGCCGGGGGATGAGCTTCTGCAGCTTGGCGACGAGCCGGACGCCGTACGCGTACGCCTTGTCCTTGTGGGTGACCGCGGAGAACGCGTCCACCTTGTCGCCGTGCAGCAGGATGTCGACCTTGACGAGGTGGGCCGTCTGCTCGCCGGTGGGCTCGTAGTCGAGGGAGGCGTACCCGCGGGTCTTGGACTTCAGCTGGTCGAAGAAGTCGAAGACGATCTCGGCGAGCGGCAGGGTGTAGCGGATCTCGACCCGGTCCTCGGAGAGGTAGTCCATGCCGAGCAGGGTGCCGCGCCGGCCCTGGCACAGCTCCATGATCGCGCCGATGAACTCGCTCGGGGCCAGCACCGTGGCGCGGACGACCGGCTCGTGCACCTTGTCGATCTTGCCCTCGGGGAACTCGCTCGGATTGGTGACGACGTGCTCGGTGCCGTCCTCCATCTCGACGCGGTAGACCACGTTGGGGGCGGTGGCGATCAGGTCGAGCCCGAACTCGCGCTCCAGCCGCTCGCGGACCACGTCCAGGTGGAGCAGGCCGAGGAAGCCGACGCGGAAGCCGAAGCCGAGCGCGGCGGAGGTCTCCGGCTCGTAGACCAGGGCGGCGTCGTTGAGCTGGAGCTTGTCCAGCGCCTCGCGCAGGTCCGGGTAGTCCGAGCCGTCCAGCGGGTAGAGCCCCGAGAACACCATCGGCTTCGGGTCCTTGTAACCGCCCAGCGCCTCGGCCGCCCCGTTGTGCAGGGAGGTGATCGTGTCACCGACCTTGGACTGCCGGACGTCCTTCACGCCGGTGATGATGTAGCCGACCTCGCCCACGCCGATGCCGTCGGCCGGGGTCATCTCCGGGGAGGACACCCCGATCTCCAGCAGCTCGTGGGTGGCGCCGGTCGACATCATCCGGATGCGCTCGCGCTTGTTGAGCTGGCCGTCGACGACACGGACGTAGGTGACGACACCGCGGTACGAGTCGTAGACCGAGTCGAAGATCATCGCGCGGGCGGGGGCGTCCGCGACGCCGACCGGGGCCGGCACGTCCCGCACGACCCGGTCGAGCAGCGCGTCCACGCCGACGCCGGTCTTGGCGGAGACCTTGAGCACGTCCTCGGGCTGGCAGCCGATGAGGTTGGCCAGCTCCTCGGAGAACTTCTCCGGCTGGGCGGCGGGGAGGTCGATCTTGTTGAGCACCGGGACGATGGTGAGGTCGTTCTCCATCGCGAGATAGAGGTTGGCCAGCGTCTGGGCCTCGATGCCCTGCGCGGCGTCGACCAGCAGGACCGTGCCCTCGCAGGCCGCGAGCGAACGGGAGACCTCGTAGGTGAAGTCCACGTGGCCCGGGGTGTCGATCATGTTGAGGATGTGGGTGGTGCCCGTGTCCTCACCCGTGTTGGGCGCCCAGGGCAGCCGGACCGCCTGGGACTTGATGGTGATGCCGCGCTCGCGCTCGATGTCCATCCGGTCGAGGTACTGAGCACGCATCTGCCGCTGGTCGACCACTCCGGTCAGCTGAAGCATCCGGTCGGCGAGGGTCGACTTGCCGTGGTCGATGTGCGCGATGATGCAGAAATTGCGGATCAGCGCCGGGTCGGTACGGCTCGGCTCGGGCACGTTGGAAGGAGTCGCGGGCACGCAGGGTCCTGATTCTTGAGACGCCGAACGCCGTGTCTCGGGTCGATGTCGGGTCGGTCGGATCGTCGGTCGGATCGATACGTAGGCTCCATCGTCCCACGCCTGCGGGGCAGCGACCGGTTTGGGCCGGTCGGAGGGTGACTGCTACCGTGGACAGCTGTGCCTCGTGGCTCTCACGAGCGGCGTGGCTCACCTAGAAGATCCAACGAACCTGAAAAGGCTCTTTCGTGGCGAACATCAAGTCCCAGATCAAGCGGAACAAGACCAACGAGAAGGCGCGCCTGCGCAACAAGGCCGTCAAGTCGTCGCTCAAGACCGCGATCCGCAAGGCCCGCGAGGCCGCCGCTGCCGGTGACGTCGAGAAGGCCACCACGGCCGTCCGCGACGCCTCCCGTCAGCTCGACAAGGCTGTCTCGAAGGGTGTCATCCACAAGAACGCCGCCGCCAACAAGAAGTCGGCGCTGGCGTCCAAGGTTGCCTCCCTGCAGGCCTGAGCTTCTTCCCGAAGCTCACTGATGTGATCGCCGGAACGGATCAGCGGGCCCTCTCTCCCGCCCCGGACCGGCACCCCGCGCCGCACACCGAACCTGCGTTCGCCACGCGGGTGCGGCGCACCCGAGCATGACCCGGAAGCCCCGGCGCCGATCTCCCCAGATCAGCGCTCCGGGGCTTCCGTGCGTGCGGGGGCTTTCCAGCCCGTCCGGCGTTTGAGGACGGAACCGGTGATCACACGTGGGCCCGCACCCTCCCACCCCGATGCCGAGGCAATCCCAGCCCGTCCGGCGCTTGAGGACGGAACCGGTCACCCCAGGGCCCCGCACACCACGGCGAACCCGCGGCGAACCGCCCACCCGCCCCGAGAGGAACTACCGCCCCGCCCGCGCGGCCCGGGCGACAACGACGACGGCCTTCTCCAAGGCGTACTCGGGATCGTCCCCCCCGCCCTTCACCCCCGCATCCGCCGCCGCCACGGCCCGCAGCGCCACCGCGACCCCGTCCGGCGTCCACCCCCGCATCTGCTGCCGCACCCGGTCGATCTTCCACGGCGGCATCCCCAGCTCCCGGGCCAGATCGGTCGGCCGCCCGCCCCGGGCGGAGGACAGCTTCCCGATCGCCCGCACCCCCTGCGCCAGCGCACTGGTGATCAGGACGGGCGGGACCCCGGTCGACAACGACCACCGCAGCGCCTCCAGCGCCTCCGCCGCACGCCCCTCGACCGCCCGGTCGGCGACGGTGAACGACGAGGCCTCGGCCCGCCCGGTGTAATAGCGACCGACGACCGCCTCGTCGATCGTGCCCTCGACATCCGCGATCAGCTGGGACACCGCGCTCGCCAGCTCCCGCAGATCGCTGCCGATGGAGTCGACCAGCGCCTGGCACGCCTCCGGCGTCGCGGACCGCCCATGGGTGCGGAACTCCGACCGTACGAAGGAGAGCCGCTCGGCGGGCTTGGTGGTCTTCGGGCAGGCGACCTCCCGGGCCCCGGCCTTACGGGCCGCGTCCAGCAGGCCCTTGCCCTTGGCCCCGCCCGCGTGCAGCAGGACGAGCGTGATCTCCTCCACCGGCGCGCCGAGATACGCCTTGACGTCCTTGACCGTGTCGGCCGAGAGGTCCTGCGCGTTGCGCACGATCACGACCTTGCGCTCGGCGAAGAGCGAGGGACTGGTGAGCTCGGCGAGCGTGCCGGGCTGCAACTGGTCGGACGCCAGATCACGTACGTCCGTGTCGGCGTCGGCAGCACGCGCGGCCGCCACGACTTGCTGCACCGCACGGTCCAGGAGGAGGTCCTCCTGGCCCACGGCGAGAGTGAGCGGGGCGAGCGGATCGTCGGTGGAATTCTTCCTGGTGGCCATCGCGATCCAGCATCCCACGCGTCACTGACAGCCCGGACGGTCCGGCCGCCCCGGGGTGTGGGGCACGGAAGTCCGTACCGGAGAATGTCCGGGTGAGCGATGTGAGACATGTACTGGTGCTGCCCGACCGCGACGCCGCCGAGGACGTGGCCGGGGAGCTGGCTGACCGCTTCGGGGTCGCCGAGGAGCCGCAGCTCGTACGGGACGCGCTGGCCGGCGAGGACGACGCCGAGGACGCCCAGTGGCTCGTGGTCGTGGAGGACGCGGCCGGGCGCCTGGACCCGGCCGCGCTCGACGCGTTCGCCGCCGAGTACGAGGGCTGGCTGGAGAAGCCGTAGCGCCCGGCCGACCGGGCCGTAGGGAACGGCCGGGGCCGGCTCAGCCCTGGGGAACGATCTGGATGTCCAGATCGATGACGATGCTGGGCCCCACCACGGCGATCCCGCGCGCCAGCATGGTCTGCCAGGTGAGGGTGAAGTCCTCGCGGTGCAGTTCGGTGGTGGCCCGGCAGGCGGCGCGCGTCTCGCCCTCCAGGCCGTTGCCGAGACCGAGGTACTGGGTGTCCAGCGTCACGGTGCGGCTGACGCCGTGGAGGGTCAGCGCGCCGGTGACACCCCAGCGGCTGCCGCCCCGGTGGACGAAGCGCTCGCTGTAGAACTCCAGCGTCGGGTAGCGGCCGACGTCGAGGAAGTCGCCGGAGCGCAGATGGTCGTCGCGCATCTGCACATTGGTGTCGATCGACGCCGCGTCGATGATCACGTGCATGGCGGAGTCCTCCATGCGGTCGGCGATCCGGACCGCCCCGGCGAAGGTGTTGAACCTGCCGTGGATGCGGGCCAGCCCGATGTGCCGGGCGGTGAAGCCGATCTGCGAGTGGTTCGGCTCGATGTCCCAGTCGCCGGGGTCGGGCAGCTGCGGGGGCTGCGCCACCTGGAGGGTCACATCGCCCAGGGTGGCGTGCGCCCCTTCGGTCACCGTCGCCGCCCCGTGGAACGGGGTGAAGCCCTCGGCCGTGACCGCCAGCCGGTAGTCGCCGCCCGGGACCGTGGCGAGAAGACTGCCGAAGGGGTCCGTCTCGCCGGCGGTCACCTTGCGGCCCGTGCTGTCCGTCACGACGAACTCGGCCTGCTGAACCGGTTCGTTGACCGGGTCCAGCACCCGGCAGCTGAGCACTCCCGCGGTACGGGGTATCTGGAATCCGGCGAGGGCCCCACCGCGCCCACCCGCCTGGCCTCTGTTTCCCAGCCAACGGCCGAACATCTCTGACGTACCCCCACGGGCGCTTCGCACCTGGGGCCCCTGACACGTGGACGTCTCCGTCGGATCAGCGGCCCCCCGACGATCATGCATTCGATCACTGTTGAGGCGTTCGAGGCAAACCGGGTAGGTCGGAGAACCTTGTGCGGTTATGCGCCAATCCGACGTGAAGGTGTGGCGCTTTCCGGGTCAGCGGCGAGGGCCCCGACCTGGCACACACTCCGCCGTCTCAGGACCCGCCGCCCACCGGCATCGAGCGGCCGAAGTACGTCCACGGGGCCTTGGACAGCCCGACGTCCGCCGCCGAGAAGGCGGTCGCGTACGAGGTACCGACGCCGCTGACGGAACCGCCCAGGTTCCACAGGGCGCCGTTGCTCGTGTCCTCCATCGGAGCCCCGACGGCCAGGTCGGCGCGGGCGTCGCCGTTGGTGTCGGTCAGGCGTACGGCCGCACCGAACCGGTCGTACGGCTCGTTCGCGCCCGGCACGCCCGCGGTGCCCTGGTGCACGGCCTGGGAACCGACGCCGGTGAGTCCGTCGGCCGAGCCGCGCAGGACGACGACCCCACCCGCGTTGGGAACCGAGCCGATGGTCTCGAACTCGACGCCCACGGCGGCGTCGGCGAAGCCGTCACCGTCGATGTCGCCCACGGCCACCGCCTCGCCGAACGAGTCCTCGGGCTCGGTGGCTCCGGGAACGCCGGGACTGTCCTGGGTGAGCGTCCTGCGACCGGAGGAGCTGAGCCCCGCCGCGGCGCCCGCGTAGGCGGTGACCGAGTTCTCGTCACGAGACCCGACGATCAGGTCGTCCCTGCCGTCGGCGTCGAAGTCACCCGTGGCAGCCGTGTGCGCCTCGTCCGGCAGGACCGTGGGGTCGCCGAGCGCCCCGTCGTAGACGAGCGACGCGCCGTCGTAGCTGCCGTCCTCGTCGTAACGGCCCCCCACGACGAGATCGTCCCTGCCGTCACCGTCGAAGTCGCCCGCCGCCAGGTCGCGGTAGTAGTCCGAGCTCTCCGGAGCGATCGCGGTCGTCAGCCGGCGGCGCTCCTCGGCCCCGCCTCGGGCGATGGCTCCGAAGATCCATACGTCGTTGCCGCTGGTGCCGACGGCGAGCTCGGGATTTCCGTCGCCGTCGAAGTCACCGACGACGAGTCGGTCGCCGAAGCGGTCGTGCTGGGTGGGGGCCGGGTCAGGGAGGTCGGTGCCTCCGACGATGCCCGATTTCGAACCCCACAGGACCGTGACGGCACCGCCCGCCACGTCGCTGCCGACCTTCTCGTCCGGCGTGCCGGCGACGATGTCGCTGTAGCCGTCACCGTCCAGGTCTCCCGTGGCCAGCGCCGAGCCGAACTCGTCGTTCTCCTCCAGCGCGCCGGGAACACCCGCCGACCCCTGCGTGACGATGTGGGTCCGGCCGGCCGAGACTCCTGCGGACGAACCGGTGTTGACGACTATCGCACCAGCCCTGGGAACGCCTGACACGGCGGCTTCGGAGGCGGTGACCAGGTCACCGTAGCCGTCGCCGTTCACGTCGCTCTGCCCGCGGAGAGCGGCCGTGGGCGCGTTGGGCGCAGCGTGAGCAGGGGTCGCGGCGAACAGGCCGGCCGCAAGGGCGACAGCGAGGACGGGGGCGGAGCGGTACGCGTGGCGCATGGACTCTTCTCTATCGATGCGGCGGCCGGAAGGACCTGGCAGGCGGCGGGGCAGGTGCCCAAACCCGCGGGGAGGCCCCCCGACAGGGTAGGAACAAAACCCCCAA
>NZ_JBHXPF010000063.1:0-42027 GCF_042718715.1 Streptomyces sp. NPDC058576 | reverse complement strand
AACGCCCGGTTACATTCCGAACCCGGAAGCTAAGCCTTTCAGCGCCGATGGTACTGCAGGGGGGACCCTGTGGGAGAGTAGGACGCCGCCGAACATTTTTTCTGGGAAAGCCCCGCACCGTATGGTGCGGGGCTTTCCTGCGTTCCGGGCCAGGCACGATCGGCGGTAACCCGCGCTCCGGCGTCCCTTGGAAGGGCTGGTCGAGGGCCGTGATCCGGGCCGGCCGCGATTATGAGCATCGCCGGATCCCGTGTATGGTTTACCTCGTTGCCACAGCGCAACGAGGCCCCAATAGCTCAGTCGGTAGAGCGTCTCCATGGTAAGGAGAAGGTCTGCGGTTCGATTCCGCATTGGGGCTCAGAACACAACGAAAGGCCCCCGCCTCATGGCGGGGGCCTTTCGCGTTGGTGGAGTCGGATCAGACGAGGGGAGGCTCCGGGACACGCATGGCCAGGATCGCCATGTCGTCCGAGGCCGGCTCGGCGGCGAAGCGTTCCACGGCCCGCAGGATGCGTGAGGCGACCGCCCCGGCCGTCAGGCCCGTACAGGTCGACAGGACGTCCGCGAGGCCGTCGTCGCCCAGCATGCGGGTTCCCTCGCGGCGTTCGGTGACGCCGTCCGTGACGCACAGGAGGACGTCGCCCGGGTTGAGGACGACCTCCTGCTCGTACAGGTCGAGATCGTCGATCACGCCGAGCAGGGGCTGCGGTTCCGCGGCCGACTCGACGGAGCCGTCCTGGCGCAGGCGCAGCGGCAGTGGGTGGCCGGCGCAGACGACCTTCAGGAGGGCGCTGCCGTCCTCCTGGGGCCACAGCTCGCCGTACAGGAGGGTGAGGAAGCGGCTGCGGGCGCCCTCGTCGAGGATGGCCGCGTTGAGGCGCTCCAGGACCGCGGGGCCGCCGAAGCCCTCGCGGGCGAGCAGGCGCAGCGCGTGGCGGGCCAGGCCCGTGACGGCGGCCGCCTCCGGGCCCGTACCGCAGACGTCGCCGATGGCGAAGCCGTACGCGCCGTCGCTGATCGGGAAGACGTCGTAGAAGTCGCCGCCGACCTCGTTGCCCTCGCCCGCGGCGCGGTAGATCACCTCGATCTCGACGTTCGGCACGTCGGGGAGGCCCGGGGGGAGCAGGCTGCGCTGGAGGGACTGGCTGATCGCCATGCGCTCCGAGTACAGGCGGGCGTTGTCCAGGGCCAGGGCGGCTCTGCGGGACAGGTCCTCCGCCAGTTCCAGGATCTCCTGGCGGAAGTGGTCGTCCGAGGGCTTCCCGAGCGTCAGCATGCCGATCACGCGGTTGCGGGCCACCAGCGGGAGGACCACCGTCTCGCCGCCGACCGCCTGGGCCGTGGCCAGCGTGGTGCGGGTGGCCGTGCTCATGCTCAGCGGGGCGTCGTGCTGCAGGCTGCGCGTCGAGGTGCTGAGCGCGGCCTTGTGACCGGCCTCCGAGGGGGCGGCCCAGACCCGGGCGCCCGGGGTCGGTACCGGATCCGGCGGTGCGATCGTGGAGAGCAGGGCCTTGAGGCCGTCGATGAGGTCCTCGTCCTCGTGGAGCACGTACGAGAGGTACGGCTCGGAGGACTGGTCCGCGATCGTGTAGACGGCGCACCAGGTGGCCAGGGTCGGGACCGTCATCTGGGCCATGAGCGCCAGGGTCTGGTCCCGGTCGAGCGTGCCGGCCAGCAGGTCGGAGGCCTCGACGAGGAAGGACAGGGAGCCGCGGCGCAGCCGTTCCAGCTCGCCGAGGCGGGCGGACTCCACGGCGAGCGCGATGCGGTCCGCCGCGAACTGGAGGCGCAGGGCCTCCTCGTTCGAGTAGCGGCCCGCGCCCTCCGCCGCGACGCCGAGGGAGCCGGTGAGACGGCCCTCGACCTTCAGCGGGACCGTGACGACCGAGCGCATCCCGGTGTCGGTGAGCAGCGGCACGGCGCCGGGGACGGCGGTCAGGTCGTCGTGGACGGCCGGCATCCGGGCGGAGCCGTAACGTCCCGTGCCGGCTTCGACGGGGACCCGGGCGAAGCGCTGGCGGGCCGAGGGGAGTCCCGTCGTGGCGCGGACCTCCAGCTCCGTCTCGTCGTCCGTGGCGAGCAGGAGGAACGCCGCGTCGGCGTCGAGCATGTCGCGGGCCCGCTCGACCGTCCGCTGGAGGAGGCCGTCGAGGTCGTCGGGGGCGGGGGATCCGATGAAGACCTCGAACGGGTCCGCTGTGCGGTTGTCGGACGAGGTGTCGGAGACCGGGGCTCGGACCGGGGACTGCAGGACCGCGCGCTCGTCGTCGCGCACGAGGAGGCAGACCGTGGAGGGTTCGCCGTCGGTGTCGCGGACCCGCAGGTGCGAGGAGTAGACGGCGATGGTCCGGCCGTCGGCGCCGCGGAGGCCGTAGCTGCCCTCCCAGCGGGAGAGCTGGAGGGCGTCGGCGATGCCGGTGTTGGTCCCCGGGGTGTGCGGCCAGGCCACGAAGTCGGTGAACTGCTTCCCGCTGACCTGTTCCGCGGTGTGCCCGAAGACGTACGCGGCGTCGTCGTTCCACGCGCTGATCGCGCCGGTGCTGTCGATCTGGACGACGGCGACCCGGATCCGCTGGTCGGTGACGGGGAGGAGGGAGGTCGGCAGGACCGGGCCCGCGGAGCGGATGCCCACCGGCCGGTCGGGCAGGTCCAGCTGGAACCAGACGTGCTTGCGCGTGGGGGAGTACTCGACGCCCCAGCGGGAGGCAAGGGCGGCGCAGAGCAGCAGGCCGCGGCCGTTCTCGCGGTCGGGGCTGCCGAAGTCGAGTCCGTTGCTCTGGAGCGGGACCTCGCGCTCCGGGTAGTGGTCGGAGACCTCGACGCGGACGCCGTCGCCGGTGCGCAGGCACAGCACGTCGGCCGCCGTCCCCGCGTGCACGACGGCGTTGGTCACGAGCTCGCTGGTGAGGACGACGGCGTCGTCGACGACATCGTTGTAGCCCCACCCCTGGAGCGTGTCCCGGACGAAGGCGCGGGCGGTCGCGACCGAGCGCCCGACCGGTTCGAAGGTGGCGGCCGCCCGCGCGGTGATCACAGCACTCCCCATATTGGTGTCTCGTCGCTTCCCCGAGTCCTGTGCCCGTTTATCGCCGCTTCGATTCGCTTGCCAGGCTAGACGTATCTCAAGGGTGCCGGGTACACGAGGGCCGAGTTCGGGACAAGCCGCCCGGTGGTGGTGCGCGGGCGCACAAGTATGGACTCCCGGTGCAAGGGATGGGGGGCAACCGGCACAGGTTGCCCGCGAACCTGTTCCGGCCTGGTACGTTGCAACGATTTGACGTCCGCCCGGTCGCCCGTTGACGGTGTGCTGTGGCGGTGAGCCAAAGTGGAACTGGGCAAGCTTCCGGATAGGCCCGAGTGAAACGGTCAACCCCTGCGGGAGGGACACGGTGGAGTCTGGCGTGGCGGCGCAGGGTTCGAAGGCGCGTACAAAAGGCGGACAGTCCGTGAAAAAGCAGCGCAATGGCACCGTCGAAGTGGACGCGGCAGCTCTGAACAGGTTGCTGGCGGGCCTCGTGGCGATGCGCGACGGCAATTTCCGCCGGCGGCTCACCGTCTCCGGCGACGGCGTGATGACGGAGATCGCGGCGGTCTTCAACGAGGTCGCCGACCGGAACCTTCATCTCACCGGTGAGCTGGCGCGCGTACGGCGTGTGGTCGGGCGGGAGGGGAAACTCACGGAGCGGCTGGAGACGGGCGCCTGCGAGGGTTCCTGGGCCGCCGCGATCGACGCCTCCAACGAGCTCGTCGACGATCTCTCGCGACCGGTCTCCGAGGTGGGCCGGGTCCTGTCGGCGGTCGCCGACGGTGACCTGGAGCAGCGGATGGAGCTGCGGTCGCACACGCAGGACGAGACGGTCCGGCCGCTGCGCGGTGAGTTCCTGAAGGTCGCCCGTACGGTCAACAACCTGGTCGACCAGCTGTCGGTCTTCACCGAGCAGGTGACCAGGGTCGCCGTCGAGGTGGGGACCGAGGGCAAGCTCGGCGGCCAGGCGCAGGTGCGCGGCATGTCCGGGTCCTGGAAGGACCTCACGGACTCCGTCAACACGATGGCGTACCGGCTGACCGCCCAGGTGCGGGACATCGCGCTGGTGACGACGGCGGTCGCCAAGGGTGATCTGTCGCGGAAGGTCACCGTCCATGTGGCCGGTGAGATGCTCCAGCTGAAGAACACCGTCAACACGATGGTCGACCAGCTCTCCTCGTTCTCCTCCGAGGTGACGCGGGTCGCCCGTGAGGTGGGCACCGAGGGCGAGCTGGGCGGTCAGGCGACCGTGCCGGGTGTGGCCGGTGTGTGGAAGGACCTCACCGACTCCGTCAACACGATGGCGGGCAACCTCACCTCTCAGGTACGCGGTATCGCGGAGGTGACGACGGCGGTCGCCAGCGGTGACCTGACGCAGAAGGTCACGGTGAGCGCGCGTGGCGAGGTCGCGCAGCTCGCCGAGACGATCAACCAGATGACCGAGACGCTGCGCACCTTCGCGGACGAAGTGACACGCGTGGCGAGCGAGGTCGGTGGCGAGGGGCTCCTCGGCGGTCAGGCGCAGGTGCCGGGCGCTGCGGGGACGTGGAAGGACCTCACCGACTCGGTGAACACGGTCTTCCGGAACCTGACGACACAGGTGCGCGACATCGCGCAGGTGACGACCGCGGTGGCCAGCGGCGACATGTCCCAGAAGGTCACGGTCGACGTGGCCGGGGAGATGCTGGAGCTGAAGAACACCGTCAACACGATGGTGGACCAGCTCCAGTCCTTCGGTTCCGAGGTGACCCGGGTGGCCCGGGAGGTCGGCGTCGAGGGCCGGCTCGGCGGCCAGGCCGAGGTGCCGGGCGCGGCCGGGACGTGGAAGGACCTCACCGACTCGGTGAACACCGCGTTCCGCAACCTGACCGGTCAGGTCCGGGACATCGCGCAGGTCACCACGGCGGTCGCCAACGGTGACCTGTCGCAGAAGGTCACCGTGGACGTGGCCGGCGAGATGCTGGAGCTGAAGAACACCGTCAACACGATGGTGGCGCAGCTGTCCAGCTTCGCCGACCAGGTGACGCGGATGGCCCGGGACGTGGGCACCGAGGGCCGCCTCGGCGGTCAGGCGCGGGTGGACGGCGTCTCGGGTACGTGGAAGGAGCTGACGGACTCCGTCAACTTCATGGCCGGGAACCTCACCTCCCAGGTGAGGCAGATCGCGCAGGTGACGACGGCGGTGGCGCGGGGCGACCTGTCGCAGAAGATCGACGTGGACGCCCGGGGCGAGATCCTGGAGCTGAAGAACACCATCAACACGATGGTCGACCAGCTGTCCGCCTTCGCCGACCAGGTCACCAGGGTGGCCCGTGAGGTGGGTACGGACGGGCGGCTGGGCGGTCAGGCGCAGGTGCCCGGCGTCGCCGGAGTGTGGCGCGATCTCACCGACTCGGTGAACGGCATGGCGGGGAACCTCACCGCTCAGGTCCGTAACATCGCGCAGGTCGCCACGGCGGTGGCGCGCGGTGACCTGTCGCAGAAGATCGACGTGGACGCCCGGGGCGAGATCCTGGAGCTGAAGAACACCCTCAACACGATGGTGGACCAGCTGTCCAACTTCGCGGAGCAGGTGACGCGGGTCGCCCGCGAGGTGGGTACGGAGGGCATCCTCGGCGGTCAGGCCGAGGTGCAGGGCGTGTCCGGTACGTGGAAGGACCTCACCCAGTCCGTCAACGGCATGGCGAACAACCTGACCCTCCAGGTCCGCAACATCGCCGAGGTCACCACCGCGGTCGCCAAGGGCGATCTCTCCAAGAAGATCACCGTCGACGCCAAGGGCGAGATCCTCGAACTGGTCACGACCGTCAACACGATGGTCGACCAGCTGCTGAACTTCGCCGACGAGGTGTCCCGGGTGGCACGTGAGGTGGGCACCGAGGGGATCCTCGGCGGTCAGGCGCGGGTGCGCGGGGCGACCGGCATCTGGAAGGACCTCAGCGAGAACGTCAACCTGATGGCCAACAACCTGACCAGCCAGGTGCGCAACATCTCCCGGGTCTCCTCCGCGGTCGCCAACGGCGATCTGACGAAGAAGGTCACCGTGGAGGCACGCGGCGAGGTCGCGGAGCTGGCCGACACCGTCAACACGATGGTGACGACGCTGTCCTCGTTCGCCGACGAGGTCACGCGGGTGGCCCGTGAGGTGGGTACGGAAGGGGAGCTGGGCGGCCAGGCCCGGGTGCCGGGAGTCGCCGGTACGTGGAAGGACCTCACCGAGTCCGTGAACTCGATGGCCTCCAACCTGACCGGTCAGGTGCGGCAGATCGCCACGGTCACCACCGCCATCGCCAAGGGCGACCTGACCAAGAAGATCGACATCGACGCGCGCGGTGAGATCCAGGAGCTGAAGAACACCATCAACACGATGGTCGACCAGCTGTCCTCGTTCGCGGAGCAGGTGACCCGGGTCGCCCGCGAGGTGGGCACCGAGGGGCAGTTGGGCGGTCAGGCGCGGGTGCGGGACGTGGACGGCACCTGGCGCGACCTCACCGAGTCGGTGAACGAGATGGCCGGGAACCTGACCCGTCAGGTCCGTGCCATCGCGGCCGTCGCCACCGCGGTGACGCGGGGCGATCTGAACCTCAAGATCGACGTGGACGCGGCCGGGGAGATCCAGGTCCTCCAGGACAACATCAACACGATGATCGCGAACCTGCGCGACACCACGCTCGCCAACAAGGAGCAGGACTGGCTGAAGGGCAACCTCGCCCGGATCTCCGGTCTGATGCAGGGCCGCCGCGATCTGGACGACGTGGCCTCGCTGATCATGAGCGAGCTGACGCCGGTGGTCTCGGCTCAGCACGGCGCGTTCTTCCTGGCGATGGCGGCCGGCGACTCGGACGAGGTGGGTCCGGACAACGGGGCGGCCGGTTCGTACGAGCTGCGGATGCGGGGGAGTTACGGCTACTCGGCGGGTTCGATGCCGACCTCCTTCCGGCCCGGTGAGACGCTCATCGGGACGGCGGCCGAGGAGAAGCGGACGATCCAGGTGGACAACGTGCCGCCGGGGTATCTGAAGATCTCCTCCGGTCTCGGGGAGGCCCCTCCGGCGCATGTGATCGTGCTGCCGGTGCTCTTCGAGGGCAAGGTCCTCGGTGTGATCGAACTGGCCTCGTTCCAGCCGTTCACACACATTCAGCGGGACTTCCTCAACCAGCTCGCCGAGATGATCGCGACGAGCGTCAACACCATCAGCGTCAACACCAAGACCGAGAAGCTGCTGGAGCAGTCGCAGGAGCTGACCGAACAACTGCGCGACCGATCACAGGAGTTGGAGAACCGGCAGAAGGCCCTCCAGGCGTCCAACGCCGAACTGGAGGAGAAGGCCGAGCTGCTGGCCCAGCAGAACCGCGACATCGAGGTGAAGAACACCGAGATCGAGGAGGCGCGGCAGGTGCTGGAGGAGCGCGCCGAGCAGCTCGCGGTCTCGATGCGCTACAAGTCCGAGTTCCTGGCGAACATGTCGCACGAGTTGCGCACCCCGCTCAACTCGCTGCTGATCCTGGCCAAGTTGCTGGCGGACAACGCCGAGGGCAATCTCTCGCCGAAGCAGGTGGAATTCGCCGAGACCATCCACGGGGCCGGTTCCGACCTGCTCCAGCTGATCAACGACATCCTGGACCTGTCGAAGGTCGAGGCGGGCAAGATGGACGTCAGCCCGACCCGGATCGCGCTGGTGCAGCTGGTCGACTACGTGGAGGCGACCTTCCGCCCGCTCACCGCGGAGAAGGGTCTCGACTTCTCCGTGCGGGTGTCGCCGGAGCTTCCCGCGACGCTGCACACCGACGAGCAGCGGCTGCTCCAGGTGCTGCGCAACCTGCTGTCCAACGCGGTGAAGTTCACCGACGGCGGTGCGGTGGAGCTGGTGATCCGGCCGGCCGGCGCCGATGTGCCGAACGCGATCCGGGAACACCTGCTGGAGGCGGGTTCGCTGCGGGACGCGGACGCCGATCTGATCGCGTTCTCGGTCACCGACACCGGGATCGGGATCGCGTCCAGCAAGATGCTGGTGATCTTCGAGGCGTTCAAGCAGGCGGACGGCACGACGAGCCGGAAGTACGGCGGCACCGGCCTCGGCCTCTCCATCAGCCGGGAGATCGCACGGCTGCTGGGCGGCGAGATCCACGCGGCGAGCGAGCCCGGACGCGGCTCCACCTTCACCCTGTACCTGCCGCTGCACCGCGCCGAACTGCCGCCCCAGGGCTACCCCCCGGTGGGTTCCGGTTCCGCCGAGGTGCTGGGCGGTGCGGGCGAGATGGGCCAGGCGCAGTCGCCGCAGGGCCAGTCGGCTCCGTACGGCGACCCGGCCAACTCCGCCGGGATGTTCCGGCGGCGCAAGGCCCTGGGGGACGCGGCCCGCAGGGCCGCGCTGCCGGCCGGCCGGACCACGCCCGAGAGCGCCCCGCAGCAGGAGGAGTGGGTGCAGGGGAACCAGGGCGAGAGCCAGGCTCAGGGGCAGGCGGCGGCGGAGGAGCCGGCGCCCCGGCGGACATTCCGTTTCCGCGGTGAGAAGGTGCTCATCGTCGACGACGACATCCGTAACGTCTTCGCGCTCACCAGCGTGCTGGAGCAGCACGGGCTGTCGGTGCTGTACGCGGAGAACGGCCGCGAGGGCATCGAAGTCCTGGAGCAGCACGACGATGTGACGGTCGTACTGATGGACATCATGATGCCCGAGATGGACGGTTACGCGACGACGACCGCGATCCGGCGGATGCCGCAGTTCGCCGGACTGCCGATCGTCGCGCTCACCGCGAAGGCGATGAAGGGCGACCGGGAGAAGGCCATCGATTGCGGGGCTTCCGACTATGTGACGAAGCCGGTCGATCCTGATCACCTGCTCGCGGTGATGGAGCAGTGGATGCACGGAGAGTGATCGAGGATTGAACGAATTGACGTAAGTTGTTGACCGACTGTGCTCGAACGGGTGTGAACGCGCTGCATTCGGGGAACCTTCTGGTCTCCCACCGCGTTTGCGGTATGTGCACAGTGACATCGCGGTGACAGGGTGTGGTGACGGGCGGGGTGCGGCTACCATGACCGGCACAAGGACGGACGGCGCAAGGGAGTCGTCCCCTGGGGCGGCACCCGGTGCATTTCCGGGGCGAGGAGGGCGGGCCATGGTGCAGAAGGCCAAGATCCTCCTGGTCGATGACCGGCCGGAGAATCTGCTGGCGCTGGAGGCCATCCTCTCGGCGCTCGATCAGACACTGGTTCGGGCATCGTCAGGGGAGGAGGCGCTCAAAGCGCTGCTCACGGACGACTTCGCGGTCATTCTGCTGGACGTCCAGATGCCGGGCATGGACGGTTTCGAGACCGCCGCCCACATCAAGCGGCGGGAGCGGACCCGGGACATCCCGATCATCTTCCTCACCGCGATCAACCACGGTCCGCATCACACCTTCCGCGGCTACGCGGCCGGTGCGGTGGACTACATCTCCAAGCCGTTCGACCCGTGGGTGCTCCGGGCCAAGGTCTCGGTCTTCGTCGAGCTGTACATGAAGAACTGCAAGCTCCGTGAGCAGGCCGCGCTGCTGCGACTCCAGTTGGAGGGCGACGGCCACGCGGGCGGCGAGCAGGAGAAGGAGCCGGCCGGTCTGCTGGCCGAACTCTCGGCACGGCTCGCGGCGGTCGAGGAGCAGGCGGAAGCCCTCTCCAAGCAGCTCGACGACGAATCCGCGGACGCCGCGGCGGTCGCCACGGCCGCCCACCTGGAGCGCAAGCTGACCGGTCTGCGCCGCGCGCTCGACGCGTTGGAGCCGGGTACGGGCGGAAGCGCGGGCGTCCTGCCCGCACAGAGCTGACATCTCGGACTCCCCGCCGTGAGGCGGCGTCAGTTCCCGGCCGTCCGGAGGCGACACGGACGGGTGAACCAGTAGGCGAACGTGTTCACGGGCGACGACAGCGGTAACCTCGGCACCATGGCCTCACGTACGTCCGGCAAGGGTTCCCAGGGCACGGCGGGCACCGCGAAGCGCGTCGGCCGTACCTCGGGCCCGGCGAAGAAAGCCGCGCCCGCGAAGAAGACCGCACCGAAGAAGTCGGCTGCTCCCGCCAGGAAGGCGCCCGCGAAGAAGGCGGTGGCCAAGAAGCCCGCGCCCAAACCCGCGCCGTCGCCCACCGGAGGCCTCTACCGGCTGGTGCGGGCGGTCTGGCTCGGGGCCGCGCACGGCGTCGGCGCGGTGTTCCGCTCGATAGGGCGTGGCGCCAAGGGACTTGACCCCGCCCACCGCAAGGACGGGCTCGCACTGCTGCTGCTCGGCCTGGCGCTGGTCGTCGCCGCGGGCACCTGGTCGAACCTCCAGGGACCGGTCGGCGACCTGGTCGAGATGCTGGTGACCGGCGCCTTCGGCCGGCTCGATCTGCTCGCGCCGATACTGCTGGGCGCGATGGCGGTCCGACTGATCCTGTACCCGGAGCGGCCCGAGGCCAACGGCCGTATCGTCATCGGGCTGTCCGCCCTGGTCATCGGGGTCCTCGGCCAGGTCCACATCGCCTGCGGTTCGCCGGGGCGGGAGGCGGGCACCGCGGCGATGCAGGACGCGGGCGGGCTGGTCGGCTGGGCGACCTCCAAGCCGCTGATCTTCATGATGGGCGAGGTGCTCGCCGTACCGCTGCTGGTGCTGCTGACCGTGTTCGGACTCCTCGTCGTCACCGCCACCCCGGTCAACGCCATTCCGCGGCGGCTGCGTCAGCTCGGCATCCGCCTCGGCATCGTCGAGCCCACCCCCGAGGAGGCGGAGCGGTACGAGGACGACGACGAGCGCTACGACGAACAGTGGCGTGAGGCGCTGCCCGAGCGGACCCGTCGGCGCGGCGCACGGAGCGCGGACGCGGACCCGGTCTACGACCACGACCAGGCCGAGGCGGAGGCGCTCACCAAGCGCCGGAGGCCCCGCAGGCCTTCCGCGCAGCCCGCGATGGACCGGCCGCTGGACGCGGTGGACGTCGCTGCCGCCGCTGCCGCCGCGCTCGACGGGGCCGTACTCAACGGCATGCCGCCCTCGCCGATCGTCGCCGACCTGACCCAGGGCGTCTCGGTGGACCGGGAACGCACCGGGACGCCGGTGCCCGGGGCCCGGGAGGCCGAGCGGAAGGGCGAGGGGAAGGCCGGGGCGGTCGCCGGTCGCCGGTCGGACCGCTCCGGTGACGCCGACGACGTGAGCGGCGGTGGCCCCTCCGGTGACGCCTCCGGCCGGTCCGGTGGCGTTCCCGATCTGACCAAGCCCGCACCGGAGCGTTCCGAGGGCCTGCCCGCCCGTGCCGAGCAGCTCCAGCTGTCCGGCGACATCACGTACTCACTGCCCTCGCTCGACCTGCTGGAGCGCGGCGGACCGGGCAAGACCCGCAGCGCCGCCAACGACGCGGTCGTCGCCTCGCTGACCAACGTCTTCACCGAGTTCAAGGTCGACGCCGCGGTCACCGGCTTCACCCGGGGGCCGACGGTCACCCGCTACGAGATCGAGCTCGGCCCCGCCGTGAAGGTCGAGAAGATCACGGCGCTGGCCAAGAACATCGCGTACGCCGTGGCCAGCCCGGACGTGCGGATCATCTCGCCGATCCCGGGCAAGTCCGCCGTCGGCATCGAGATTCCCAACTCCGACCGCGAGATGGTCAACCTCGGCGATGTGCTGCGCCTCGCGGACGCCGCCGAGGACGACCACCCGATGCTCGTGGCGCTCGGCAAGAACGTCGAGGGCGGCTACGAGATGGCCAACCTCGCCAAGATGCCGCACGTCCTGGTCGCCGGCGCCACCGGCTCCGGCAAGTCCTCCTGCATCAACTGCCTGATCACCTCGATCATGGTGCGGGCCACCCCGGAGGACGTGCGGATGGTCCTCGTCGACCCCAAGCGCGTCGAGCTGACCGCGTACGAGGGCATCCCCCACCTCATCACCCCCATCATCACCAACCCCAAGAAGGCCGCCGAGGCGCTCCAGTGGGTCGTGCGGGAGATGGACCTGCGCTACGACGATCTCGCCAACTTCGGCTACCGGCACATCGACGACTTCAACCACGCGGTGCGCAACGGCAAGTGCAAGGCGCCCGAGGGCAGCGAGCGGGAGCTGTCCCCGTATCCGTACCTGCTGGTGATCGTCGACGAGCTGGCCGACCTGATGATGGTGGCCCCGCGCGACGTCGAGGACTCGATCGTCCGCATCACCCAGCTGGCCCGTGCGGCGGGCATCCACCTCGTGCTCGCCACCCAGCGCCCCTCGGTCGACGTGGTGACCGGCCTGATCAAGGCGAACGTGCCCTCCCGGCTCGCCTTCGCCACCTCTTCCCTCGCCGACAGCCGCGTCATCCTCGACCAGCCGGGCGCCGAGAAGCTCATCGGCAAGGGCGACGGGCTCTTCCTCCCGATGGGCGCCAACAAGCCCACCCGTATGCAGGGCGCGTTCGTCACCGAGGACGAGGTCGCGGCCGTCGTCCAGCACTGCAAGGACCAGATGGCCCCGGTCTTCCGGGACGACGTGGTGGTCGGCACGAAGCAGAAGAAGGAGATCGACGAGGACATCGGCGACGACCTGGACCTGCTCTGCCAGGCGGCCGAACTGGTCGTCTCCACCCAGTTCGGGTCGACCTCGATGCTCCAGCGCAAGCTGCGGGTCGGCTTCGCCAAGGCGGGCCGTCTGATGGACCTGATGGAGTCCCGGAACATCGTCGGACCCAGCGAGGGATCCAAGGCGCGCGACGTCATGGTGAAACCCGACGAGCTCGACGGGGTGTTGGCCGTCATCCGCGGGGAATCCGCTCCGTAACGGAAATCGCTCCGTAAAGGTTTTGTGGGCAACCGTTTCGTACGGTCGTACGTCCAGTTGAAGGGAGGGGCGAAACCGTGCTCCTCCCCGCGGCTCGCTCCGTCACCACCTCACCCTTACCCCCACCCCGTTCGGCCCACTACAGGTTGCCCAGTCCTCGATCGGGGCTGCGCTCCGCCCCCGCTCCACCCCGGAGCCGGAGGCGGGGCCGTCCGGCGAACCCGATGGCGTACAAAGTCGTCCCTCCCGGTTGCCCCACCCTTTCGTACCCCCCCTAGACTGAACATCCAGCAGGTGGCTCACGCTCGAAAGGCGCCCCCGTGTCCATCGGCAACTCCCCCGAAGACGACCGGCCTTCGATCGGTCGTGCCCTTCAGCAGGCTCGTATCGCCGCAGGTCTGACGGTCGAGGAAGTCAGCAGCTCCACCCGGGTGCGCATCCCCATCGTGCACGCGATCGAGCAGGACGACTTCTCCCGCTGCGGCGGCGACGTCTACGCCCGCGGCCACATCCGCACGTTCGCCCGCGCCGTCGGCATCGATCCGGAACCGTTGGTCGAGGAGTACGACGCCGATCACGGCGGCCGTCCCGCCCCGACCCCCGCGGCGCCGCTGTTCGAAGCGGAACGCATCCGCTCCGAACCCCGGCGGCCCAACTGGACCGCCGCCATGGTCGCGGCCATCGTCGCCGTCATCGGTTTCGTCGGCTTCACGCTCTTCAGCGGCGAGGACGAACCCTCCAGCACCGCGCAGATCGCGGAGGGCTCCAAGCCCGACAAGACCGCGGCCAAGCCCACCGCCACCAAGCCCTCCGACCTCAAGCCCGTGCCCTCCGAGAGCGCCATCGCCGCCGCCCCCCGGGACAAGGTGACGGTCAAGCTCAGCGCGGACCGCGGCAAGAGCTGGATCTCGGCCAAGGACCACAACGGGCGGCTGCTCTTCGACGGGCTGCTGCTCCAGGGCGAGTCCAAGACCTTCCAGGACAAGGAGCGCATCGACCTCGTCCTCGGCGACGCCGGGGCGATCGACCTCTTCGTCAACGGCAAGCAGGTCGAGGACCGCTTCGGTCCCGGCCAGGTCGAACGGCTCTCCTACACCAAGGGCGACCCCGAGGCCGGCTGATCCGCCGCACCTCGGTCTCCGTACCGCGTCCCGACGGGCGTCCGGCCTCGCGCCGGGCGCCCGTCGGCGTTCCCCCGCCCGGTCCGTCTGCTACGGGGAGTAACAGCGGCGGGGGCAGGCAACCCTGCACGGCAGGGCGGTCGCCGGGACAAAGTAGTCTTGAGTCCATGCCCGAACGCCGTACCGTCGCCCTTGTCACTCTTGGCTGCGCCCGTAACGAGGTGGACTCGGAGGAGCTTGCAGGCCGCTTGGCAGCGGACGGCTGGGACCTCGTCGAGGATGCCTCCGACGCGGATGTCGCAGTCGTCAACACCTGTGGGTTCGTCGAAGCCGCCAAGAAGGACTCCGTCGACGCCCTGCTCGAAGCCAACGATCTGAAGGACCACGGCCGCACCCAGGCCGTCGTCGCCGTCGGCTGCATGGCCGAGCGCTACGGCAAGGACCTCGCCGAGGCACTGCCGGAGGCGGACGGCGTCCTCGGATTCGACGACTACGCCGACATCTCCGACCGGCTCCAGACCATCCTCAACGGCGGCATCCACGCCTCGCACACCCCGCGCGACCGCCGCAAGCTGCTGCCGATCAGCCCCGCCGAGCGGCAGGACGCCGCCGTGGCGCTGCCCGGCCACGCCCAGGAGACGCCCGCTCCGGCACCGGAGGACCTTCCGGAAGGGGTCGCTCCGGTCTCCGGGCCGCGGGCACCGCTGCGCCGCCGGCTCGGCACCAGCCCCGTCGCCTCGGTGAAGCTCGCCTCCGGCTGCGACCGCCGCTGCTCGTTCTGCGCCATCCCCTCCTTCCGCGGCTCGTTCATCTCGCGGCGTCCCTCGGACGTGCTCCAGGAGACCCGCTGGCTGGCCGAGCAGGGCGTCAAGGAGGTCATGCTCGTCTCCGAGAACAACACCTCCTACGGCAAGGACCTCGGCGACATCCGCCTCCTGGAGACCCTGCTGCCCGAGCTGGCCGACGTGGACGGCATCGAGCGGATCCGGGTCAGCTACCTCCAGCCCGCCGAGATGCGCCCCGGCCTCATCGACGTCCTCACCTCGACGCCGAAGGTCGCCCCCTACTTCGACCTCTCCTTCCAGCACTCCTCCCCGAGCGTGCTGCGCACGATGCGCCGCTTCGGCGACACCGACCGCTTCCTGGAGCTCCTGGACACCATCCGGAGCAAGGCCCCCGAGGCCGGCGCCCGATCCAACTTCATCGTCGGCTTCCCCGGCGAGACCGAGGCGGACCTCGCCGAGCTGGAACGCTTCCTCACCGGCGCCCGCCTCGACGCGATCGGCGTCTTCGGCTACTCCGACGAGGAGGGCACCGAGGCGGTCGGCTACGAGAACAAGCTGGACGCCGACGTCATCGCGGAGCGCCTGGCCCACATCTCCCAGCTGGCCGAGGAGCTGACCTCGCAGCGGGCCGAGGAGCGCGTCGGCGAGACCCTCCAGGTGCTCGTGGAGTCCGTGGAGTCGGAGGACGACGGCGAGGTCGCGACCGGGCGCGCGGCCCACCAGGCTCCCGAAACGGATGGCCAGGTGGTCTTCACCACACGCGAGGGACTCGTGCCGGGCCGTATGGTCGAGGCAAAGGCAGTGGGCACCGAGGGCGTCGACCTGGTGGCCGAACACCACGAGCTTGCGGAGGTAGCCAGATGACGGGAGTCCCGGCATCCGCGGCAGGCGGCTCCGGCGCGAAGCCGGTCCGCGGCGGCAAGCTGGGCACTGCGGCCGTCAACCAGGCCAGCCTGTGGAACATCGCCAACATCCTGACCATGGTGCGACTGCTGCTCGTGCCCGGCTTCGTCCTGCTGCTGTTCCACGACGGCGGATACGATCCGGTCTGGCGCGCCTTCGCCTGGGCGGCCTTCGCCATCGCGATGATCACCGACCTGTTCGACGGTCATCTCGCACGGACCTACAACCTGGTCACGGACTTCGGGAAGATCGCGGACCCGATCGCCGACAAAGCGATCATGGGCGCGGCGCTGGTCTCGCTCTCCATCCTGGGTGATCTGCCGTGGTGGATCACCGGCGTGATCATCGCGCGCGAGCTGGGTATCACGCTGATGCGGTTCTGGGTGATCCGCCATGCGGTGATCCCGGCCAGCCGGGGCGGCAAGCTGAAGACGCTCGCGCAGGGGACCGCGGCCGGGATGTACGTCCTGGTGCTCACCGGGCCCCTGGCGACCTTGCGCTTCTGGATGATGATGGTCGCCGTCGTGCTGACGGTCGTCACCGGACTCGATTACGTACGCCAGGCCGTCGTCCTGCGTCGCATGGGTCTCGCCGCGGAGCGCGCCGCCGCGATCGAACGGGCCGCGGAGGCAACGGAGGCCCTTCAGGACTCAGCGGGCGCTACCGCGGTCGGTGCCGGACCGGCCGCCGGCCGTGCTCCGGCCGCCGGTGCCGGGTCTTCCGTGGGCGCTGTGGCCGGTGTGACGGACGTTTCGCCCGGTGGTACGGATGTACGGCCCGGCGTGACGGACGGACCGTCCGCGGTGATGGACGTACGGTCCGCCGTGACGGACGTACGCGGCGCTGCCGAGGCGCGCGACGCCGCGGAGGCCGAGCGGTGACAGCCGCTGCCCGGGTGCTCCGGCTTCTCGGAGCGCGGGGCGAGACGCTCGCCGTCGCCGAATCGCTGACGGGCGGCCTGGTCGCCGCCGACCTGACCTCCGTGCCCGGTGCTTCCCAGTCCTTCCGGGGATCGGTGACGGCATACGCCACGTCCCTGAAGCGGGATCTCCTGGGCGTCGACGCGACCCTTCTGGTGGAGCGCGGCGCGGTGGACCCCGAGGTCGCGCTGCGGATGGCGGCCGGTGTGCGGCGGGTTCTCGACGCGGACTGGGGCGTTTCCACCACGGGGGTCGCGGGGCCGGAACCGCAGGACGGGCAGCCGGTCGGCACGGTCTACGTGGCTGTGGCCGGGCCCTCCGGCGTCGAGAAAGTGACGGCTCTGCGGTTGAATGGTGAGAGGGCGGATATCCGTAGTGAGAGTGTGCGAAGCGTCCTCGAACTGCTCGCGAGCGAACTCGGCGGGAATGTGCGGGCACAGGATACGGAACAACACGGGGGGAATGGATGTTTGCAGCCCTGAGTGAACACGACATCGCTCCCCGCACGGCCGCAGCACAAGGCGGTACGGTAGGGCGTGAAGGATGCGGCTACGCGGTCCGAGGAGGGAGCCACCGATGATTCTGCTCCGTCGCCTGCTGGGTGACGTGCTGCGTCGGCAGCGCCAGCGCCAAGGCCGTACTCTGCGCGAAGTCTCCTCGTCCGCCCGGGTCTCGCTCGGTTATCTGTCCGAGGTGGAGCGGGGGCAGAAGGAGGCATCCTCCGAACTGCTCTCCGCGATTTGCGACGCGCTTGACGTACGGATGTCCGAGCTCATGCGAGAGGTGAGCGACGAGCTCTCGCTCGCGGAGCTGGCCGAGTCGGCAGCTGCCAGTGATCCGGTCCCAGTACCGGTTCGTCCCATGCTCAACTCCGTCTCCGTCTCTTCGGTCGCAGGTGTGCCGTCGGGACGGGTGACCATCAAGGCGCCCGCGGAAGCGGTGGACGTCGTCGCCGCCTGATCCACGCGGCACAGTTGCTCGACCGGAGTCCCGGTCGGCCCCACAGGGGTCGGCCGGGACTTCTGCGTGGGGCCCCGGATTCGGGTGTGATCTGTCAGCCGTGCGGGTGTGGGCCGTCGCCGATCGGGCACACGGAGAACAAGGCCCACATGACCGTTTTGCTTCATTATGTGACATCGTGGGTGATGCACCGAGACGGTCAGTGAAGCGGTTGACGGATGGGAGTAGCGCACATGTCTGTGGTCAAGAGCACGTTGTCCGAGGGCGACCTCAAGGTCGTGGGAACAGCGCTCCAAGGCGCTCTGGTCGACCTCGTCGATCTCTCCCTGGTGGCCAAGCAGGTCCATTGGAACGTGGTCGGTCCGCGCTTCCGCTCCGTGCACCTTCAGCTCGACGACGTCGTCGTCACAGCCCGGCAGCACTCCGACACGGTGGCCGAGCGTGCCTCGGCGGTCGGGGTCAATCCGGACGGACGCTCCGGCACCGTGGCCAAGGAAACGGCCATCGCTTCCGTGCCCGAGGGCTGGATCAAGGACACCGACGCGGTGAAGATCCTGGTGGACGCGCTGGGCGTGGTCGTCGGACGGATGCGGGAGCGCATCGAGGCGACCGACGATCCCGACCCGGTCACCCAGGACCTGCTGATCGCGCTGACGGCAGACCTCGAGAAGCACGCCTGGATGTTCCAGGCGGAAAGCGCCTGACCGGCGCACGACCGACCGGCGACCGCGATACGGCTGAACAGCGAAGGAGCACCATCATGAGCGACGGAGCCATGGACAAGCTGAAGGGCAAGGGCAAGGAAGCGGTCGGCAAGCTGACCGGCGACCGCCGCAAGGAGGCCGAGGGCAAGGCCGATCAGGCCAAGGGTGGAGCCAAGGACGCGGCCGACGGGGCCGGCGAGCGCGCCAAGGGCGTCAAGGACTCCCTCACCCCGGACGACAAGAAGTAGTCCCCGCGGCTCTCGGAGCCACCGCTCGGAGAGTTTGGGCGCCCCCGCCGTTTCGGCGGGGGCGCTCCTGTGTGGGTGGCCCTTCGGCCGGACGTTCTGGATGCACCACTGCCGCTGCCAGGGGAAACTGCCGGAAAGGACCTCGGCCGCAGGAGGCAGCGATGAAACGGCGATGGGTGCCGGCGCTGGTCCTCGGCGGGTTGTGGTGGTGGGCGGTGCTCCGACTCGTGCTGCGTCCGGAACAGGCGGGGCTGGTGGAGGGGGCGGTGGCGGCGGGGGGCTGGGGGCTGAGCCTGCTGCCGGTCCATGTCGCGTCGGTCGTGCCGTTGGGGGCGCCGGGCGGGCCGGGCCCTTGGTCGAGGCGGTGGACAGGTTCCGGCGGGTGGCTCACCAGGGCATGGCGACGCCGCCGTTCGGCCGGAGGATCTGACCGGTCATGAACGCCGAGGCGTCCGACGCCAGGTGCAGCACGGTATGGGCGACGTCCTCGGGTTCGCCGACCCGGCCCAGCGGGGAGATCCGGGCCATCGTCGCCTCCGCCCGATGCTGCCCCGCGGCATCGTGCCGGTCGGTCATCGGCGTACGGATCCAGCCGGGCGCGACGGCGTTCACCCGTATGGCGTGGGGCCCCAGCTCCGTGGCCAGCGTCTTGGTGAGCTGCACCACGGCGGCCTTCGCGACGCTGTAGCAGAGCAGGCCCGCGCTCGCGGAGTCCACGGCGCCCGAGGCCATCGTGATCAGTGAGCCGGGGGCGGAGCGGGCGGTCATGGAGCGGGCCACCTCCTGGCAGGCGTACAGCACTCCCGTGAAATTGGCCGCCAGTACGCGGTCCAGATCCTCGTCCGCGGTCTCCAGCACGCTGCTGGTGTGCATGATCCCTGCCGCGGCGACCAGGATGTCGAGATGCCCCGCCGCACCGACGGCCGCACGGACCTGGCCGCGGTCGGTGACGTCGAGGGGATGGGTCCGGGCGCCGCCGCCCGCGTCGGCGATCAGGTCGTACGTCCGGCGCAGGCCCGTCTCGTCGCGGTCCGCGCAGTGCACCACGGCCCCGGCCTCCGCGAGCAGCAGGGCGCTCGCCCGCCCGATGCCGCTCGCCGCACCCGTGACGAACGCGGCGCGGCCCGTGAGGTCGTACGCGGAGAGAGACATGACGGGACCGTACGACCGGATCTGACGGGGCGTCAACTAGGGAGTCGGTCCTGATTGGCAGCCGGGGCACCAGTAGGTGGGCCGGTCGTCCTGGTCGGCGAGTCGGATCGGGGTGCCGCAGCGCAGACAGGGCCTACGGGCTCGCCCGTAGACGTACAGCCGCTCCTGTACGCGGTTGGGCGGGCTGGTCCGGGGGCGGCTGGTGCCCTGGGCCGGGCCGGAGCCTTGGCCCCGGCCCGGTGGGGTGCGGAGTTCGGAGGTGATCGTCGTGGTGCGGGTGGGGCGGTCGCGGTTGGCGTGCAGCAGGCGCTCGGCGAGAGTGACGAGCCGGGGGAGTACGCCGTCGGCGAGGGCGCCCACGGGGAGCCAGGGCGTGACGCGGGCCAGGAAGCACAGCTCGCACTTGTAGACGTTGCCGATGCCCGCCAGATTGCGCTGGTCCAGGAGGGCCTCGCCGAGAGAGCGCTCCGGTGCGGCGAGCAGCCGGTCCACGGCGAGGCCTGGATCCCAGTCGGGTCCGAGCAGGTCAGGCCCCAGATGGCCCACGGCCCGGTCCTCCTCGCTGGTGCGCAGCAGTTCCAGCACGGGGAGCCGGTAGCCGACGGCGGTGTGCTCCGCGTTGCCGAGGATCGCGCGGATCTGGTGGCCCGGGCCGCCCCGCCAGCGCTCGCCCGGGGCGAACACCCGCCAGGCCCCGTCCATCCGCAGGTGGCTGTGCAGGGTCAGGCCGCCCTCGATCCGGGTCAGCAGGTGCTTGCCGCGCGCGGTGACGTCCAGGACGGTCCGGCCGGTGAGGTCGGCGGTGGCGAAACGGGGGACGCGCAGGTCCGACCGGGTCAGCACCCGCCCCGCCAGGGCATCGTGCAGCCGGGCGGCGGTCTGCAGGACGGTGTCTCCTTCGGGCATGCCTCCATGATGGGCGCGCCGGGGCGGTTCTGCGTCGATCCGGGCTCGCCGCGGGGTCTCCGCGGCGGGGGCGCCCGCCGACAGGGTCCGCTGACGCACCCTCGGTGGGACGGCCGTCGTTCAAGGCGAGTGGGGGCGGAGCGGCGCGGGGCCCGGCGGCCGGCCCGGGACCGGCGGCCGGCTCGCGACCGGCGGCCGGTCCCGGGACCGGCGGCCGCGGGTCCCGGATCAGGCGCGCAGGCGCAGGCCTCTCGGGGTGGCGAGGAACCCGGCCGCCTCCAGCGTCCGGCCCAGCGGCGAGGTGAGGGAGGAGACGCCGTTCGTCCGCTCCACCGTCACCGTGCCCAGGGCTCCGGCGCGGGCCGATTCGGCCAGGGCATCGGCGGCAGCTCGCAGGGCCGGGGCCTCGGGGTCGGACGGCCAGGCCAGGAGGGTCTTGCCGCCGCGCTCCATGTAGAGCGTCAGCTCGCCGTCGACGAGGACCACCAGCGCCCCCGCCTTGCGGCCCGGTTTGTGCCCGGCGCCGTCCGGGGACTCCGGCCACGGCAGCGCCGCGCCGTACGCGTTGGCCGGATCGGCCGCGGCGAGCACCAGAGCCTGGAGCGCGGTGTCCGGATCCCGGCGGTCGCGCGCCGTGGAGGCGGCCCGCAGCCGGTCCACGGCCCCGTCCATCGCGAACTGGGCGGCCCCCAGGCCCTCGACCACATAGCCCCGCCGCGCCTGCCCGTTGTCCTCGAAGGCGGCCAGGACGCGGTACGTCGCGGAGAAGCCGCCCTCCACCCCCTCGGCCTGCACCGCGCCACGGGTCACCACGCCGTGCCGGTCGAGCAGGGTGCGGGCCAGGGCGTGGGCGCGGTGGGTCCGTTCCGGTTCGACCGGGGGCAGCAGGGACCAGCGGCCGGAGACGGTGGGCGGGCCGGTGCGGGACGCGGGGCGGGCGGCTGCGGTGAGCGAGCCGTAGCGCCCGCGCGGGACGCTGCGCCGGGAGCGGTGGGCGGTGGAGCCCGCCGTCCGTCCCGAGCCCAGGAGCGAACGCAGCGGGGCCAGTGTGTCGTTGGTGAGCCGCCCGGACCAGGCCAGGTCCCACAGGGCGTCGGCCAGCTGCTGGTCCGTGCAGTCCGGGTGGGTGGTGGCCCGGACCTGGTCGGCGATCTGGCGGAAGAAGAGGCCGTATCCGCCGGAGAGCGTGGTGAGCGCGGACTCGTGGAGCGCCGACAGCTCCAGCGGGTGCGGGGGAGGCAGGAGCAGCGGGGCGCTGTCGGCGAGGTAGAGGGAGACCCAGCCGTCCTTGCCGGGCAGCGCGCCCGCACCGGCCCAGACGACCTCGCCGGTGGTCGTCAGCTCGTCGAGCATCGCCGGGGTGTAGCCCATCACCCGGCTCGGCAGGATCAGCTTCTCCAGTGCCGACGCGGGAACGGGCGCGCCCTGGAGCTGCTCGACGGCGCGGGCCAGCCCGTCGATGCCCCGCAGCCGGTTGGACCCGAAGTGCTGCCACTGGGGGAGGAAGGAGGCCAGGGCCGCGGGCGGCACCGGCTCCAGCTCCTGGCGGAGCGCCGCCAGCGAACGGCGGCGGAGCCGGCGCAGCACCGTGGCGTCGCACCATTCCTGGCCGATGCCGGCCGGGTGGAACTCGCCCTGGACGGTCCTGCCGGATGCCGAGAGACGTTGCAGCGCGCCGTCGGTGACGGCGGTGCCGAGCCCGAAGCGCTCGGCGGCCCGGGTGGCGGTGAACGGGCCGTGCGTTCGGGCGAAGCGGGCGAGGAGGTCGCCGAGCGGGTCCTTCACCGGCTCGGTGAACGCCTCGGGGACGCCGACCGGGAGCGCGGTGCCCAGGGCGTCGCGCAGCCGGCCCGCGTCCTCGATCGCCGCCCAGTGGTCGGCGCCGGCGATCCGGACCTGGATCGCCCGGCGGGCCGTCGCCAGCTCCGGCGCCCAGGACGGCTCGGCGCCCCGCTCGGCCAGCTCGGCGCCGGTGAGCGGACCGAGCACGCGCAGCAGGTCGGCGACCCCTTCGACGTCCTTGATCCGGCGGTCCTCGGTGAGCCACTGCAGCTCCCGCTCCAGCTCGGTGAGGACCTCGGGATCGAGCAGCTCGCGCAGCTCCGCCTGGCCCAGCAGTTCGGCCAGGAGATGGGAGTCCAGGGAGAGGGCGGCGGCGCGCCGCTCGGCGAGCGGGGAGTCGCCCTCGTACAGGAACTGGGCCACATAACCGAAGAGGAGCGAGCGGGCGAAGGGCGAGGGCTCCTGCGTGGTCACCTCGACCAGCCGGACCCGGCGCGCCTCCAGATCGCCCATCAGTTCCGTGAGCCCGGGGACGTCGAACACGTCCTGGAGGCATTCGCGGACGGCCTCCAGAACGATGGGGAACGAGCCGAACTCCGAGGCGACCTGGAGGAGCTGTGAGGCCCGCTGGCGCTGCTGCCAGAGCGGGGTGCGCTTGCCGGGGGAGCGCCGGGGCAGCAGCAGGGCGCGCGCGGCGCACTCCCGGAACCGGGCGGCGAACAGGGCCGAGCCGCCCACCTGGTCCGTGACGATCTGCTGGACCTCGCCCTGGTCGAAGACCACGTCGGCGGCCGCCACCGGGGGCTGGTCGCTGTCGTAGGCCACGGCTCCCGGCGCCGGTCCGCCGTTCTCGGTGTCCGGGGCGGGCGGGGCGTCGAAGTCGAGCAGATCCAGGCCCATCATGTCCGCGTCGGGCAGCCGCAGCACGATCCCGTCGTCGGCGTGCATGACCTGGGCGTCCATGCCGTACCGCTCGCCGAGGCGGGCGGAGAGGGCGAGCGCCCACGGGGCGTGCACCTGGGCTCCGAAGGGGGAGTGCACGACGACCCGCCAGTCTCCCAGCTCGTCCCGGAACCGCTCGACCAGGATGGTCCGGTCGTCCGGCACATGGCCGCAAGCCCGGCGCTGTTCGTCCAGGTAGGCCAGGATGTTGTCCGCCGCCCAGGCGTCGAGCCCGGCGGCCAGCAGCCGCAGCCGCGCATCCTCCTCGGACAGGCCGCCGACCTCACGGAGGAAGGCCCCCAGGGCGCGGCCCAGCTCCAGCGGGCGGCCCAGCTGGTCGCCCTTCCAGAACGGCAGCCGGCCCGGGACGCCCGGGGCGGGCGAGACGAGGACCCGGTCCCGGGTGATGTCCTCGATCCGCCAGGACGTGGTGCCCAGGGTGAAGACGTCGCCGACGCGGGACTCGTAGACCATCTCCTCGTCCAGCTCGCCGACCCGGCCGCCGCCCTTCTTCGGGTCGGCCCCGGCGAGGAAGACCCCGAAGAGCCCCCGGTCGGGAATCGTGCCGCCCGAGGTGACGGCGAGCCGCTGCGCGCCGGGGCGGCCCGTGACCGTGCCCCCCACCCGGTCCCACACCACCCGGGGGCGCAGCTCCGCGAATGCGTCGGAGGGATAGCGCCCGGCGAGCATGTCGAGGACGGCGGTGAACGCCGACTCGGGGAGCGAGGCGAAGGGGGCGGCCCGCCGGACCAGGGCCAGCAGGTCGTCGGCCTGCCAGCTGTCCAGGGCCACCATGGCGACCAGCTGCTGCGCCAGGACGTCCAGCGGATTGGCCGGGATGCGCAGTGCCTCGATGGCCCCTTCGCGCATCCGCTCGGTGACGACGGCGGCCTGCACCAGATCGCCGCGGTACTTCGGGAAGACCACCCCGGTCGAGACCGCGCCCACCTGGTGTCCGGCCCGGCCCACCCGCTGGAGGCCGGAGGCGACGGAGGGCGGGGACTCCACCTGGACCACCAGGTCGACCGCGCCCATGTCGATGCCGAGCTCCAGGCTGGAGGTGGCGACCACGGCGGGCAGCCGGCCCGCCTTGAGGTCCTCCTCGACCTGGGCCCGCTGCTCCTTGGAGACCGAGCCGTGGTGGGCGCGGGCCAGCAGGGCGGGGGCGCCCCTGCCCGCGCCCGACTGGGCCATGATCTCGGCGGGGGCGGGCGCCTCCGGCAGCTCGGGGACGGGGTTGTCCGGGTCGAAAGCGGTGCCGGTCGCCCGCTCGTAGGCGATCTCGTTCAGCCGGTTGCACAGCCGCTCCGCCAACCGCCGGGAGTTGGCGAAGACGATGGTGGAGCGGTGCGACTGCACGAGGTCGGCGATCCGCTCCTCCACATGCGGCCAGATCGAGGGCTTGTCCGCCTGGCCGGAGTCGCCGTCGGTCGCGGGGGAGCCGCCCAGCTCACCCAGATCCTCGACCGGGACGACGACCGAGAGATCGAACTCCTTCGTGGACCGGGGCTGGACGATCTCCACCTTGCGCTGCGGCGACAGGAAGCGGGCCACCTCGTCGACCGGCCGGACCGTCGCGGACAGACCGATGCGCCGGGCGGGGCGGGGCAGCACTTCGTCGAGACGCTCCAGCGACAGGGCGAGATGGGCGCCGCGCTTCGTCCCGGCGACCGCGTGCACCTCGTCGAGGATCACCGTCTCCACGCCGGCCAGCGCGTCCCGGGCGGAGGACGTCAGCATCAGGAACAGCGACTCGGGCGTGGTGATCAGGATGTCCGGAGGCCTGGTCACCATGGAGCGCCGCTCGGCCGGCGGGGTGTCCCCGGACCGGATGCCGACCCGCACCTCGGGCTCCGGCAGACCGAGGCGCACCGACTCCTGGCGGATGCCGGTCAGCGGCGAGCGGAGGTTGCGCTCGACGTCGACCGCGAGGGCCTTGAGCGGGGACACGTACAGCACGCGGCAGCGCTTCCTGGCGTCGGCGGGCGGCGGCTCGGCGGCCAGCCGGTCCAGTGAGGCGAGGAACGCGGCCAGCGTCTTGCCGGAACCGGTCGGCGCGACGACCAGGACGTCACTGCCCGCGCCGATGGCCCGCCAGGCGCCCTCCTGGGCGGCGGTGGGCGCGCTGAAGGCTCCGGCGAACCAACTGCGGGTCGCCGGCGAGAACGCGTCGAGCGCGGATCCGGTCATGTCCCCCATCGTGCACCCCGCCACTGACAACGGGCCGGTGACACCGCCCGCGGTGGCCCGCTCGGCCGGTCACGCACGACCGGGACCTGCGAGAATGGCCCCATGGCGGGAGCGGACGGCACGGCGGAGTGGGCACGGCACTGGCAGTACGCCGCGCTGCCCGACCTCGATCTGCTGCGCGCCCGCTACGTCCGCCACACCTTCCCCCGGCACAGCCACGAGGGCTACGTCTTCGGAGCGGTCACCGGTGGGGTCGAGGACGTGGGGCTGCCGGGCGGCACGGTCCACGCGGTCCCCGGAACCGTCGTCATGATCAACCCGGAGGTGCCGCACACCGCACGCTCCGGGGCGCCCGAGGGCTGGGCGTACTCCACGCTCTACCCGTCGGCCCAGGTCGTCAACGACATCGCGGCCGAGGTGACGTCCCTGCGCGGCACGGTCGGCTTCGCCGAGACCCGGGTGACCGACCCCCACGCCTCCCGGCTGATCACCGAGGTGCACCGGGCGGCGGAGGAGGGCAACGCGCTGGCGGCGGACAGCCTGCTGCGGGTGCTGGTCACGCGGCTTCTGAGCCGGCACGGCAGTCCGCTGCCCGGACTGACCACGCACGCCGGGGGTGCGCGGAACGCGGCCCGCGCCCGCGCCGCGCTGGAGGAGCGCATGGCCGACCCGCCCACGCTGGAGACGCTCGCCGCCGAGCTGGGCACCGGCCCGTTCGCGCTGCTGAGGGCCTTCAAGAAGGAGTTCGGGATGCCGCCCCACACCTGGCTCACCGACGCCAGGGTGCGCAGAGCCCGCCGCATGCTCGACGCCGGTGTCGCCCCCGCCGAGGCCGCGACCGCCGTCGGCTTCACGGATCAGCCGCACCTCAATCGGCATTTCACCCGGATCGTGGGGGTGCCGCCCGGCGCCTACCAGCGTGAGCGCGGAGTGTCGCGGCCGAGCCGGTGAGGGGCGTGCCGGGGCAAGAGGACGCGTGGGCGCAAGAACGTACGGCTGTGTGCGCGAGGTACGGCTGTGCGTGCAAGAACGTACAAGACCGGGCCCGCGTGATCCCCGTAGCGTTCCGGGCGTGGCAGAACAGACAGCACTCCCAGAGAGCACCGGCGCGCCCGGTGCCATATCCGGCGGTCCGCCAGGACCGGCGGCCGAGCCCCGACCGGACAAGCCGGACGCGGCCGTCGTCCGGGACGCGCTCGGCGTCGGCATCGCCGTCGGGCTCTCCGGCTTCGCCTTCGGCGTCACCTCCGCCGGCTCCGGCCTCAGCCTGCTCCAGACCTGCGTCCTGAGTCTTCTCGTCTTCACCGGCGCCTCGCAGTTCGCCCTGGTCGGCGCGCTGGCCGCGGGCGGCAACCCCTACACGGCGGCGGCCGGGGCGTTCTTCCTGGGCGTCCGGAACGCGTTCTACGGTCTGCGACTCTCCCAACTGCTCGCCCTTCCCCGAGCGGTACGGCCCTTCGCCGCCCACTGGGTCATCGACGAGACGACCGCGGTCACCCTGCCCCAGCCCACCCGGCGGGCGGCGCGCATCGGTTTCACGGTCACCGGACTCACCCTGTACGTGCTGTGGAACCTCACCACCCTGGTGGGCGCTCTGGGCGCCGAGGCGCTGGGCGACACCGACGCGTGGGGACTCGACGCGGCGAGTCCCGCGGTGTTCCTCGCGCTGCTCGCGCCGATGCTCAAGAGCACCATCGAACGCGTCACGGCGGGGCTGGCCGTCCTCCTGGCCCTGACGCTGCTGCCCGTGCTGCCGGCGGGCCTGCCCGTCCTGCTGTCGGCGCTCGCCGCGCCCGTCGTCCTCTTCCTGATGGGACGGAAGAAGGGGGAGCGGCACTCATGAACGTCTGGATTGCCATCGGACTGACCGTGGCGGGCTGCTACCTCGCCAAACTCCTGGGCCTGCTGGTGCCCGCCGGCGTCCTGGAGCGGCCGCTCGTCCAGCGGATGGCCGCCCTGCTGCCCGTGGCGCTGCTGGCGGCACTGACCGCGCAGCAGACCTTCGGCGACGGCCAGCAGCTCGTCCTCGACGCCCGTGCCGCAGGTCTCGGCGCGGCGGCACTCGCCCTGGTCCTTCGCGCTCCCTTCCTGGTCGTCGTCGGCGCGGGCGTTCTCGTCACCGCGGGCGTACGAGCGCTGGCCTGAGCGGGCCGATCGCCCGGGGAGCGACGGCGCGGAGGTACGCGGTCGGCCGAGCGGGCGGCCGCGTACCTTCCGCTGTGTCAGCCGAGCGGGCGACCGTACGAGCGGAGCGTCTCCAAGGCCCTGAGCGTGACCAGCGGGCGCCCCTCCAGCGCGGTTCCCGGCGCCCACCGACGCCAGGTCACGGGCCATCCGCCGTCGTCCTGCTGCTCGGCGGCCAGGTGGTCGAGCGAGCGCTCCACCTCCTCGTCCGTGAACCAGCGGCGAGCGAGGGACCCGGGTGTACGGGCGAAGTCGTGCGGGAAGTGGTGCTCGCCCGGTGCGTAGCCCGCCGCCACCGGGTACTCCGCCCGCCGGGAGGGATCGAGCACCGCGAGCCGTTGTGCCCGTACCAGGCGGCCGAGGCGGTCGGCCGCAACCTCCGCACGGGCCCGGTCCGGGGCGCCGTCCAGGAAGGCGACCGCGGCTTCGACCTCGTAAGGATGGGACTGCTCCAGAGCTTCGACGGCGCTCCAGCAGAAGTCCGTCGCCCGGAACAGCCAGGCGTGCCACACCTGATTGCCGTGCAGCAGCCCGACGACCGGGCCGGTCGCGAGCAGCTCCGCCGGCGGGTCGTCCACGATCGGGATGAACGGTGCGGCGGGATAGCCGCGCTGCGTGGGCAGCAGGGCGGGCAGCGCGCCTTCCTTGGTTGACACACGGGTCAGATAGCGGCAGATCCGTTCCACGCGCTGTCCGTCGCAGCGGTCGATCGAGTCGAGAACGCTCAGCGCGTGGGCGGTGTGCAGCGGTTGGCTGACCGGGCCCCGGAGATCGGGTTCCAGCGCGTGACCGTAGCCGCCGTCCTCGTTCACGTAGGCGGAGAGTGCCGTCTCGACGGCGTCGGGGCCTCCGCCGAGGAAGCCATGGGCGAACCTCCGCTGTTCGAGGACACGGGCCGTGAGCCAGATGAACTGCTCGGCGCGGGCGAGGGTGTTTGCTCCGGTTCCAGCCATGGACCGACCGTAGAGGGCGAAGGGGCCGGGCACATGCCAGGTGGGCCTGCTGCACTCTCAGGAGCGGGATACTGGTGGCATGCGGTTGACGATTTTCTGGGAGCGGATGGCCGACCACTTCGGTGCGGCGTACGCGGACTCCTTCGCCCGTGACCATGTGATGGCCGAACTCGGCGGCCGTACGGTGCACCAGGCGCTGGACGCGGGCTGGGACGCCAAGGACGTCTGGCGCGGGGTCTGCACGGCCATGGACGTCCCGGCGGACCGGCGCTGAACGCGATGGCGCCCCCGCCGGCGAGGTGAACCCCGCGCACGGTCCGGTGAACGAGCGCTGAACGCCGTGGGGCCCCGTTTCCGGCGGTCACGGAACCGGAGCGGACCATGCGGGGCGAGGGACTGCGGGCCGACGGCATGGGCCAGACTTGTCCCGTGTCATCGACAGACGAGAGCGCCCCGGCCCAGCCGTCCGCCTCCCCACCCGCTCCGCCGGCCGCACCACCCGCGCCGCCGTTCGGCGCCGGCGGGGTCCGCATGCCCGGCTGGCTGCCGCGTGCGATGGTGCTGGCCCTGGCGCTCTACGCGTGCTTCCAGCTCGGCAGTTGGGCGTTCGACCAGCTCATCGGGTTGCTGACGAACGTTCTGATCGCGTTCTTCCTCGCGCTCGCCATCGAGCCCGCGGTCAGCCGGATGGCGGATCGCGGGATGCGCCGCGGACTCGCCACGTTCCTCGTCTTCCTCGGTCTGACGATCTTCGGCGTCGGATTCGTGGTGCTGCTGGGGTCGATGCTCGCGGGCCAGATCGTCGACATGGTCGACGAGTTCCCCAAGTACATCGACTCGGTGATCAACTGGGTCAACCAGACCTTCCGCACCGATTTCTCGCGGGTCGAGGTCCAGGACAGCCTGCTGCACTCCGACTGGCTGCAGAAGTACGTTCAGAACAGTGCCGCCGGAGTGCTCGACCTCTCCACCACGGTGCTCGGCGGGTTGTTCCGGCTGCTGACGATCTTCCTGTTCTCCTTCTACTTCGCGGCCGACGGCCCCCGGCTCCGGCGCACCCTGTGCTCCGTCCTGCCGCCGGCCCGGCAGGTCGAGGTGCTGCGCGCCTGGGAGATCGCGGTCGACAAGACCGGCGGCTACATCTACTCGCGCGGTCTGATGGCGCTGATCTCCGGCGTTGCCCACTACATCCTGCTGGTGATCCTGGAGGTGCCCTACGCTCCGGCGCTCGCGGTCTGGGTCGGACTCGTCTCGCAGTTCATCCCCACCATCGGCACGTATCTCGCGGGCGCCCTGCCCATGCTGATCGCCTTCACGGTCGACCCCTGGTACGCGCTGTGGGTGCTCGGGTTCGTCGTGATCTACCAACAGTTCGAGAATTACGTGCTCCAGCCCAAGCTGACCGCGAAGACCGTGGACATCCACCCCGCGGTCGCCTTCGGATCGGTCATCGCCGGCACGGCCCTGCTCGGCGCGGTCGGCGCACTGGTCGCCATCCCCGCGATCGCCACGCTCCAGGCGTTCCTCGGCGCCTATGTGAAGCGGTACGACGTCACCGACGACCCACGCGTGCGCGGGGGAAGCAGCCGCGCGCCCGGGAGGCCGTTGCCGTCGCGGATGCGCCGTCTGGTGAACGGTCGCCGGGCCGCCGGCCGCGGGGGAGCGGAGGGTACGTCGGACGGGCCGCCCCAGCGGTAGCCGGTCCGGTCCAGGGGGCGCCTCAGCGCCGGCCGGGCACAGCTTGCGGCTTCAGCGGTAGCCCGGCCACAGCATTCGGCTTCAGCGGTAGCCCGGCCACAGCATTCGGCTTCAGCGGTAGCCGGGCCACAGCTTGCGGCTTCAGCGGTAGCCCGTCACATCGGCCGGCAGGCCCGGGTCCTGGACCTCGGCCAGATACCGCCAGGCATCGGGCCGGCTCCCGTCCACATCGGTGAAGCCGTACACCTGGGCGAGCTGTCCACTGGAGAGCGACCTGCCGTTCCAGCGGGCCACCTCCGGATCGCCGGCGAGGGCGGCCACGGAACGGCCGACGTACGCCGGTGACTCGGAGATCGCGAAGTGGGGCGTGTGCGCGACGGCGTCGCGCCAGGTGGCCTCGGTCACCCCGTGGGCCTGCAGCATGGCCTCGGACCGGAGCCAGCCCGGGGTGAGCGACACGGCCGTCGCGCGGTGCGGCGCGAGTTCATGGCCGAGCGCGAAGGCCATCCGGTTCACCGCGGCCTTGGCCAGGTCGTAGAAGAACGAGACACGGTAGTGGGAGGCGTTGTACTCGTCCGTCCCGTCGGTCATCTCGACGACCAGACCGCCCGGTGTCTCGATCAGCAGCGGCAACGCGAAGTGGCTGGTGATGGCGTGGGTGTCGACGGCCAGCCGCAGCGTGTGCAGCCCGATGTCGAGCGACGACTCCCACACCGGTTTGTCCCACTCGATCTCGGCGCCCCAGATGTCGTTCACCAGGATGTGCAGGGCGCCCTGTTCGTTCGCGATGCGGGCCACGAGCGCCCTGACCCGGTCGGGAACCAGATGGTCGACCTGCACGGCGATCCCCCGCCCGCCCGCCGCGTCGACGAGGGCCGCGGTCTCCTCGATCGTTTCGGGCCGGTCCATCTCCGAGCGCTCGGAGCCGCTGGTACGGCCGGTCACGTACACGGTCGCCCCGGCGGCGCCGAGCTGGACGGCGGTCCCTCTCCCGGCCCCGCGGGTTCCTCCGGCGACGAGCGCCACACGACCGGCCAGGTCGGGCCCGGGGGGCTGCCCTCCGTCCGGCGTTCCGGGTTTCGCAGTCGTTCTCATATCGGACGAATATAGAGTCATAAAATCAGATGTGCATATGTGCAGTTATGTGGTTATCCGTGCGGGTGTGCATGCGTGTCCGGGTGGGGGAGGGAGGTCGGAGCAGGAACGGAACAGCACGCCGGTGCTGCTGTCAGGAGTCCTGGCCCTTGGATCGCTCGATGAGTGACGCGACTCCCTCCAGCATGCGTGCGAGCCCGAATTCGAAGAGGGTGTCGAGTTCGAGGTCGAACTCCTCCTGGTCGAAGAGAGTGGACAGGACCGGATAGGAGCCGGCGGTCTGGATCGTCTCCAGGCGCGGTTCGTTGGAGGCCATCCACTCCTCGGGTGTCATGCCGGTGTCCTGCCGCGCTTGCGACTCCAGCTCGACGGCCGCCGCGACGCCCTGGGCGTATCCGAGCAGAGCGAGGTGGACGTGGATGATCTGGGTCGGTGTCAGCCCCAGGCCCTTCAGGGCGCTGAGGACCCGCTCGGCGTACCGCATCGCGTGGGGCGAGGCCATCGGCCGGGTGAGGGCGGCCATGGCTCGTGCCAGCCAGGGGTGGCGCCGGTACAGGCCCCACAGCCACCGTGCCTCCCGTTCCAGCTGCGCGCGCCAGCCCGGCGGCCGCGCCCCTCGCGGTTCTCCGGCGAACACCGCCTCCGACATCAGCCGGAGCAGCTCGCCCTTGCTCGGGACGTGGCGGTAGAGCGCCATGGTGGAGACGCCGAAGTCGGTGGCGACTCGGCGCATGGAGAGCGCGGCGAGCCCCTCGGAGTCGACGAGGGCGATCGCCGCGCGGATGATGCGGTCCCGGGTGAGCCCGTGCTGGGGAGCCGCGTCCCGTTCCCGTCCTGACACGGCGACCACGGTGCCGACACCGGGCACGGCCCGCACCAGGCCTTCCTGCTGCAGGGTGGCGAGCGCCTTCGTCGCGGTCGCCATGGCGACGCCCCACTCCTGGGTGATGCGCCGGGTGGAGGGGACCCGGGCGCCGGGGGCGAGCTCGCCGGAAGCGATGCGCCGACGGATGTCGCCGACGATCCGGAGGTAGGGCGGTTCCATGGCCATGAGTGCACTGTACTAGTGCACTCACAGGCCGTTGAGGCTGGTGAAGGAGGTGTCATAGCCAGGTGCACTAGGTATCTGTTTGCCGTGTACGCCATGCTCCCGGTTCGCTGCCGTGCATGGAGAACACACCCGGCCCCGTCGCGGGGCGCAAGGAATGGACCGCCCTGGGCGTCCTGATGCTGCCCCTGCTCCTGGTCTCGATGGACATCTCGGTCCTGTACTTCGCGATTCCCTACGTCAGCCAGGACCTGGAACCCAGCGCCACACAGCAGCTGTGGATCCTCGACATGTACGGCTTCGTCCTCGCCGGGCTGCTCATCACGATGGGTGCGCTCGGCGACCGGATCGGCCGGCGCGCGTCGGTGCTCGCGGGAGCGGTGCTGTTCGGTGCGGCCTCGGTCGTCGCCGCATACGCGCACACGGCTGAACTGCTCATCATGGCCCGCGCGTTGCTGGGTCTCGGTGGCGCCGCCCTGATGCCCTCGACCCTCGCCCTGATCCGCAACCTCTTCCACGACGCGAAGCAGCGCGGCAAGGCGGTGACCCTGTGGACCGCCGTCATGACGACGGGCATTTCGCTGGGGCCCGTGGTCAGCGGCCTGCTGCTCGAGCACTTCTGGTGGGGCTCGGTCTTCCTGATCAACCTGCCCGCGATGGTGCTGCTGCTCGTGCTGGTGCCCTTCCTGGTGCCGGAGTTCAAGTCCGCGAAGCGTGAGCGCTTCGACCTGCTGAGCTCGGTGCTGTCACTCGGTGCTGTGCTCCTGGTCGTCTACGGCATCAAGGAATGGGCCCGGCACGGGTACGAGCCGCTGCCGGCCCTCACGATCGGGGTGGGGCTCGTGGTCGGCTTCGTCTTCGTGCGCCGCCAGAAGCGCCTCGCGCACCCGATGATCGACCTCGGCCTGCTCGGCCGGCGCACCTTCGGCGGCCCGGTGTTCGCCAACCTCCTCGCGATGTTCGCCACCGTGGGGATGGCTGTCTTCCTCACGCAGTATCTGCAGTCCGTCTACGGCCTGAGCCCGTTCAACGCGGCCCTGTGGAGCCTGGTACCGGCGGCCGGCGCGGCCGTCGCGGCTCCGGCGGCATCCGCGCTCGCACAGCGTGTCGACCGCGCGTACGTCATGGGCGGCGGCTTCCTCGTCTCGGCCTCCGGATTCCTGTGGATGACCCAGGTGCGGACCGACTCGGCACTCTGGTTCGCCCTCTCCGGCGCCGCCCTCTACGCGGGCGGCCTGGTCGCGGCGATGACCCTCGCCAACGAGCTCGCCCTCGGCGCGGCCCCTCCGGAGCGTGCGGGATCGGCCGCAGCGGTGCTCGAATCGGGCCAGGAGTTCGGCGGAGCGTTGGGGATGGCCATCCTCGGGTCCGTCGGCGCGGCGGTCTACAGCCGGGACATGGCCGACGCACTGCCCTCCGGCGTGCCGCAGGCCGAAGCCGTGCGCGAAACGCTGGGCGGTGCGACGGCCGTCGCGGCCCAGCTGCCCGGCGAGACCGCTGATGCCGTGCTGGCGGCCGCGCGCGACGCCTTCACCCACGGAATGAACATCGCGGCCGTCGGCGCGGCCGTCGTCATGGCCGCAGCAGGCCTCTTCTCCCTCGCGTGGCTGAGGGGTGCGGGCAGGACGAGGCGCCCGGCGGAATCGGCCGACGCGCGGGCCACGACGCTCGCGTCGTGAGGGCCGGCCGTCCGCGTGGTGCGCTTGACACGAAAATCGAACATCCATTCTGATGGGATTCCGGCCGGGTTTTCCCGGGCCCTGCCCGTGGAGTTGTCCACAGGTCGGGAGGACGTCGAGGCCCATTGTCAGTGGCAGGGGTTAGCGTCTGTGACGTGAAGCGATCGACTCAAGCAAATCGGGTGGAACCCATGGCAGGAACCGACCGCGAGAAGGCGCTGGACGCCGCACTCGCACAGATTGAACGACAGTTCGGCAAGGGCGCGGTGATGCGCCTCGGCGAGCGGCCGAACGAGCCCATCGAGGTCATCCCCACGGGATCGACCGCCCTCGACGTCGCCCTCGGCGTCGGTGGTCTGCCGCGCGGCCGCGTGGTGGAGGTGTACGGACCGGAGTCCTCCGGTAAGACGACGCTGACGCTGCACGCCGTGGCGAACGCGCAGAAGCTCGGTGGCTCGGTGGCGTTCATCGACGCCGAGCACGCCCTCGACCCCGAGTACGCGAAGAAGCTCGGCGTCGACATCGACAACCTCATCCTGTCCCAGCCGGACAACGGCGAGCAGGCGCTGGAGATCGTCGACATGCTGGTGCGCTCCGGCGCCCTGGACCTGATCGTCATCGACTCCGTGGCGGCCCTGGTGCCCCGTGCGGAGATCGAGGGTGAGATGGGCGACTCGCACGTGGGTCTCCAGGCCCGTCTGATGAGCCAGGCCCTCCGCAAGATCACCAGTGCGCTCAACCAGTCCAAGACCACCGCGATCTTCATCAACCAGCTCCGCGAGAAGATCGGCGTGATGTTCGGCTCCCCGGAGACCACCACCGGTGGCCGGGCGCTGAAGTTCTACGCCTCGGTGCGCCTCGACATCCGCCGTATCGAGACGCTCAAGGACGGCACCGACGCGGTCGGCAACCGCACCCGCGTCAAGGTCGTCAAGAACAAGGTCGCCCCGCCGTTCAAGCAGGCGGAGTTCGACATCCTCTACGGCCAGGGCATCAGCCGCGAGGGCGGACTGATCGACATGGGCGTGGAGCACGGCTTCGTCCGCAAGGCCGGCGCCTGGTACACGTACGAGGGCGATCAGCTCGGCCAGGGCAAGGAGAACGCCCGCAACTTCCTCAAGGACAACCCCGACCTCGCCAACGAGATCGAAAAGAAGATCCTGGAGAAGCTGGGTGTCGGCGTCCGTCCGGACGACGCTGCCGGCGAGCCTGCCGCGGATGCCGCTGCGGCACCTGCGACACCTGCGGCCGACGGGGCGGCGAAGCCGGCGACCACCGCGGCCGCCAAGGCCAAGCCGGCCAAGACCGCGGCGGCCAAGAGCTAGGCCGTGACACGACGTACGGAGTGGCCGGGCAGCCCTGCCGAGCCCGGCGGCGACCCCGGATCCGGCTACGGGGCCGCCGACGCGTCCGCCGCCGCGCGGGGGGCGGCGGCGGACGATGCCGGGATGCGGTCCGGGCGCCGCTCACGCGGGGGAGCGGGCGGCGCGAGCGGATTCGGCGAGGGGGCGGGCCGCCGTGCCCGCTCCGGCACCAGAGGCAGCGGCTCCCCTTCCTCGTCGAGGGCCGAGAAGGGGGAGCCGCGTGATCCGGTCGAGCAGGCGCGCAACATCTGCCTGCGGCTGCTCACCGGGACGCCGCGAACGCGCAAGCAGCTCGCGGACGCCCTGCGCAAGCGGGAGATCCCGGACGAGGCGGCCGAGGAAGTGCTCGCGCGCTTCGAGGACGTCGGGCTGATCGACGATGCGGCGTTCGCCGGGGCATGGGTGGAGTCCCGGCACCACGGCCGGGGGCTCGCGCGCCGCGCCCTCGTCCGTGAGCTGCGGACGAAGGGCGTGGACTCCGCCGTGATCGACGAGGCGGTCGGGCAGCTCGACTCGGACCAGGAGGAGGAGACGGCGCGCGAGCTCGTGGCCCGCAAGCTCCGCTCGACACGAGGCCTGGAGCGGGACAAGCGGCTGCGTCGTCTGGCGGGGATGCTCGCGCGCAAGGGATACGGAGAGGGCATGGCCCTGCGGGTGGTGCGTCAGGCGCTGGAGGAGGAGGGCGAGGACACGGAAGGTCTGGACGAGCCCTTTTGACATCAGCCGACAGGAGCCTTCCTGATGCCGGTAAACACGAGCCCTTCTGGCATGAGTCGACACGAGGCTTCTGACACGAGCCGGTACGAGCCCGTCTCAAGCAGTGGCCTCCGCGGGTCGGCGTGCGGTGGTCACTGTCCGGCCAGGGACGCGCGGCGGATGGTGGCGTCGACGAGGGCCAGCGCGTCGGCGGCGGTGCGGCCCGGATGGCGGTTCCAGGGGCCGATCAGCCCCGTCCACCCTTGCGCGCGCAGCTCCGTGATCAGCCAGGCGCCGGCCCGGTCCACGGTGTCGAGGGAGCCGTAGCCGAGGCGGTGCGCCGAGATCAGGGCACCGCAGACGCAGCGGGCGCCACGGGCGTTCCGCAGCCGGTACGGGGTGTTCTGCCAGCCCCACTCGGCCAGGATCTGCCGTGCGTAGCCGAGATGGGTCGAGGGGCGCAGGTCACCCTGACCGACCCGCCGCCAGAGGTGGACGCGGTCGGGCAGCATCGCACCCAGCCGCCCGGGGAGCGGACGCTCGTGCGGGGCCGACGCCGGCAGCGTCCGCAGGGTGTCGTCGATCAGCCGGTCCACGGGTACGGACAGCAGACTCCGCCAGTCGGAGGGCCGTGCGGATGCGGGGGCGGGTGAGAGTTCCGCAGGGTCTGCGGGCCGCGCGGACGTCGGGTCCGCCGGGGTGGGCCCGGGCTCGGGGGCGGTGTCGTCCCAGCCCGTGACGATCTGCTGCCACGTCTGGCTGTCGTGCAGCCGGGAGGCCTGGCCGTCGAGCTGTTCGGGGGTGAGGACAGCGATCGCCATGTGTGGTCATCTCCGTACATTTCGGTCCTCTGTGTGAGGCGAATGTCGGTCACGCACGGCGATTGCTCTAGTGGAACGTGGCGTTCGGGTGTGTGGCTGCCCGGAGACGGAGACGGAGACGGAGACTGTCGGGCCCCTGGCAGGCGCCGGGGGCCCGCGGCTCAGGCCTCGGACGGAGAGATGACCGGGAGTCCCGTCGCGCGCCACGCCTGGAAGCCGCCGATCAGGTCGGTGGCCCGGTGCAGTCCCAGCTGCCGCAGCGAGGCGACCGCGAGGCTGGAGGCGTATCCCTCGTTGCAGATGACGACGACCGGGAGGTCGTGGTCGACCGCTTCGGGCACGCGGTGGCTGCCCTGCGGGTCGAGCCGCCATTCCAGCTCGTTGCGTTCGACGACCAGCGCGCCCGGGATCAGTCCGTCCCGGTCGCGGAGTGCGGCGTACCGGATGTCCACCAGCAGGGCCCCGGACTCCGCCGCCGCAGCGGCCTCGCGCGGGTCGACCCGGTCGTAGCCGGCCCTGACCCGCTCCAGCAGATCGTCGATGCCCACCGGCGCAGAGGCCTCCGGCACGGCCTCCGACACGGCGGCCTCCGCCCCGTTCGTGCTCCGGTTCTCGGTCACTGCCAGTCCTCCGGGCTCTCGGTCTGCTCCAGCCGGAGCACCGCACCGGTGCGGCTGAACCGGCGGATCCGCGGCAGCGGCGGGTAGTAGGCGTGGACGGAGACCGCGTGCACGTCCTCGGACTCGTTGAGGACCTCGTGGACGTGGTTCTGGCCGAAGGCCCTGCCCTGACCGGTCGCCAACTCCCTCGACCGGTCCACCCCCTCCGTCAGCTCCAGCGTCTTCCAGCCGTCGGTGGGCAGCCGCACGGCCAGCGAGTGCTCCTTGAGGGCGCCGGCCGCCGTGGTGAACGCGCCGATCGAGTCGGCGTGATCGTGCCAGCCGGTGCCGGTGCCCGGCGGCCAGCCGATCAGCCACGCCTCGCTGCCTCCGGGGCCGTCGAGCCGGATCCAGGTGCGGCCCTCCGGGTCGAGGGGCAACGAGGCGACGAGCGCCTGGTCCCGGGCGGTGCGGCGGACGAAGTCCAGCAGCTCCGCGACCGTCGGCGCGGCGGGGGAGGACACCGGGACGGAAGGGACGGGGGCGGAAGGAGAGGGTACTGAGGCTGCCGTGGGTACGGCGGAGTGAGGGGAAGACACGAGGACCGTCCTGAGAGTTCGCGTGGGGATCCGGTCCGTGCGGAAAGCGGCACGGACCGGCGGAGGGAGGCGATTCAGCAGGACGGACGACACACGCAGCCCGCGTAACGGACGAGGTCCATATGGACCCTCCGCCACAGGCGCACATCGGTGTCGGTCATGATCTGGAGTACACCACGCGTGCCGATGGCGGTCAATGTGATGCGGGCCCGTCACGGTCGACGCGTCCGTGACGGGCCATCGGTCAGTGGCGGCCGGCGGCCCGCTCGGCGTGAACCCGTGCCCGGTGCTGCTCCTCGCCCGCGCCCTTCTCCTCGTCCGCCTCCGCGCGCTCCCGCGCACCACGGGGCGCGCCGCCCAGCGCGGCCTGCGCCGCGGCGAACAGTTCCGCGGGCCGTACGCCGCCGAAGGCCGCCACCAGATGCCCGTCCGGCCTGACCAGCAGGACGGTATGGGCCGATGCTCCGGGATAGCTCTCGGTGACCAGCAGCTCCGTCGTGCCGGGGAGCGCCGCCACGGCGTCCGTGAGGCGGGGCATGACCCCCGCGGTCTGCCAGTGCCGCCGGTCCCAGACACCGGTTCCCGGCGCGACCAGGACCACCAGCGGATGGCCCTGTCCGAGCCGCTCCCGCAGCCGCGCCGTCGTACCGTCCGGCGCGGTCACCGGTACGTCGGCGACCGGCGCACCGGGGGGCGTACCGACAGCGGTGTGCGCCTCGGCGTGCGGAGGCGAAAGGGGGGAGTGCGAGTACGAAGGGGGCGCACCCAGTGCTCCGCGGCCCAGTTGGCCGTCGGCGAGCAGGGTGTCGTGACCGCGTGCGGCGCCCGGGACAAAGGTCCGCAGACCACCTCCACCGCGCAGTATCGGCAGCGACTGATCGGCGGCGCGCAGCCGGGCCGCCACCGCGGCCCGGCGCTCCGCCTGGTAGCTGTCGAGCAGATGCTCCGCCGGGCCGTGGTGCCAGGCGTGGGCCAGCTTCCAGGCCAGGTTCTCGGCGTCCCGGATCCCCTCGTCCAGCCCCTGCGTGCCCAGCGCGCCCAGCAGGTGCGCCGCGTCCCCCGCCAGGAAGGCGCGCTGCTTGCGCCAGCGCCGGGCGAGCCGGTGGTGGAGGGTGTGGACGCCGGTGTCCAGCAGTTCGTACGCCGGGGTCTCGCCGCACCAGCCGCCCAGGGTGTCCCTGACCCGGGTGATCAGCGCTTCGGGGGTGACCAGTTCGCCGCGTGGCGGCAGCAGCCAGTCCAGCCGCCAGACGCCGTCCGGCAGCGGTCGGGCGGAGATCTCGGCGCCTCCGGTCCGCCAGGGAGGCTGCCGGTGCGAAACGGACTCGTCCGGCCAGGGCAGTTCGGCCCGGAGCGCGGCGACGGCATGCCGTTCCACGGACGTACGACCGGGGAACCGGATGTCCAGCAGCTTGCGCACGGTCGACCGGGCGCCGTCGCAGCCGACCAGATAGCTCCCGCGCCACCAGGTCGATCCCGGCTCCCTGGTGTGCACCGTGATGCCGTCGGGGTCCTGCTCCAGCGTGTCGATCCGGCTCATCGGCACCAGCCGGGCCAGCGGTTCCTTGTCCACCGCCGCACGCAGCGCGGCGCTCAGCTCGTGCTGCGGCAGGTGCAGTGGCGCGGGCAGGAGCCCGGGGAGCGGCTCGCCGTCCTCGTCCGCCCGGCCCCCGCTCAGCGGCACGTTTCGGACCAGCTGCTTCCGGCGCATCGAACGCCAGCCGGCCCAGCGAAGTCCGACCCGGTCCAGCTCCCGGCAGCCGAGGCGGCCCACCAGGTCGGCGGTGTCCTCGCGCAGCACGACCGTGCGGGCGGGACGGGGCTCCTCCGTGCCGGGGCCCTCGTCGAGGACGATCGAGGGGACGCCCTGGGCGGCGAGGGCCAGCGACAGCGTCAGGCCGACGGGCCCGGCGCCGACGACGATCACCGGGTCCACGGCGCGTATCCTCCGGCCCTTACGGTCATGCGGGACGTGGCAGAGGTAGCCGGGTGCGTGATCACAGAACGTATGCAACCCACTGGTGGTGCTTGCGTCAAGTGACCGAGGCAGCGACGCGTGCGCCGCTGCCTCGAATGCTCCTGCCGGGAGGGGCCGGCAAGCCCCCGGGGAGGTCAGTCCTTCGTCACACCGGTCCCAGCGGCACCGTCGGCCGTCGGGCCTGCGCCCCCCGCGCCCCCCGCGTTCGGGCCGGGAACGGCCTCCACCGCGGGGATGTCGGCGGTCTGGACGCCGGGCGCCACCTTGATGCCGGTCTTGGCGCGGCGGCCGCGCTTCTCGATCCAGGTCGCCAGCGCCGAGAGCAGCAGACACATCGCGATGTAGATCGTGCCGATCACGATGGTCGTGGAGACGTAGGGATAGATGCCGTTCACCTGCGTGTTGGAGGCGATCAGACGCGCGGTCTGGAGCAGCTCCGGATACAGGATGATGAAGCCGAGCGAGGTGTCCTTGAGCGTCACCACGAGCTGGCTGATGATCGTCGGCAGCATCGACCGGACGGCCTGCGGCATCAGGACGGTCGTCATGACCTGCGTCTTGCTCATGCCGAGCGCGTACGCGGCCTCGCTCTGGCCCTTGGGGACCGAGTTGACCCCGGCCCGCAGCACCTCGGCCTGCACACAGCCGTTGTAGATGGACAGGCCCGCCGCCAGCGCCCACATCGAGTAGTCGGTGAGGAAGCCGACCCAGATGGCGTAGATGGTGATCAGGAGCGGGAGCGAGCGGAACAGCTCGATGAAGGCGGTCGCCGCCCAGCGGATCGGCTGGTGGTCGGAGAGCCTGCCCACCGCGAGCAGCACACCGAGGACCAGCGAGCCGATCGCGGCCAGCCCGAAGGCCTTGAGCGTGGCGACCAGGGCGTCGGCGATGTTCTGCCGGATACCCGCGTAGTTGAAGATGTCCCACATCTCCGGCGCCAGGTGACCCTTGTCGGCCAGCCGCATCAGGCTCACGGCGAGCAGCGCCGCGATGGCGAGGCTGCCGACGACGGCGTAGATCCGGTTGCGGACGATGGCCTTGGGGCCCGGGGCGTCGTAGAGAACGCTGGCGCTCATCGGGCGACCTCCATACGACGCTCCAGCAGCCGGAAGAGGCCGCTGATGGTAAACGTGACGACCAGGTAGCCGAGGGCCACCCAGATGAAGACGGGGATGATGTCGTACCCCTTGTCGCTCATCAGCTTCTGCCAGCCGAACAGCTCGGTGTTGCTGAAGGCGCCGGCGATCGCGGAGTTCTTGGTCAGCGCGATGAAGATGCTGCTCAGCGGCGGGATCACGGTCCGGGTCGCCTGGGGGAGCACCACGATCTGGAGCGTCTGGGCGAACGTCATGCCGATGGAACGCGCGGCCTCGGCCTGTCCCAGCGGCACGGTGTTGATGCCGGAGCGGACTGCCTCGCACACGAACGAAGAGGTGTAGAAGCCGAGCGCGAGCGAGCCGAGCACGAACGGGCTCATCCCCGGGAAGAGGATCTCGGGCACGACGAAGAAGAAGATCAGGAAGAGCAGCGTCAGCGGGGTGTTGCGCATCAGCGTCACCCAGGCGGTGCCGAAGTACCGCAGCGGCGGCACCGGCGAGACCCGGAATCCGGCGATGATCACACCGAGGACCAGGGCGATAACCGAGCTGACGGCGGTGATCGACACGGTTCCTATGAAGCCGTCGCGGAACTCTGGAAAATTGTCGAGCAGTACGTTCATGAGGTCTCCGCGTCGGCGGTCAGCGGCATCAGGGCAGGGGAAGGGGCGCCCTGTACGCTCCCCGCCCCCGGGGGCTCCGGGACGGGGGCGGCATACGGGACGCCTGGGTCACGCGAGACGCCTGGGGCGCCTGGATCACACGGGGCGTCGATGACACCGGCTGGTCGTCCGTCGGGCGGCGGGCTCAGGCC
>NZ_JBHXPF010000062.1:0-42159 GCF_042718715.1 Streptomyces sp. NPDC058576 | reverse complement strand
GGGTGTGCCGTGGGGGTGTGTGCCGCCGGGCCCCTCGTCGTACGGGTGGCCGGCTACGGAGGTCAGGCGCCGGCCGACGGTGTGACCAGCAGGACCTTGCCGATGTGCGCGCTGGACTCCAGCACCCGGTGCGCCTCGGCGGCGTCCGCCATCGGCAGCGCCCGGTCCACCACGGGCTTGACCACCCCGCCGCCGATCAACGGCCACACGTGGTCGCGTACGGCGGCGACGATGGCGGCCTTCTCGTGGAGCGGCCGGCCCCGCAGGGAGGTCGCGGTGACGGCGGCCCGCTTGGTCAGCAGGGCGCCGAGGTTCAGTTCGCCCTTGGCGCCGCCCTGGAGACCGATGATCGCGAGGCGGCCGTTGACGGCGAGCGCCTGGACGTTCCGCTCCAGGTACTTGGCGCCGATGAGGTCCAGGATGACGTCGGCGCCCGCTCCGGCGGTGTTCTCGCGCAGCTCCTCGACAAAGTCCTGCTCGCGGTAGTTGATGAGGATGTCCGCCCCCAGCTCGGCGCACCGGGCGAGCTTCTCCGGGCTGCCCGCCGTGACCGCGACCCGGGCGCCGACCGCCTTCGCCAGCTGGATCGCCATCGTGCCGATGCCGCTGGAACCGCCGTGGACCAGGAAGGTCTCGCCGGGGCGGAGGTGGGACACCATGAAGACATTGGACCACACCGTGGCGGTGACCTCGGGCAGCGCCGCGGCCTCCACCAGGTCGACGCCCTCCGGTACGGGCAGGAGCTGGCCGGCCGGAACGGCGACCTTCTCCGCGTAGCCGCCGCCCGCCAGCAGCGCGCACACGGCGTCGCCGACCGCCCATCCGGTCACCCCGGGACCGAGCGCGAGGACGCGGCCCGCGCACTCCAGGCCGGGGTAGGGGGAAGCGCCGGGCGGCGGGTCGTAGAAGCCCTGCCGCTGGAGCACGTCGGCGCGGTTCACGGCGCTGGCGACGACCTCGACGAGGACCTCGCCGTCGCCGGGTACGGGATCGGGCACCTCGGCCCACACGAGCGCCTCGGGGCCACCGGGTTCGGGAATCGTGATCGCATGCATGGCCGCGAGGCTACTCCGGCTCGGCGTACGGTCCGGGGCACGGCGTGCGGTCCGGGGCCGGCGTTCCGGCCGAGGAGGCGCGCGTTGCGATCAGGGGCGCGGCGGCATCGAGGTGTGCGGCACCGAGGCGGAGCTGGGGCTCTTCCGCACGATGGTGATGACCCGGTCCGTCAGCTGCAACGGGCTCGCCGCCGGGTCGTCGTAACCGAGCAGCCGGTGCCCGCGCAGCACACTGACCACGAGGTCCTCCGTCTCTCGTACGTTCTTGCCCACCTCGGCCTTTATGACCGGCCGTTCGACCAGGTCGAGGCCGCTGCCCTGCTGGATCAGATCCTCCATCACGGTGCCCGCGCTGGGGCTGAGGACGGAGAGGCCGAGCAGCCGTCCGGCGGCACTGGCGCTGGTGATCACGGCGTCGGCGCCGGACTGCCGCAGCAGGGGGGCGTTCTCCTCCTCCCGCACGGCCGCCACGATCTTCGCCCCGCGGTTCAACTGCCGCGCGGTCAGGGCGACCAGCACGGCGGTGTCGTCGCGCTGGGTGGCAATGATGATCTGACGCGCCTTCTGGAGCTCGGCGCGCAGCAGGACATCGCTGCGGGTGGCGTCGCCGAGCACGCCGGTGAAGCCCTCGGCATTGGCGGCCTCGATCACCTTGGAGGCCGGATCGACGACGACGATCTGGTCTTTCGACAGGCCGGTGGTGCAGAGGGTCAGGATCGCCGAGCGGCCCTTCGTTCCGAAGCCGACGACGACGGTGTGGTCTCGCAAGTTGGATCTCCAACGCTTCAGCCGGAAGTCCTCCCGGGTCCGTTCCGTGAGGACTTCGAGAGTGGTACCGACCAGGATGATCAGGAAGAGCACGCGCAGCGGTGTCACGAGCACCACGTTGATCAGCCTGGCTCCGTCGCTGTACGGGGTGATGTCCCCGTACCCGGTGGTGGAGAGGGTGACCGTCGCGTAGTAGACCGCGTCGAGCAGATCGACCTTGCCGTCGGCGTTGTCGTTGTAGCCACCGCGGTCGAGCCAGACGATCAGCACGGTCGCGGTCAGCACGAGCAGCGCCATCAGCAGGCGCTTGCCGACCTGCCGAGCCGGACCGAGGGCCACCCGCCGGGGGAGCATCACCCGGGTTAGCACGACCACTTCTTCGGCTCGCCTGGCCATCGCATCATGGCCGGGAAGTTTCACGTGAAACACCCTTCCGTCCACGGCGTCGCCGGGGCCCATGGGAGATCCAGAATCTCCACCTCGGTGCCGGACCGTACCCCGCCCGGCGGCACAACTGCCAGCCCGTCCGCCGCGGCGATCCCCCGCAGCATCGCGGGCCCGTTGTAACGCAGCGGCGCGACATGGTCCCGGGCACCCGCCCGGCCCGCGCGGTGGACCACGGGGACGAGGCGGGTGTCGTGCGGATGGCCGGGCACGTCGGCATGGACGAGGGCCCGGTACGCGTCCTGGGCGGGGCGGCCCGCGATGCCCGCGAGGAGCGGCTCCGCGAGTGTCAGCAGACCCGATACGGCCGCCAGCGGATTGCCGGGCAGCCCGACGAGATACGGCCCGTCCGGCGACAGCCTCGCCAGCAGCATGGGGTGGCCGGGGCGGACCGCGACCCCGTCCACCAGAAGTTCGGCCCCGAGGGCGTCGAGGACCGGGTGCACATGGTCGACCGGGCCGGCGGCGGTGCCGCCGGTGGTGACGATCAGGTCGGCGTCGGACGCGGCGAGGGCGTCGCGCAGCGCCCCGGCGTCGTCCCCGAGACGGCGGGGTCCGGAGACCTCGGCTCCCAGGGCCCGCAGCCAGGGGCCGAGCATGGGTCCGAGGGCGTCCCGGATCAGCCCGTCGTGCGGCAGACCGGCGGCGAGCAGTTCGTCGCCGAGGACAAGGATGTCGACGCGTGGGCGGGGCACAGCGGGCAGCGCGTCGTACCCGGCGGCCGCGGCGAGGCCGAGCACCGCCGGGGTCACGACCGTTCCGGCCGGGACGAGCTGCTCGCCCGAGCGGCACTCCTGGCCCCGGGGCCTGATGTCCTGCCCGGTGGCCACGGGCCGCCGGGCGTGCAGCAGCCCCTTGGCCTCGTCGGCGTGCGCGTGCTCGCTGCGGATGACCGCCGTGGCGTCGGGCGGGACGCGGGCACCGGTGGCGATCCGTACGGCGGTGCCGTCGGGCAGCGCGTCGGCCGGGCCGCGACCGGCGAGGATTCCCGCCCCCGCCTCGTACGCCCAGGGCCCGGGACCGGCGACCGCCCAGCCGTCCATGGCCGAGGTGTCGAAGGACGGCAGATCGGTGAGCGCGCCGAGCGTCTCGGCCAGCACGTGCCCGAGCGCACGGTCGAGCGGCAACCGGATCGTCGCGGGCGGACCGGCCCGCCCGGCCCTGGCCGCGACCGCCCGCGCCCGGTCCCAGGACAGGGCTGGTGCGGGAGTCCGGGTGGCGCGGGGCGAGGGGGATCCCGGCAAGGCTTCCGTGGGGCCGCCCGGGGAGGCCCGATCGGGCAACGACCGCTGATCGCTGTCGGACGCCTGGGCGGGGGCGGGGGCGGGGCGACGGTCGCCCAGTCCGCTGTTCCGGCCGTCGCCCAGGCTCTCGTTCGGGCCGGTATTCCAGCCGTCGCCCAGGCTCTCGGTCGGGCCGCTGTTCCGGCTATCGCCCAGGCTCTCGTTCGGGCCGCTGTTCCAGCTATCGCCCGGGTCCTCGTTCGGGTCGCTGTTCCGGCCGTCGTCACCCGGGTCCCCGTTCGGGGCACTGATCCGGCCGTCGCCGAAGCCGCCGTCCCGGGTGTCCCGGCCGTGGCCCGGACGCCGGCTCGACCCGCCGACGAGGGCGAGCGCCTGCTCGACGGCCCGCTCCTCCTCCTCGCGTGCGAGGTCGCGCCCGGACCCGGCGGGGCGGCGGTCGCTGCCGGGCTCACGCAGCGGCCCGTCGGAGCCGGTCATGGTGTCCCGGTCCCCTCGCGGCCCGCGTCGGGCTTCGCCGCGCCCGCAGGCCCGCCCGCCGTGTCGCTCTCCCCCTTCGCCGCCGCTGCCGCCTCCGCCTCCCAGCGCAGAGCGAGGGCGGTGGCCTTGCGGGAGGCCTCCGCGACCGCTGCGGCGGCCTCGTCGGGCCCCGCGCCGGCACTCGCCCTGGCCGCCGCGTACCCGACCAGGAAGGTCGTGAGCGGAGCAGCGGGCCGGGCGACTCCGTGCGCGGCGTCACGGGCGAGGTCGAGCAGGACACCGGTGTCGACGTCGAGTTCGATTCCCAGTTCGTTCTTGACCGAGGTGATCCATTCGTCCAGCACGGCCCCATGCTCCCTGATCCGGGCTCGGGCGGCGGCGATGTCGTCCCAAGTGTCGCAGTCGAACGCGGCGTCAGGACCCGCGTCGACCCGTGCGAGGTCCAGATCCGCCGTCAGAAGCCGGAGCGGCAGCCCGGCGAGGCCCCCGTACTCGGTGGCGATCAGGCCCAGCTCCCGGCGGAGCGGTTCGGCACGGTAGGCGGCGACGAGCGGCTGGTCACGCCCGTCGGGGTCGACGCACAGGGCCCCTTCCCGGCCGGGCTGTCCGGCGGCGGCGAGCAGCGCGTCGACCGTGCCCGGGCCGAGGAACGGGAGGTCGGCGGAGAGGACGAGGACGCGCTCCGCCGTGGTCAGCCGCAGCCCCGCGCCCAGCGCCGCCAACGGGCCGCCTCCCTGGGGCACTTCGCAGGTCCAGACGACTGGTCTCGCGGTCGCCCGACGTCCGCCCACCACGACGGTCAGCGCCGCGCCGGCGCTCGCCGCGAGGACGCGGTCGAGCAGCGCCCGGCCGCCCACCCGGACTGCTGGCTTGTCGGCGCCGCCGAGCCGCTTCGCGGCCCCGCCGGCAAGGACGATCACGTCATAGGCGGTCATACGTCGAGTATGGGCGGCACCCCGGAACGACGCGCCCGCCGGGGTGGCCGGAAGACCCGGCCGGCCCGGCGGGGCGCCTCAGGGGGAGCCGCCGGTCGCGCACCTGCGCGGCTACAGGGTGCGCAGCAGCACCGCCGGCTGCTCCACGCAGTCCGCCACGTACCGGAGGAAGCCGCCCGCCGTTCCGCCGTCGCACACCCGGTGGTCGAAGGTGAGGGACAGCTGCACGACCTGACGTACGGCCAGTTCGCCTCGGTGCACCCAGGGTTTGGGCATGATCCGGCCGACCCCGAGCATCGCCGCTTCCGGGTGGTTGATGATCGGTGTCGAGCCGTCGACCCCGAACACCCCGTAGTTGTTCAGCGTGAACGTGCCCCCGGTCAGCTGGGCCGGGCTGAGCTTCCCGGTGCGAGCCAGCTCGGTCAGCCGGGCGATCTCGGCCCCGATCGACTCGGCGTTACGGGTGTGCGCGTCCCGGACGACCGGGACGACGAGGCCCCGCTCGGTCTGGGCCGCGAACCCGAGGTGCACGCCGGGCAGCCGGACGATCTCCCGGGCCTCCGTGTCCACGGTGGAGTTGAGCTCGGGGAACCGGGCCAGCGCCGCCGTGCAGATCCTCGCCAGCAGGGCCAGGACCGACACCTTCGGCCCGGCGGACGGGCCCGTGGCGGCGTTCATCGCGGCCCTGACCGCCATCAGCTCGGTGGCGTCGGCGTCGACCCAGCAGGTGGCGTCGGGGATCTCGGTGCGGCTGCGCGACAGCTTGTCGGCGACCGCTCCGCGCACCCCGCGCAGCGGAATCCGTTCGGCGGCCGGAGCAGCGGGTACGCCGGTCGCGGGCGCGGCCACAGCCGCCGGTGCCTGGTCCTGTGCCTGTACCTGTGCCTGTGCCGGGCGCGCCGTCGTCGTCGCCGTCTCCTCCGCCGTCCGGATCGCCCGGTCGACGTCGGCGCGCAGGATCAGCCCGTCGGGGCCGGAACCCGCCAGCCGTCGCAGATCGATGTCGTGCTGCCGGGCCAGTCGGCGTACCAGCGGAGAGACCACCGGCACGGGGCCCTCCCGGTCCGGCGCGAGAACCGCCGCCGGGGCGGGAGCCGTGGCGGATGCCGTCACCGCGTCGGGCCCCGGGGAAACGGTCGCGGTCACGATCGCGGCCACGGGAGCCGTGGCGGATGCCGTCACCGGGGCAGTCACGACGACGTCGGCCCGCGCCCGGTCGAGACGGTCCGGACGGATGCGCCGACGGCGTGCGGCGGGTGCGCCGGTCCCGTACCCCACGAGCACGTTCCCCGACCCGCCCGAGGGCTCCTTGTCGGAGCCGGAAGAGGAGGACGACCCCTCCGGCGCTCCGACGGCGACCGTCAGCAGCGGTGCGCCGACGGGAAGTTCCGTGCCCTCCTCGCCGAACCGTGCGGTCACCACGCCCCCGTAGGGGCAGGGCACCTCCACCATGGCCTTGGCCGTCTCGACCTCGACGACGGGCTGGTCGATGGCGACGACATCGCCGACCTCCACCAGCCAGCGGACGATCTCCGCCTCGGTCAGGCCCTCACCGAGGTCCGGCAGCTTGAATTCGAGCACCTGGGCCATCAGCTGTCCGCCTCCCACTGCAACCGGGCCACCGCGTCGAGCACGCGGTCCACTCCCGGCAGATGGTGCCGCTCCAGCATGGGCGGCGGATAGGGGATGTCGAACCCGGCCACCCGCAGCACCGGGGCCTCCAGATGGTGGAAGCACCGCTCGGTGATCCGGGCCGCGATCTCGCCGCCGGGCCCGCCGAATCCGGGGGACTCGTGGACGACGACCGCCCGTCCGGTGCGCCGCACCGACGCGGCCACCGTCTCGTCGTCGAACGGCACCAGCGAGCGCAGGTCCACCACTTCGAGGTCCCAGCCCTCGGCGAGCGCCGCTTCGGCGGCCTCCACGCAGACCGGCAGGGAGGGCCCGTACGTGATCAGGGTGGCGCTGCGCCCGGGCCGGCGGACGACGGCCCTGCCGATCGGCTCGACCGCGGCGGGGGCCTCGGGCGACCAGTCGGACTTGGACCAGTAGAGCCGCTTCGGCTCCAGGAAGATCACCGGGTCGTCCGAGGCGATCGACTCCCGCAGCAGCCCGTACGCGTCGTCCACCGTGGCCGGGGTGACGACGTGCAGGCCGGGGGTGGCCATGTAGTACGCCTCGGAGGAGTCGCTGTGGTGCTCGACCCCGCCGATCCCGCCGCCGTACGGCACCCGCACGGTGATCGGTAGCGGCATGGCCCCGCCGGTGCGGTTGCGCATCTTGGCGACATGGCTCATCAGCTGCTCGAACGCCGGATAGGCGAAGGCGTCGAACTGCATCTCCACCACGGGCCGCAGCCCGTACATCGCCATGCCGACGGCCGCGCCGAGGATGCCCGCCTCGGCCAGCGGGGTGTCGGTGCAGCGGTCGTCGCCGAACTCCTTCGCCAGCCCGTCGGTGATCCGGAAGACCCCGCCGAGCGTGCCCACGTCCTCACCGAGCACGTGGACGGTGGGGTCCTCGGCCATCGAGTCGCGCAGCGCGCGCCCGAGGGCCTGCGCCATCGTGGCCGGTTTCGCCTTCACGGGGCGACCGTCGGCCGTCACTGCCGCGGTGGTCATCGTCCTGCCTCCGGGCCGTGCTCGTCGTGGTCCTGCTCGGCGTCCAGCTCGGCGCGCAGGGCGGCGGCCTGCTCCCGGAGCTGGCTCGTCTGCTCGGCGTACACATGGGTGAAGAGGTCCATCGGGGCCAGATCCGGATCCGCGTTCATCCGGTCGCGCAGGGCGGCGGCCATCCGTTCCGCGGCCTCCTTCGCCTGCTCGATGCCCGCGTCGTCCAGCAGCCCGCGCTCCGTCAGCTCCCGCTCCAGAAGCCGCACCGGGTCGTGCGCCTTCCACGCCTCGACCTCGCTGTCGACCCGGTAGCGGGTGGCGTCGTCGGCGTTGGTGTGGGCCTCCATGCGATAGGTGACCGCCTCGACCAGGGTCGGGCCCTCGCCGCGCCGGGCTCGCGCCACGGCCTCGCTGAGCACCTGGTGCACCGCCGCGGCGTCGTTGCCGTCGACCAGGCGGCCCGGCATCCCGTATCCGACGGCCTTGTGGGCGAGGGAGGGGGCGGCGGTCTGCTTGGCCAGCGGCACGGAGATCGCGAAGCCGTTGTTCTGCACGAAGAAGACGACCGGGGCCTTCCAGACGGCCGCGAAGTTCAGCGCCTCGTGGAAGTCACCCTCGCTGGTGCCGCCGTCGCCGACCATGGCGAGCGCCACCACGTCGTCGCCCTTGAGCCGGGCGGCGTGCGCCAGTCCCACGGCGTGCGGGAGCTGGGTGGCGAGTGGGGTGCAGAGCGGGGCGATGCGGTGCTCGCGCGGGTCGTAGCCGGTGTGCCGGTCCCCGCGCAGCAGGGTCAGCGCCTCGACCGGGTCCAGTCCGCGCGCGACGGCCGCCAGCGTGTCGCGGTAGCTGGGGAAGAGCCAGTCGCGCTCCTCCAGGACCAGGGCGGCGGCGATCTCGCACGCCTCCTGGCCGGTGCTCGACGGGTAGACCGCCAGTCGGCCCTGCTTCGTCAGCGCGGTGGCCTGGGCGTTGTAGCGGCGCCCGCGGACCAGCTCCGCGTGGAGCCGGAGCAACAGTTCGGGGTCGACGTCGGCGACCGCGTCCGTACCGAGCACCCGGTAGGGCTCCGGGTCCGGGAGCAGCGGGGCGGGGTCGGTGATCGGCTTCCAGGCCGGGGGCGGCGTGGGCCGGTAGGCGGCCGCGCCGGGCAGCTCTTGGACCGTCATGAGAAGCACCTCCTGGCATCGAGGGAGATCGAGGGTGTCGATCGGCGGTGTCGATGGGTGTCGATGGTGTCGATCGGGAGCGAGACATCGAGGGGTGGGCGGGGCACGGGTGTGGTGTGCCTCACCTACCGATTGTTCGGTCGCAAGGGCATTTTGGCTACAGGCGCCGCCAGCCTGTGGACAAACGGTTCTCCACAGCCTGGGATAGGGACAGGTCGTCCACGACAGGGAGGCGCGGGCCGATGGCAGCTGAACAAATGGCCGACAAGGGCGAGGAGCCGGGCCAGGCCCCGCCCGCCGTCACGCCGCCGACCGCGCCCGCGGTCGTACCGTCGGCCGCCCCCGGGGGCCCGCTGCCGGAGCCGCCCCCGGTACCGCCCGCGCGGCCGCTGGACGCCATCGACCGCGACATCCTGCGCATCCTCCAGACGGACGGCCGCGCCTCGATACGGTCCGTGGCCGAACGGGTCCACGTCTCGCGCGCCAACGCCTACGCCCGGATCAACCGGCTCGTCGAGGACGGTGTGATCCGTGGCTTCGGCGCCCGGGTCGACCACGAGCGGGCGGGCCAGGGGGCGTCCGCGTACATCACGCTCAAGATCGTGCAGAACTCCTGGCGCACCGTGCGCGAGCAGCTTCAGGCGCTGCCCGGGGCCACGCACATCGCCCTGGTCAGCGGCGACTTCGACGTACTGCTCCTGGTGCACACGCCGGACAACCGGGCGCTCCGCGAGCTGGTCCTCACCCGGATCCAGTCCATCCCCGAGGTGCTCTCGACGCGCACGCTGCTGGTGTTCGAGGAGACGGACCTCGGACCGCGCCCGGACCCGCCGGCCGAACTCGCCTGACCGCGCCGAGCCGGCTCAGCGGGTGCCGCTCGCCCGCATTCCCTCGAAGGCCAGCTGGACGACCGTGTCCGCGAGCTGCTCCTCCCCCGGAAATCCGCCCGGCTGCGGCCGGTACCACTCGACCAGCGAGTTGACCATGCCGAACAGCAGCCGGGTCGCCAGCCGTATGTCCACGTCCGCCCGCAGATCGCCCTCGGCGACCGCGGCCTGAAGCAGCTCCGACACCCGCTGGTCGAACTCGCGGCGCCGCTCCAGCGCCCACCGCTCCGTCTTCGTGTTGCCGCGCACGCGCAGCAGCAGGGTGACGTAGGGAACCTCCGCCATCAGCACATCGACGGTCCGGCGCGTGACGTACTCGACCCGCTCGACCGCGCGCCCGCGCTGCGCCCCCGGCTCGTCGAGGATGGCGAAGAGCCCGTCGAGCGCCCGGCTCACGGCCCGGCGCAGCAGCTCCTCCTTGCCCGCCACATGGTGGTAGATGGAGGATTTCGAGATGCCCGCCGCCCGGGAGAGATGCTCCATGGACGTGCCGTCGTAGCCGCGCTCGTTGAAGACACGGACGGCGACGGTGAGCAGGGTCTCCGGTGTGTACGTGTCCCGCTTGGCCGTGGTCATGTCCGCGATCCTCCCCCATGAGTTGTCCACAGGTTCCCTGGGGCCCCTTGTCCCGACCGATCGTTCGGTTACTCTAACTCCGTCCGTACGTCCCCGCCCGGCTCGATGAGGAGTTGGTCCGCCATGGCCTCCGCGCTCACCCCCCAGCAGCTGTCCGAGACCCACCGGCCCACGCTCGACCAGGCCCTCGATGTGATCCGCACCCGCGCGTACTGGTCACCGCACCCCGAGCACCCGAAGGCGTACGGCGAGGGCGGCGCCCCGGGCAGCCTCGGGGCGGCCGAGGGCAAGGCCGCCTTCGACGCTCTGCTGGGCGCCCGGCTCGACCTGGGGCAGCCCGGCACCGACGGCTGGACCGGGGGCGAGGTCTCGCCGTACGGGCCGGAGCTCGGCGTCGAGTATCCGCACGCCGACCTGAACGTCCTGCTGCCGGCGATGAAGGCCGGCACGGGTGCCTGGCGGGCCGCGGGGCCGGAGATCCGGGCCCTGGTCTGTCTGGAGATCCTGTCGCGGATCAGCGCCCGCACCCACGAGCTGGCGCACGCGGTGATGCACACGAGCGGCCAGGCCTTCATGATGGCGTTCCAGGCGGGCGGCCCGCACGCCCAGGACCGCGGCCTGGAGGCCGTGGCGTACGCCTATCAGGAGCAGGTCCGCACCCCCGACGCCGCCGACTGGTCGAAGCCCCAGGGCAAGCGCGATCCGCTGAAGCTGCACAAGTCGTTCATCGCGTCCGGCCGCGGCCTCGCACTGGTCATCGGCTGCAACACCTTCCCCACCTGGAACGGCTACCCCGGCCTCTTCGCCTCCCTCGCCACGGGCAACCCGGTGCTGGTGAAGCCGCACCCGCGCGCGGTGCTCCCGCTGGCGCTCACGGTGTCCATCGCCCGCGAGGTGCTGAGCGAGGCGGGCTTCGACCCGAATCTGGTCGCGCTGGCCGCCGAGCGGCCCGGCGAGGGCATCGCCAAGACCCTGGCGGTCCGCCCCGAGATCCGGATCATCGACTACACCGGCTCGACCGCCTTCGGCGACTGGCTGGAGGAGAACGCCCGCCAGGCCCAGGTCTACACGGAGAAGGCCGGCGTCAACACGATCGTCGTCGACTCCACCGACGACTATCGGGGCATGCTGGCCAACCTGGCGTTCTCGCTCTCGCTGTACAGCGGCCAGATGTGCACCACTCCGCAGAACCTGCTGATTCCCCGGGACGGCATCGCCACCGACGACGGCGCCAAGTCCTACGACGACGTGGTCGCCGACATCGCGGCCGCCGTCACCGGACTGCTCGGCGACGACGCCCGCGCGTCCGCCCTGCTCGGCGCGCTGGTCAACCCGGACGTCAGGGCCCGGGTGGAGGCGGCCGGCGAGCTGGGCGAGGTGGCCCTGCCCTCGCGTGCGGTCGCCAACGCCGAGTTCCCCGACGCGGTCGTCCGTACGCCGGTCGTCGTGAAGCTCGACGGCACCAAGCCCGATGACGGCGCCGCCTACCTCTCGGAGTGCTTCGGGCCGGTGTCCTTCGCCGTCGCCGTCGAGTCGACGCCCGCCGCCCTGGATCTCCTGCGCCGCACGATCCGCGACAAGGGGGCGATGACCGTCGGCGCCTACACCACGTCCCCCGAGGTGGAGCGCGCGATCGAGGACGTCTGCCTGGACGAGTCGGCCCAGCTCTCGCTGAACCTGACCGGCGGGGTCTACGTCAACCAGACGGCCGCGTTCTCCGACTTCCACGGCTCGGGCGGAAACCCGGCGGCCAACGCGGCCCTGTGCGACGCGGCTTTCGTCGCCAACCGCTTCCGCGTGGTGGAGGTGCGCCGCCAGGCGTAGTCAGCGAGCGTCTCGCGGGTCCGGGACGTCGGCGTGGCGCTGCACCCACGCGTGCATCGCGATGGCCGCGGCCGCGCCGGCGTTGATGGACCGGGTCGAGCCGAACTGCGCGATCGAGCACACCATCGTGGCGTGCTCGCGCGCCTCCTCGGTCAGACCCGGGCCCTCCTGCCCGAACAGCAGGACGCAGCGGCGCGGCAGCTCGGTGCGCTCCAGCGGTACGGCGCCGGGGAGGTTGTCGATCCCGATGATCGGCAGCCCCTCGGCCGCCGCCCACGCGGTCAGGTCCGCCGTGTCGGGGTGGTGGCGCACATGCTGGTAGCGGTCGGTGACCATCGCGCCGCGCCGGTTCCAGCGCCGACGGCCCACGATGTGGATCTCCTTCGCCAGGAAGGCGTTGGCGGTCCGCACCACCGAGCCGATGTTGAAGTCGTGGCCCCAGTTCTCCACGGCCACGTGGAAGTCGTGCCGCCGCAGGTCGAGATCGGCGACGATCGCCTCCCGCGTCCAGTAGCGGTAAGCGTCACCGACGTTGCGCCGGTCGCCTTGGGCCAGCAGCTCGGGGTCGTACCGCTCGCCCTCGGGCCAGGGCCGCGGGTGCGGCCCGACACCGATCGGCTGGCCGTAGCCGTCGTCGTACTGGAGGGGTTCCGTCGGGAGAGGCTCCGTCGGGGGCTGCTGGGGTCTGCCGGTCTCACTGCTCACCCGACGAGCGTATGGCCCCCGCCGCCGCCCTGGCGCCGGGGCTCCTCCGGACCGCCGTGGCCGTCCGTCGCCGGACCGTCCTCGGAGGCGGGCGTCCAGGGCTTCGCGGGCGCACGGGACCGGCCGGGCAGCCGGGAGAACAGTCGTTGTTTGCCGGTCGTGACCCGGACCCCCAGCCACATGAGGAAGGCCGTCGGCAGGAAGACCGCGTCGGCCGCGATCATCGCCATGGAGAAGAAGGGCAGCCCGAGGAGCAGGGCGATCCCCGCGTGCTCGCAGATCATCACGCCCAGCAGGACGTTCTTGACCCGCCGGTTGAACAGCGTGAACGGAAAGGCGACCTGGACGATGACCGTGCCGTAGGTCAGCACCATCACCATCAGCCCGCTGGCGCCCAGGATGTCCGACAGGGCGGGCCACGGGGTGAAGTAGTCGAGGTTGAGCGGGTAGTAGAGCGCGGTGCCGTCCTGCCAGCGCGAGCCCTGGATCTTGTACCAGCCGGCGGTCGCGTAGATCAGGCAGACCTCGGCCATGATCACGGCGAGCGTGGCGTTGTGCGCGAGGTTGGCCAGCACGTCGAGCAGGGTGCGGGGCTCGCCGTGCGGCGCGTGACGGTTCACGCCCCACCAGGCCGCGGCGGAGAGCCAGATCGTCCACAGCAGAGCGGGGAGCCACCAGGTGCCGCCGAGCTCGTACGTCAGCGTGGCCACCACGAGGACGGGGCCGAGGAGCGCCCAGAGCACCGGGCCCACGATGTCCCGCGGCGGCGGCAGGCCCGCCGCGGCACGCCGCGCGTCGCGCGCCGCACGCCGGGCGTCCAGCGACCAGACCTGGGCGCAGCGGGTGAGCACGAGGTAGATCGCCATGAGGTGGACGACGTTGTCGCCGCCGTCGCCCATGAAGATGCTGCGGTTCTGCACGGAGAGCACGCCGACCATGAACAGGACGGACATGGTCCGGGTCCGCCAGCCGAGCATCAGGGCCGCGGCGGACAGCAGCGTGAGGACGTACACGGCCTCGAACCAGACCGTGCTGTCGGTCCACATCAGGACGGAGAAGGCCCCGTTGCCGTCGGTGAGCCGGCGGGCCAGGTCCCAGTGCCACGGGCCGTCGGGGCCGTACAGCTCATGGCGGTGCGGCAGCTCGCGCAGCAGGAAGAAGAGGTAGGTGGCGGCGAAACCGATCCGGACGACGGCGCTCTGGTACGGGCCGAGGGCGGAGGCGGTGACGCGCTGGAGGCCTCGGGCCAGCGGGCCACCGGGGCCTCCAGGGGCACCGGAGCGGGTACCGGCCGGGCGCGGGCCGGGCGGCTGCGGGGCCGCGTTCCGTGGGCTCGCGGGCGAGGGGATGGTCACTGGTTCGCCTCCACGCGCGCCGCGTCCCGGTCGGGTCCGTCCACGCCGTGCGCCGCGTCCCGGTTCTGATCCGCGTCACGCGCGGGAAGATCGTCGGGGTTCACGGTCCACCAGGGGAGTACGCGGTAGACGGGCCGGGTGCTGATCTTCTCGTTGCTCCACGGGGGCGGGGCGATGGAGCTGGTGGCGGAGCGGAGCTGGATGCGTTCGATCGTGCCGCCGTAGTCGCGCTCGCTCAGCCGCAGCATCGCGATGCGCCGCACGTAGCGCTCGGAGAGATCCCCGCGCAGGCCGTTGGGGCGGTTCTCGCTGTCGTGGGAGTTGATGTAGAAGTCCCAGCCCCGGCGGAGCTCGTTCTGGTCCACATGGCTGGGGAAGAGGTTGCCGCGTATGGCTTCGCTGTCCTCGTGGGTGAGGTTCATCCACCGCGTGGTGCGCCGGCCGTCCGCGCCCACCACATCGGCCCGCACATGGACGGCGATGTTCTGCTGGAGCGGGTTCGGCGCGAAGAGCTTCCAGTTCTGCTCGAACTCCGGGTAGATCCAGCTGTCGATCGTCTTCCCGTGCTGTTTGGTCAGCGTGTTGGACGGGGCGACGTGCAGGAACACCATGGCCACCTGCGTGCAGGCGAGCAGTCCGATCAGGGACAGCGCCAGGGCCGCGACCACCTGAAAGGGGAAGGAGAGCCCGGCTATGCCCAGGCCGGTGGCCGGGGCATCCGCCACCGGTGCCGGGGGCTTTTGCGGTATGGCTTCGGGTGTGTCCTGCGCCTCCGCCGGCCGGTTCAACGCCTGCGGCCAGGCGTCCTTTCCCCCACCCGCAGAGCTCCTGTCGTGGTCCGAATCCATCCCGCCCCGCTCACCGTCGATCACCACTCAGTTATCCACAGGGTTGACACCCTACGGGCCTCCGACTCACCATTGAAGTCAAGGAACCGAACGATCGGTCGGTAGGGAGCCCGGGATGGCGGCAGTGACTGCGGACCAGACGACGCAGAAGACGCTCGGCACGGTGGACGGTGCGGAGGCGGCGGGCGCGGACCGCCTCGCGGCCTTCGACGCGACCGTGGCGGCGGACGAGCGGATCGAGCCGCGCGACTGGATGCCCGACGCCTACCGGGCGACGCTGGTCCGCCAGATGGCCCAGCACGCCCACTCGGAGATCATCGGCATGCAGCCCGAGGCCAACTGGATCACCCGGGCGCCCTCGCTGCGCCGCAAGGCGATCCTCATGGCCAAGGTGCAGGACGAGGCGGGTCACGGCCTGTATCTCTACAGCGCCGCCGAGACCCTGGGCACCAGCCGCGAGGAGCTGCTCGACAAGCTCCACGCGGGCCGTCAGCGCTATTCGTCGATCTTCAACTACCCCACGCTGACCTGGGCCGACGTCGGCGCGATCGGCTGGCTGGTGGACGGCGCGGCGATCACCAATCAGGTGCCGCTCTGCCGGTGCTCGTACGGCCCCTACGCCCGAGCGATGGTCCGCATCTGCAAGGAGGAGTCCTTCCACCAGCGCCAGGGGTATGAGCTGCTGCTCGCCCTCAGCCGCGGCACCGAGGCCCAGCACGCCATGGCCCAGGACGCGGTGAACCGCTGGTGGTGGCCCTCCCTGATGATGTTCGGCCCGCCCGACGACGCCTCGTCGCACTCCGAGCAGTCCATGGCCTGGAAGATCAAGCGGCACTCCAACGACGAGCTGCGCCGGCGCTTCGTCGACATCTGCGTGCCCCAGGCCGAAGCGCTGGGCCTGGAGCTCCCGGACCCCGACATCCGGTGGAACGAGGAGCTGGGCCGGCACGACTTCGGCGCGATCGACTGGTCCGAGTTCCATGCGGTCCTCAAGGGCAACGGCCCCTGCAACGACCAGCGGATCAGCCAGCGGCGCGAGGCCCACGAGGAGGGCGCCTGGGTCCGGGACGCGGCAGCCGCGTACGCCGCCAAGCACGCTCCGGTACAGACAACGCCCCGTTCACCGGCATCAGTACCGGCATCGGCATCGGCATCGGCATCGGCATCGGCACAGAACAGCGCACCCGCGCAGCATGTGGAGGAGACGGCATGAGCAGCTCGACCGACTGGCCGCTGTGGGAGGTGTTCGTGCGCTCGCGGCGCGGACTGTCCCACACCCATGCGGGCAGCCTGCACGCACCGGACGCCGAGATGGCCCTGCGCAACGCCCGCGACCTCTACACCCGCCGTTCCGAGGGCGTCTCGATCTGGGTGGTCCCGTCCACCGCGGTCACCGCCTCCTCCCCCGACGAGAAGGACTCGTTCTTCGAGCCGGCCGCCGACAAGCCCTACCGCCACCCGACGTTCTACGAGATCCCGGACGGGGTGAAGCACCTGTGAGCGCCGCACTCGCCCTCGGCGACGACGCGCTGGTGCTCTCGCACCGGCTGGGGGAGTGGGCCGGTCACGCCCCCGTCCTGGAGGAGGAGGTGGCTCTCGCCAACATCGCCCTGGACCTGCTGGGGCAGGCGCGGGTGTTGCTCTCGCTCGTCGGCGACGAGGACGAGCTGGCCTATCTCCGGGAGGAGCGCGCCTTCCGCAACCTCCAACTGGTCGAGCAGCCGAACGGGGACTTCGCCCACACCATCGCCCGGCAGCTCTACTTCTCGGTGTATCAGCACCTGCTGTACGAGCGACTGGCGACCGGGGAAGGCGAGTTCGCCGGGCTGGCGGGCAAGGCCGTCAAGGAAGTGGCCTACCACCGGGACCATGCCGAGCAGTGGGTCCTGAGGCTCGGCGACGGCACCGAGGAGAGCCACGGCCGGATGCAGAGCGGCCTGGACGCGCTGTGGCGATTCACCGGCGAGATGTTCCAGCCGGTCGAAGGGCTCGATTCCCCGGGTTCCGGTATCGACCTGGAGGAGTTGCGCGGCCGTTGGCTCGCCGCCGTCACCGACGTCGTCGAGCGCGCCACCCTGACTCTCCCGGCGGGCCCGCAGTCCGGGGGCTGGGCGGCGGGGGCGGGCCGACAGGGCCTGCACACCGAGCCGTTCGGCCGCATGATCGCCGAGATGCAGCACCTGCACCGCAGTCATCCGGGGGCGTCATGGTGACCGACACCCGGCTGGAGGCGGAGCTGCGCGGACTGGCCGGATCCGTGCCCGACCCCGAGCTCCCGGTGCTGACCCTGGCCGAGCTGGGCGTCGTGCGGGACGTCACGGTGGACGGCCCGGGCCGGGTGACCGTGCGGCTGACCCCGACCTACACGGGCTGCCCCGCGATCGAGGCGATGTCCGCCGACATCGAGCGGGTGCTGCACGACCACGGCGTCCCGGAGGTCTCCGTGGTCACGGTCCTGGCCCCGGCCTGGTCGACGGACGACATCAGCGCCGAAGGACGCCGCAAGCTCGCCGAGTTCGGCATCGCGCCGCCGCGCGCCCACAGCGCGGACGGCGGCCCCGTGCCGCTGACGCTCTCGGTGCGCTGCCCGCACTGCGGCTCCACGGACACGGAGTTGCTCAGCCGGTTCTCCTCCACGGCGTGCAAGGCCCTGCGCCGCTGCGCCGCCTGCCGTGAACCGTTCGACCACTTCAAGGAGTTGTAGATGTTCCATCCGCTCCGGGTCAGCGCGATCGAACGGATCACGGACGACGCGGTGGCCGTGACACTCGCCGTGCCGGCCGAGCTGCGCGAGACCTTCCGCCACACCCCCGGCCAGCATCTGAACGTGCGCTACACCGTGGACGGCCAGGAGATCCGCCGCTCGTACTCGATCTGCGCACCGGCCACCGAGCAGCCCGGCGAGCCGGTGCTGCGGGTCGGCATCCGCATGGTCGAGGGCGGGGCGTTCTCCACGTACGCCCTGAAGGAGCTGGCCGTCGGGGACCAGGTGGAGGCGATGCCTCCGATGGGCCGCTTCGTCCTGAAGCCGCGCCCGGGCCTGTTCGTGGCGGTGGTCGGCGGCAGCGGCATCACTCCGGTGCTGTCCATGGCGGCCACCCTGCTCGGCCGGGAGCCGACGGCCCGGTTCTGTCTGATCCGCAGTGACCGCACGGCGGCCTCGACGATGTTCCTCGACGAGGTGGCCGACCTCAAGGACCGGTTCCCCGACCGCTTCCAGCTGGTCACCGCGCTCTCCCGGGAGGAGCAGTCGGCCGGGCTGCCCTCCGGGCGGCTGGACACCGAGCGGCTCACCGGCCTGCTGCCCGCCGTGCTCCCGGTCGCGGAGGTGGACGGCTGGTTCCTGTGCGGGCCGCTCGGTCTCGTTCGGGGCGCGGAGCAGGCCCTCAGAGCGCTCGGCGTCGACCGGTCCCGGGTCCACCAGGAGATCTTCCACGTCGACGAAGGTCCCGCGGATGTGACGGTGGTCAAGGTCGCCGCCCCGTCCGACTCCGTGCTGACGGCCACCCTCCACGGCCGCTCGGGCACCTGGCCGGTGGAGAACGCGGAATCCCTGCTGGAGACGGTGCTGCGAAGCCGGTCGGACGCTCCGTACGCCTGCAAGGGCGGGGTCTGCGGGACCTGCCGGGCGTTCCTCGTCTCGGGCGAGGTCCGGATGGAGCGCAACTTCGCGCTGGAGCCGGAGGAGACCGGCGCGGGCTTCGTGCTGGCCTGCCAGTCGCATCCGCTCACCCCGGAGGTGGAGCTGGACTTCGACCGCTGAGGAGCGCCCGCGCGCGCCTCGGCCCAGGCCTCCTGGCCCCTTGCCCGCCTGCTCACTTGCTCACGTGCCTGTTCCCTTCCCATAGAACCTGTTCTATCTTGACGAGCCGTCAGGTCGCGGGGATCAGGCGCAGGGTCAACGGGAGGCTGGGCCAGTGGACTTCACCTTCACCGAGGAACAGCAGGCGGCCGTCGAGGCGGCCAGGGCCGTCTTCTCGGATGTCGCACCCGACCGCGCGCCCAGTCCCGCCCTGACCCCGGGCGCGGTGGCGGAGGACATCGACCGGCAGCTGTGGCACGAGCTGGCCCGCACGGATCTGCTCGGGCTCACGCTGTCACCGGACCACGGCGGAGCGGGTCTCGACCCGATCGCGCTCTGTCTGGTCCTGCGGGAGTCGGCGAAGGTGCTGGCCAGGGTCCCCTTGCTGGAGAGCTGTGCGGTCGCGCTGGCGGTCCAGCGGTACGGCGGGAGCACCCTCGCGGCGGAGCTGCTGCCCCGGGCCGGCCGGGGCGAACTGATCCTGACCGTCGGCGCCAACGGACGCAGCGGTCACGATCCGGCCGAACTCGCGGTCACCGCACGGCGGTACGGGCAGGGCGACACGGAGTCCGACGCTGCGGCCGGGGCGTCGGGCGGTCCGGCCGGGGAGTCCGGCTGGGTGCTGGACGGCGTGCAGTCCGGCGTCCCCTGGGCCCAGGTGGCCGACTGGATCGCCGTTCCGGCGCATACCGCCGGGGGGCGGCCGGTCCTCGCCCTCGTGCCCCGTACCCGCGACGGCGTCACCCTGGCGGACCAGGTCTCCACCAGTGGTGAACGCCTGGCCGAGGTCCGGCTGGACGCCGTGCGCGTGGCAGCGGGCGAGCTGATCGACGCGGCGGGCTGCTGGGACTGGCTGCGGTCCCTGCTCACCACGGGGACGTGCGCACTGGCGCTCGGGCTGGGCGAACGGGTGCTCGCGATGACCGCCGAATACACCGGCAAGCGCGAGCAGTTCGGGTTCCCGGTCGCGACGTTCCAGGCGGTGGCGGTGCAGGCCGCCGACCGGTACATCGATCTCCGGGCGATGGAGGCCACCCTCTGGCAGGCCGCCTGGCGGATCTCCACCGACGCCGGCGGCCCGCTCCCGGCCGCGGGCGATGTCGCCGTCGCGAAGATCTGGGCCTCCGACGGCGTCCGCCGCGTCGTGCAGACCGCACAGCATCTGCACGGCGGCTTCGGCGCGGACACCGACTATCCGCTGCACCGCTTCCATGCCTGGGCGAAGCTGATCGAGCTCTCCCTCGGCCCGGCGGCGGCCCATGAGGAGGCCCTGGGAGACCTGCTGGCCGCCCACCCGCTCGGTTGACGACCGGGCCGCGGAAGGCCGAGACCGGCCCCCGCCCGGCCCCGGGTCGGGTCGGTTCGGGTCGGGTCGACGCGGCTCAGAGGACGAAGGCAGGCGTTCCGTTGTCCGTGACCATCGGACGGCCGGCGCCGTCCCAGGCCTGCATGCCGCCGTCGATGTTCACCGCGTCGATGCCCTGCTGGACCAGGTACTGGGTGACCTGGGCCGAACGGCCGCCGACCCGGCACATCACATGCACGCGCCGCCCGTCCTCGGCGGACTCGGTCAGCTCGCCGAACCGGCCCACGAAGTCGCTCATCGGAATGTGCAGCGCACCCTCGACGTGACCGGCCGCCCACTCGTCGTTCTCACGGACGTCCAGGATGAAACCGTCCGACGGCACCGCCGCGGCGTCCACCGAGGGCAGCGGGGCGAAATTCATGGGTCATGCCTTCTCTCGTACATACGTGGAAGAGTCATCCCTACACGGAAGAGTCATCCGGAACGCTACTGCACCATTTCCGCGAGCTCGGCCTCGCGCCGGGACACCTCGCCCAGCAGTTGCTCCGCGATGTCCTCCAGCAGCTGGTCCGGGTCGTCGGGGGCCATCCGCAGCATCGAGCCGATCGCGCCCTCCTCCAGCTCCGTGGCGAGCACCGTCAGCAGCTCCTTGCGCCTGCTGAGCCACTCCAGCCGGGCGTAGAGCTCCTCGCTCTCGCTGAGCGGGGCCGGCTGCTGCACCGGACCGGCCGCCCACTCCGCCACGAGCTCCTTCAGCAGCTCGACGTCGCCGCGCCCGTAGGCGGCGTTCACCCGGGCGATGAACTCGTCCCGTCGCTGCCGCTCCGCCTCGTCCTGGGCGAGGTCCGGGTGCGCCTTGCGGGCCAGCTCCCGGTAGAGCCTGCGGGCCTCCTCGCTCGGCCTGACCCGCTTCGGCGGCCGGACCGGCTGCTCGGTGAGCATGGCCGCGGCCTCGGGGGACAGCCCGTCGGTGTCCATCCAGTCGTGGAACAGCTCGTCGACCCCGGGCATCGGCATGACGACCGCCCGCGCCTCGCGCGCCTTGCGCTCGTCCTCCGGGTCCCCGGTCCTGGCCGCCCGCGCTTCCGCGATCAGCGCGTCCAGCTCGTCGAGGCGCGCGTACATCGGGCCGAGCTTCTGGTGGTGCAGCCGGGAGAAGTTCTCGACCTCCACCCGGAAGGTCTCCACCGCGATCTCGAACTCGATCAACGCCTGCTCGGCGACCTGCACCGCCCGGGCCAGGCGCGCCTCGGGCCGCGGCTCGGCGTCCGCGGGACCGACGGGCTCCCCGGCGGCGGCGTCCGCGGCACCGGCGGCGTCCGGCGCTCCGTGGGCGTCCCGCGCCGCCGTGGCTTCCTGCGCCTCTGCGGCGGCTTCCGCTTCGGGGGCTTCCCGCACCTCGGGAGCGGGCCGGGACGCGTCCTGCCGGTCGTTCTCCTGCCGGTCGTTGTCCTGCCGGTCTTCATCGTTCCGGGTGGTCGGCACCCCGGCGGCTTCGTGGGTCACTCGTCCAGCGTATGGCCACGGCCCGGCGGCACGGGACACACGGTGGAGACCGGCCCGGGGCCCGGCGCCTCCGGAACCGGGCCCCACCGCCTCACGGACCCGTCAAATTCCGGGCTCGGCGGCCAGCCTGCCCGCCTTGATCGCCCGCAGCAGGTCGGCGTGATCCGCTTCCGTACGGTCGGCGTACGTGACCGCGAAGGCGGCCATCGCCTCGTCGAGCTCGTCGTTCTTGCCGCAGTAGCCCGCCAGCAGGCGGGGGTCGGCGCTGTGGGCGTGCGCCCGCGCGAGCAGCGCGCCGGTCATCCGCCCGTAGTCGTCGACCTGGTCGGCGGCGAGCGCGGCGGGATCCACGCTGCCCTTGCGGTTCCGGAACTGCCGGACCTGGAACTGCCTGCCGTCGACGTCCGCCCAGCCGAGCAGGATGTCGCTGACGACCTGCATCCGCTTCTGCCCGAGCACCACCCGGCGGCCCTCGTGAGCCACCTCCGGCACATCGAACCCGACCGCGGGCAGGTAGGGGGCGAGCACCGAAGGGCGCGCCTCCTTCACCTGGAGGACCAGCGGCTCCCCGCGGTGATCGAGCAGCAGCACCACATAGGACCGGGTCCCCACACTGCCGGTGCCGACCACCCGGAACGCCACGTCGTGGATCGTGTACCGGGCCAGCAACGGCACCCGGTCCTCGGAGACGGTGGAGAGATAGCCGCCGAGACCGGCGGCAACGACCGCGGCCTCGGCGTCCGGCACCCGGCGCAGCACGGGCCGGGCGTCGACGAAGCGCCGGCCGCCGTCGGCGCATTCCTCGGTGGACCGGGCGGCGAAACGGGCGCTGGTGTTGTTGCGGGCCTTCTCCGAGACCCGCTCCAACGTGCCGACCAGGTCACGCGCGTCCGTGTGCGAGACCAGCTCCTCGTCCGCGATCGCGTTCCAGGCATCGAGGGCGGGCAGCCGGGCCAGCAGCCGCATCGTGCGCCGGTAGGCGCCGACGGTGTCGTACGCGCCCCGGCGGCAGGTGTCCTCGTCGGCCCCGGCGGCCCGGCCCGCGAGCACCAGGGAGGTGGCGAGCCGCTTGAGGTCCCACTCCCACGGCCCGAAGACGGTCTCGTCGAAGTCGTTCAGGTCGATGACGAGGCTGCCCCGGGCATCACCGTAGAGGCCGAAGTTGGCCGCGTGCGCGTCGCCGCAGAGCTGGGCGCCCACCCCGGTGACCGGGCTGCCCATCAGATCGTGGGCCATCAGTCCGGCCGCACCCCGCAGGAAGGCGAACGGGGTGGCCGCCATGCGGCCCACCCGTATCGGCGTCAGACCCGGCACGCGGCCCCGGTTCGACTCCTCGACGGCCCGTACCGCGTCCGGCCGTCCCGACGGCAGGACCAGCGAGGCGTGCGAGGACCGCGGCACCCGGTCGCGGAGCGCCTTGCCCGCCGCCTTCGGTGAACTCCCGGCCCCACGGCGGGCGAACCCGGGCACGACAGGAATGCGCGGGTCCCCTCCGGCAGCCCCAACAGGCCCCACGGACGCCGCAGATCCCGCGGCCCCCGAAGGTCCCGCAGACCCCGAAGGTCCCGCAGACCCCGAAGGTCCCGCAGACCCCGAAGATCCTTCAGCTGCCGTCGTTCCCACCGCCCGCCGCTCAGGCATCGTCGCCTCGGTTCCGCCCATGGAGCGTCGCCTCCCCCACCCTCGTACCGCTTCCGGCTGCCCGGCTGTCCGACCGGCCAGCGGCCCTGTCCACCAGCGACCGAGCACGACGGTACCGCCGGATGCCCGGTCCTGGCGGGGCCTGTGGACGGGCGTCCGCCGGCCCTGCGGACGACGGGGGAGCGCCACCGGTCCCGCGTGACGCCGTCAGCAGCCGGTCCCGGCTTCCGGCGCCAGATAGGTGTCCGCCCACTGCCCCAGCTCCTTGAGCGCGGGCTCCATCGCGGCGCCGGCCTCGGTGAGCCGGTACGCCACGCGCAGCGGCGGCCCCTCGTCGACCTCGCGGATGACCAGGCCGGCCGCGCCGAGTTCGGTCAGCCGGTCCGAGAGCATCCGCTCGCTGATCCCGGGAATCGCCCGGCGCAGCTCGGCGAAGTGCACCGGCCGCTGCAGCAGCACCGAGACGATCGGGCCGGTCCAGCGCTTGCCGAACAACTCGAAGACGCGACTGATCCCCACATCGACCCGCCGACAGGCCTGTTCGCCGTGATCCGCCATGCCCCTAGCGTACTGCGCCGCCGTGGGCAGCTTACTAATTCTTAGTAGCTATGCTATTAGTAGTTACGTACGGAATGGATAACCCCCGGACGCCCGCGAGGTCCCACCGACCCGCCCTCGTCCCCTTCACTCGTCCCCTCCCCCTCCCTTCCTCTCTCTGTGGAGATCCCCATGGCCACGCTTCTGCACCTCGACTCCGCCGTCTTCCCCCAGGGCTCCGCTTCCCGCGACGTCACCGCGGCGTTCGTCGAGGCCTGGCGCGAGCAGCACCCGGACGGCACCGTCGTCCATCGCGACCTGGCCGCCGATCCGCTGCCCCACCTGGACGCCGCCGCCACCGCCGCGGGCGCCGGCGATCCGCTGCGCCGGGAGCTGGCCGACGAACTGGCCGCGGCGGACGCCGTCCTGATCGGCGCACCGATGTACAACTTCACGATCCCGTCCACCCTCAAGGCCTGGCTGGACCAGGTGATCATCGTCGGGCACAACGCGGGACCGGACTCCCCCATCGCCGGGACCCCGGTGACCGTCGTCGCCAGCCGCGGCGGTTCGTACGCTCAGGGCACCCCGCGCGAGAGCTTCGAATTTGTCCAGAATTACTTGGCGAAGGTGTTCGCGGGCATGTTCTCCGCCGAGGTGGACTTCATCGTTCCGGAGCTGACCCTCGCCCACTCGCAGCCCTCGATGGCCGAGCTGATCCCGCTCGCCGAGGCCTCCCGCACCCAGGCGCTCGACGACGCCCGGGACAAGGCGAAGGCTCTCGCCTCCCGCCTCGCCGCCTGAGGAGAAACGCCCCCGGAAACGCCGACAGGGCCGCGGAGCTTGTTACGAGCTCCGCGGCCCTGCCGCATGATGATCATGATGGCGCCCGCGAATCGGACGTTTCACGTGAAACACAGCACGCCCCACCCCGTGGGCACGGCCCGCCCCCAGCGGATCAGGCAGCCCCTCCGGCCGCCACCCCCGCACCTGCGGGCTCCTCGTCACCCTCGTCGCCGGCCCGCGTACCGCGGCCGGACCCACCGCCCCGCAGGCCCGACCCGCCCGCCCGGGAGCCCGCGTCCGACGCGGGGTCGGAGCCCGCCTCCTTGGCCTCCGCGGCGATCCGGGCCTCCTGCTCCTCCCGCTCCGCCTTCTCGCGCGCCTGGGCCGCCAGGTCCACCCGGCCCTCGGGCTTGATGTGGGCGATGACACCCGGGTGAGCGATCGACGGCAGGATGTGGCGCCACATCTCCGCCACCTGCTCGCGCAGATCGGCCCGCCCTGAATCGGCCTCCGAGACCAGCTGGATACCGGTGAACGAGGCGACGATGATTTTGGCCGACACCATGGGGTCGATCTGCGGGAACACCTCGCCGCGCTCCTGCCCCAGCTCCAGCATCCGAGCGGTCGCGTCGATCCAGTCGCCCCAAGGATGCGGTCCGCCGAGGAAGACGCCTTCGATGGAGAGCCTGGTACCGGCCCGGGCCATCGCGTTGTGGCGCAGGGCGAAAGCGAACTGCTGGCCGCCGTCCACCAGGGACTGGAGCGGCGATCCCTCCTGCTCGAACTCGACCGTGGAGGTCTGCTCGTCCATGATCGCCTGCGCGATGGCCTCCTTGGAGGCGAAATGGAAGTACAAGGCCCCCTTGGTGACCTTGGCGCGGCGGAGAATCTCCGAGATGGCGGCACGCTCGTAGCCGTAGTCGTCGAAGACACTCGCCGCGGCATCCACGATCGACCGCCACGTCTGGACCGCGCGAGCCTGCTTCGCCATTTCCTGCCTCCGGGACGTTCTGTGCGCTCAGCCCTTCGCCGCCGAGACGCCGTCGATCCAACCTCTGCGGCCAGCGTATGCAAGTACGCCGTTGCACCGGCCATCGGTCTGTCCGGAAACCGTGCCCGCACCCGGTGGATCGCCGCCTGCGGACGACCGCTGCCGTCCTCTCCCATCCGGTCCTGTCCGACCGGTCCTGTCCGGCTGTCCGTACCCCGCCCGTCCGTCAAAAACACGGAACAGGCACGGAGCGGAGCCGCAACAACGAAGAACCCCCGCTCCGGATCTCTCCGAAGCGGGGGCTCTCCCGAATCAACTTCAGCAGTTGCGAGCAACCGCCGTTGTGCGCGAGGGGGGATTTGAACCCCCACGTCCCTAAGGACACTGGCACCTGAAGCCAGCGCGTCTGCCGTTCCGCCACTCGCGCATGAGTGGTGTTTTCAGACTCTCACCCTGGGGGGTGAGCGCCTGGCGACAAACGGAAGATTAGCACGCTGGACAGGGTGGATTCACATCCGTTGTTTCGCCGGCTCCGGGAGGGGAAGCGGGAACCCCGAACCATCGCCCCCACTCCTCCAGAGTGCTTCCCGGGTGCGGGACACTGTGAGGAGGCCACCTCTACGATCCGTGTGAGGGGTGACACTCATCCACAGGCCAGACAAGGGGAACCAGCCGATTTCCCGACGCGTGGATACGATCAGTAAGCAGTACAGCGACGATGACAACGGAGGAGGTGCCCCATGGGGGTCATGAAGCGTTTCGAGCAGCGCCTCGAGGGGCTGGTCAACGGCACCTTCGCCAAGGTCTTCAAGTCCGAGGTGCAGCCCGTCGAGATCGCCGGCGCCCTCCAGCGCGAGTGCGACAACAACGCGACGATCTGGAACCGTGAGCGGACCGTCGTCCCCAACGACTTCATCGTCGAGCTCAGCACCCCCGACTACGAGCGGCTCAGCCCGTACTCCGGTCAGCTGGGCGACGAGCTCTCCGGCCTGGTGCGCGACTACGCCAAGCAGCAGCGCTACACCTTCATGGGACCGATCAAGGTCCACCTGGAGAAGGCCGACGACCTCGACACCGGGCTCTACCGGGTCCGCAGCCGCACGCTGGCGTCGAGTTCGTCACAGCAGGACCAGTCGGCACCGCCCCAGTCCGCGGGTGGGCGGCCCGCCGCCCCGCAGGCTCCCGGCGGCTACGGCTACCCCCCGAGCGCCGCTCCTCCGATGCCCGCGGCCCCGCCGCCCGGCGCCGGACGGCCCTCGGCTCCCACGAACGACCGGCGCCCGCCGGCCGCGCCCGGCCCCCTGCCGGACGCCCGGACGCGACGCTGGATCGAGATCAACGGCACCCGCCATCAGATTTCCCGCCCGACGTTGGTGATGGGACGATCCACCGACGCCGACGTGCGGATCGACGACCCCGGCGTATCGCGCCGGCACTGTGAGATCCGGACCGGAACGCCCTCGACGATCCAGGATCTCGGGTCTACCAACGGCATCGTGGTAGACGGGCAGCACACCACCCGCGCTACGCTCCGCGACGGCTCGCGGATCGTCGTGGGCAGCACCACCATCGTTTACCGGCAAGCCGAAGGGTGAAGCGGGGGCAATGTCAGAGCTGACCCTGACGGTCATGCGGCTAGGTTTCCTGGCTGTTCTGTGGCTGTTCGTCATCGTGGCCGTACAGGTCATTCGCAGCGACCTGTTCGGAACGCGCGTCACGCAGCGCGGCTCACGCCGCACTGCCGCCGACGCACGCCCGCAGCAGGGCCGCCAACAACAACAAGCGGCGCCGCCCCAGCAGCGCCAGCAGCCCGGGCGGCAGCGCCGCGGGGCGCCCACCAAGCTGGTCGTGTCCGAAGGCACGCTCACGGGCACCACGGTCGCGCTCCAGGGCCAGACCATCACCCTGGGCCGGGCCCACGATTCAACGATCGTGCTGGACGACGACTACGCGTCCAGCAGGCATGCCAGGATCTACCCGGACCGTGACGGCCAGTGGATCGTCGAGGATCTCGGGTCCACCAACGGCACGTATCTGGAACGGACCCGGCTCACCACCCCGACACCAGTTCCGCTGGGCGCGCCGATCCGTATCGGCAAGACCGTCATCGAGCTGCGGAAGTAGTACGACAATGAGCGAGCGGAGCGAGCGAGCCGCGGCGGCCTGGACGACGGACGCTGCCCGGTTCCCGACCGGAGGGTGGGCAGTGTGGCTCGAGACAGGCTGTACCCCGAGCCGACGGGCGAGGTGCGCATGAGTCTGTCGCTGCGCTTCGCCGCCGGATCGCACAAGGGCATGATCCGGGAGGGGAACGAGGACTCCGGCTACGCCGGTCCCCGGCTCCTCGCCATCGCCGACGGCATGGGCGGTCAGGCGGCCGGTGAGGTCGCCAGCTCCGAGGTGATCTCCACACTCGTCCCGCTCGACGACGACGTCCCGGGATCCGACCTCCTGACCTCGCTCGGCACGGCCGTGCAGCAGGCCAACGACCAGCTGCGCGTCATGGTCGAGGAGGACCCCCAGCTGGAGGGCATGGGCACCACGCTCACCGCCCTGCTCTGGACCGGTCAGCGCCTCGGCCTGGTGCACGTCGGCGACTCCCGCGCGTACCTGCTGCGCGACGGCGTCCTGACGCAGATCACCCAGGACCACACCTGGGTGCAGCGTCTCGTCGACGAGGGCCGGATCACCGAGGAAGAGGCCACCACCCACCCACAGCGCTCCCTGCTGATGCGGGCGCTGGGCAGCGGCGACCATGTCGAGCCGGACCTCTCCATCCGCGAGGTCCGCGCCGGCGACCGCTATCTGATCTGCTCCGACGGCCTCTCCGGCGTGGTCTCGCACCAGACGATGGAAGAGACGCTCGCCAGCTACCAGGGCCCGCAGGAGACCATCCAGGAGCTGATCCAGCTCGCTCTGCGCGGCGGCGGCCCGGACAACATCACCTGCATCGTCGCCGACGTCCTGGACGTCGACAACAACGACACCCTGGCCGCGCAGCTCAACGACACCCCGGTCGTCGTCGGCGCGGTCGCGGAGAACCAGGCCCAGCTGGGCGACGGCGGGGCCATGCAGACGCCCGCCGGCCGCGCGGCCGGTCTCGGCCGCCCCGTGCCCCCGCCCTCCGGCGGCTTCGGCCCGCCCGGCAGCGGCGACCCCGGCTACGGGGGCATGCCGGACGGCTCCTACGACGCCTACACGGACGACGACTTCGTCAAACCGCGCGGCGGCCGCAAGTGGCTGAAGCGTTCCGTCTACATCGTGCTCGCGCTGGCCGTGATCGGCGGCGGCCTGTACGGCGGCTACCGCTGGACGCAGACGCAGTACTACGTCGGCACGCAGGACGAGAACGTCGCGCTGTTCCAGGGCATCAGCCAGGACCTCGCCTGGGTCTCGCTCTCGAAGGTCGAGAAGAACCACCCCGAGATCGAGCTCAAGTACCTGCCGCCGTACCAGCGCAAGCAGGTCGAGTCGACCATCGCCGAGGGCAGCATCACCGACGCCCGCAAGAAGGTCGCCGAGCTCGCCGCCCAGGCCTCCGCCTGCAAGAAGGACGCGCAGCGCCGCGCGGCCGACGCCGAGAACCGCGCCCGTACGGGCGAGGGCGAGGCCGGGGGCACCGCCGGCGCCCCCGCCACCAGGACTTCCGCCACGTCCTCCGCCAAGGGGACCAAGCCGACCACCGCTCCCACTCCCGGCCCCAGCCTCTCGGAGGAAGAGAAGAAGCTGGTCCCGCAGTGCGGTAAGCAGTAAGCCGTAGGGGGCCTTCAGCATCATGAGCGTTGTCACCAACACGACCACCATCGGCGCGATCGACGCACCGAGCCGCCGTAACACCGAGCTGGCGCTCGTCGTCTTCGCCGTCGCCATCTCGGTGTTCGCCTACGCCAACGTGGGACTCGCCCTCAACGGCGAACTGCCCGCGGGCATGCTCGGCTACGGGGCGGGGCTCGCGCTGCTCGGCGGCGTCGGCCACCTCGCGGTGCGCAGGTTCGCCAAGTACGCCGATCCGCTGTTGCTGCCGCTGGCGACCCTGCTCAACGGGCTGGGGCTGGCCCTGATCTGGCGGCTGGACCAGTCGGAGCGCTTCCAGGCGCTGGACACCTTCGTCCCCGCCGCCTCGAAGCAGCTGCTGTTCTCCGCCATCGGCGTGGGCATGCTGGTCGCGGTCCTGGCCATCCTGAAGGATCACCGCATCCTCCAGCGCTACACGTACATCTCCATGGTCGTGGCGCTGTTCCTGCTGATCCTGCCGATGTTCTTCCCCGCCGTGAACGGCGCCAAGATCTGGATCAAGATCCCGGGCTTCGGAACGCTCCAGCCCGGCGAGTTCGCCAAGATCATCATCACCGTGTTCTTCGCGGGCTACCTGATGGTCAAGCGGGACGCGCTGGCCCTGGCCAGCCGCCGCTTCATGGGCCTGTACCTCCCCCGCGGCCGTGACCTGGGCCCGATCCTGATGGTCTGGGCGTTCTCGATCCTCATCCTGGTCTTCGAGACCGACCTCGGCTCCTCGCTGCTCTTCTTCGGCATGTTCGTCGTCATGCTGTACGTCGCCACCGAGCGCACCAGCTGGATCGTCTTCGGTCTGCTGATGTCGGCGATCGGCGCGGTCGGCGTCGCCACGTTCGAACCCCACGTCCAGCAGCGCGTCACCGCCTGGCTCGACCCGTTCGCCGGCTGGGGGGAGGTGGCCGCGAGTGAGCAGATGGCGAAGTCCCTGATGGCGTTCGGCTCCGGTGGCACCCTCGGGACCGGGCTCGGGCAGGGCAACTCCGACCTGATCGGCTTCGCCGCCAACTCCGACTTCATCCTCGCCACCGTCGGCGAGGAGCTCGGGCTCGCCGGGATGATGGGTGTGCTCCTCGTCTACGGTCTGATCGTCGAGCGCGGCGTGCGCACCGCCCTGGCGGCCCGCGACCCGTTCGGCAAGCTGCTCGCGATCGGCCTCTCCGGATCGTTCGCCATCCAGGTGTTCGTCGTGGCCGGCGGTGTGATGGGCCTCATCCCGCTCACCGGTATGACGATGCCGTTCCTGGCGGCAGGTGGTTCCTCCGTACTCGCCAACTGGGCGCTGATCGCCATCCTGATCAGAATCAGCGATACCGCCCGCCGCCCGGCTCCGGCCCCCTCCCCGTCCACGGACGCCGAGATGACCCAGGTGGTCCGACCGTGAACAAGCCCCTCCGTCGGATCGCGATCTTCTGCGGTCTGCTGATGGTCGCCCTCCTCATCCGGGACAACTGGCTCCAGTACGTCCGGGCGGACGAGCTGAACAGCCACAAGTACAACCGCCGCGTCGAGATCGAGCGGTACGCCCACGAGCGCGGCGACATCATCGTCGACGGCAAGGCGATCACCGGTTCTGCCGAGACCGAGGACAGCGACTTCCGGTACAAGCGGGTCTGGAAGGACGGCCCCCTGTGGGCCCCCGTGACCGGCTACTCCTCGCAGGCGTTCGACTCCTCGCAGCTGGAGAGCCTGGAAGACGGCATCCTCACCGGCAACGACGACCAGCTGTTCTTCGACCGGACGCTGTCGATGTTCACCGGCGACAAGAAGCGCGGCGGCAACATCGTCACCACGCTGAACGGCGACGCTCAGAAGGCCGCTTTCAAGGGGCTCGGCGACAAGAAGGGCGCGGTGGTCGCCCTCGACCCGAAGAGCGGCGCCGTCCTGGCCCTCGCCAGCACCCCGTCGTACGACCCCTCGGTCTTCGCCGGGAACTCCATGAAGGACTCGGACAACCGGCAGAAGCTCCTGAAGGACGAGGACAAGCCGATGCTCAACCGGGCATTGCGCGAGACCTACCCCCCGGGCTCCACCTTCAAGGTCGTCACCGCCTCCGCCGCCCTGGAGAACGGGCTCTACGACGACATCGACGCCAAGACGGAGTCGCCGCTGCCGTGGACGCTGCCGCAGTCCACCACGCCGCTCCAGAACGAGGGCGACATCCCCTGCGAGAACGCCACGCTGCGCGAGGCCCTGCGGGTGTCGTGCAACACCGTCTTCGGGAAGATGAGCGACGACCTCGGCAACAAGAAGATGATCGAGCAGACGGACAAGTTCGGCTTCAACAAGGAAGTCTTCACGCCCGTCCGCGCCGACGCGAGCATCTACCCCGAGGACAACAGGCCGCAGAACGCCATGGCCGGCATCGGGCAGGCGTCCAACCGGACCACCCCGCTCCAGATGGCCATGGTCGCCTCCGCGATCGCCAACGACGGCAAGCTGATGGAGCCGTACATGGTGGCCGAGCGCCAGGCTCCCAACCTGGACCCCGTCTACACGCACGACCCCAAGGAGCTCAGCCGGGCGCTCTCCGGTGAGAACGCCCAGAAGGTCCAGCAGATGATGGAGACCGTCGTCAAGAACGGCACGGGAACCAACGCGCAGATCCCCGGCGTCACAGTGGGCGGCAAGACCGGTACCGCCCAGCACGGTCTGAACAACAGCGAGAAGCCGTACGCCTGGTTCATCTCGTACGCGAAGACCGACAACGGCTCCCCGGTCGCCGTCGCCGTCGTGGTCGAGGACGGCAACGCCAACCGGGACGACATCTCCGGTGGCGGCCTGGCCGCCCCCATCGCGCGCGACGTGATGAAGGCGGTCATCGACAGCAAGAAGTGAGACCTGTCACGGCGGCCGCCCGTCATACCGGACATCGCATACCGGTCGGATATCGGCTGACGGGTGCGGGCTGATCACGTCACCCGTGCCCGGTAGCGTATGCGCGAACAGCGCACCGCCGCGGACCACACACGGGTGCGGTCGGGACTGACGGAGAGGGCTGGAACAGTTATGGAAGAGCCGCGTCGCCTCGGCGGCCGGTACGAGCTGGGCTCGGTGCTCGGCCGTGGTGGCATGGCCGAGGTCTACCTCGCGCACGACACCCGGCTCGGCCGCACCGTAGCTGTGAAGACGCTCCGGGCCGATCTGGCCCGCGACCCGTCCTTCCAGGCCCGGTTCCGCCGTGAGGCCCAGTCGGCCGCCTCGCTCAACCACCCCGCGATCGTCGCCGTGTACGACACCGGCGAGGACTACGTCGACGGGGTCTCCATCCCGTACATCGTGATGGAGTACGTCGACGGGTCGACGCTGAGGGAGCTGCTGCACTCCGGTCGCAGACTGCTCCCCGAGCGCACGCTGGAGATGACGGTCGGCATCCTCCAGGCCCTGGAGTACTCGCACCGCGCCCAGATCGTCCACCGCGACATCAAGCCGGCGAACGTCATGCTGACGCGCACCGGTCAGGTCAAGGTCATGGACTTCGGCATCGCCCGCGCCATGGGCGACTCCGGGATGACGATGACGCAGACCGCCGCGGTCATCGGCACCGCCCAGTACCTCTCCCCGGAGCAGGCCAAGGGCGAGCAGGTCGACGCCCGCTCCGACCTGTACTCCACCGGCTGTCTGCTGTACGAGCTGCTCGCCGTGCGCCCCCCGTTCGTCGGGGATTCGCCCGTCGCGGTGGCCTACCAGCACGTCCGCGAGGAGCCGCAGCCGCCGAGCAACTTCGACCCCGAGATCACGCCCGAGATGGACGCGATCGTGTTGAAGGCGCTCACCAAGGACCCGGACTACCGCTACCAGTCCGCCGACGAGATGCGCGCCGACATCGAGGCCTGCCTCGACGGCCAGCCGGTCGCGGCGACGGCGGCGATGGGCGCCGCGGGGTACGGGGGCTACGACGGTTACCACACCGACCAGCCCACCGCCGCCCTGCGCCCGACCGACCCGAACAACGCGCAGACGTCCATGCTGCCCCCGGTCAATCCGGACGACGGCGGCTACGGCTACGACGACCGCCAGGGCCGCCGGCGCCAGCAGAAGAAGAGCAACACCTCGACGATCCTGCTGGTCGTCGCGGGCATCCTGGTCCTCATCGGCGCGATCCTGATCGGCCGGGTGATCTTCTCCCCGAGCGAGAGCGACAACCAGATCAAGGCCCCGTACCTGGTGGGCTCCACGCTCAAGGAAGCGGAGACGCTGGCGGACAGATCCGGCGTGACGGTGAACGTCGGCGCCGAGGAGCCGTGCGAGGAGCAGGAGAAGGGCGAGATCTGCTCGCAGAACCCGGCGCCCGACGCGACGATGGACAAGGACGGCACCGTCACGGTCGTCGTCTCCACCGGAGCGCCGAAGATCGAGGTCCCCAACGTCCTGGAGAAGTCCGAGGACGGCGCCCGCGAGGAGCTGGAGAACAAGGGCTTCTCGGTCAACGTCACGACGGCGGAGTCCGAGGAGACCGAGGGCAGCGTGATCAAGCAGGACCCCAAGGGCGGCGCGAAGGCCGAGGACGGGGCCGAGATCACCATCACCGTGGCCGTGCAGACGACCGACCCGATGCCCGACGTGCGCACCCGTCAGTACGACGCCGCCGTGGCCCAGCTCAACCAGCTCGGGTTCACCAACGTCTCACGGGCCGACGTGGACTCGGACAAGCCGGCCGGAGAAGTGGTCGAGCAGACCCCCGCGGGCCCGAGCAAGCAGGCCAAGGACGTGCAGATCGTCCTGAAGGTCTCCAAGGGGCCGGCGGAGCCGGAGCAGGTCCAGATCCCCGGTGACATCGGCGGCAAGCCGTACCAGGAGGCGAAGGCCCAGCTCGAAGGGCTCGGCTTCGTGGTCGCTCTCTCTCCTGGATCGGTCGACAAGCCGAACGCCCAGGTGATCACCAGCAGCCCGGCGCCGACAACCCCGGCGGCGAAGGGCAGCACGGTCACCCTCGTGACCATCGAGGGCGGCGGAAACGGCGGGAACGGCGGAGGCGGCCTCTTCGGAGGCCTGGGCGACGACTGAACCACCGCCCGCACGAGCCGGTACGGCGAAGGGCCCCGGTCACCACGATGGTGACCGGGGCCCTTCCCTTGTACGCGAACGAGTACGCGCGGCTCAGCGCAGCTCGGCCGGCTGCGTGCGGTCCTTGTCGACCTTCTCCGTACGCTCCAGCTCGCCCCACACGATGTAGCGGTACTTCGAGGTGTAGACCGGGGTGCAGGTCGTCAGCGTGATGTAGCGGCCGGGCTTCTTGACGCCCGACTCCTCCGGGACCGGCTGGATCACCTCGACGTTGAACTTCGAGGTCTCGGGGAGCGTCTTGTAGACCTTGTAGACGTACCAGGTGTCCTTGGTCTCGAAGACGACCGGATCGCCGTTCTTCAGCTTGTGGATGTTGTGGAACTTCGCGCCGTGCCCGTCGCGGTGCGCGGCCAGCGTGAAGTTGCCGTCGTCGTCCCAGGGCAGACCCGACTCGACGGGGTCGGTGTAGTAGCCCGCGATGCCGTTGTTGAGGGTCTTGGGGTCGGTGCCCTTCTTGACCAGCACCTCGCCGTTGTCCATGGCGGGGACGTGCAGGAAGCCGATGCCGTCCTTGGTGTCCAGGGCGCCCGGCCCGTCCGCCCACTTGCTGCGGACCGTGTCGCCCTGCCGGTCGGCCTCGCGGTCGGCGAGCACGTTGGTCCACCACAGGGAGTACGCGACGAACAGCGCGAGCACCAGGCCCGCCGTGATGAGCAGTTCGCCGAAGACGCTGACGGCCGTCGCCACGGGGAGGCGGCCGCGCCGACGCGGCGGGGGCGGGGACGCGGACGTGTCGGTCCGCTCGTCGTGCTCGGTCCTCGCTGCCACCGCACCGTCCCTGTCGTGAGGATGTTCAGCCGACGAGCGCGTCGGGCTTTCCCTCGCTGCGTGGCCGTTCGTCGACCATCTTGCCCCAGACGATCAGCCGGTAGGTACTCGTGAATTCCGGCGTACAGGTCGTCAGCGTGAGGTATCTGCCCGGCTTCTCGAACCCGGAACCGGCCGGGATCGGCTCGATCACCGAGATGTTGGACGGCGAGGTCTGCGGGAGGATGTTCGCCATCTCGTACGTGTAATACGCGTCCCGCGTCTCGACCACGATCGGGTCGCCGGGGTCGAGCTTGTTGATGTAGCGGAACGGTTCGCCGTGGGTGTTGCGGTGACCGGCCACCGCGAAGTTGCCCTGCTTGTCGGAGGGCATCGCCGTCTTGAGCTTGCCCTCGCCGTAGTGGCCGATCATCCCCCGGTCGAGGACCTTCTCCTTGTCGATGCCCTCGGCGATCGGGGCGACGACGTCCAGCTTGGGGATGTGCATGATCGCGAAGCCCTCGCCGGGCGCGAACACCCCGGGTTTCCGGTCGCCGCTGGCCCAGGCGTCCTGGATCCGGTTCGTCTCCTTGCCGGCGATCTGGTCGGCCCGGATGTTGGTCCACCAGAGCTGGTAGGTGACGAACAGCAGCATCAGGACGCCCAGCGAGATGAACACCTCGCCGACCGCCCGGCTGGCGACGACCGCCGGGCTGTCCTTCGCCGCCCGCGCCGCGCGCCGGGCCTCCACCCGGGACATCGGGGCGGCGGCCGGCTCCGCGACCGGCGCCGGGCGCCGACGTCCGCGCCCCTTGGCCGCCCGCCGCCGCTCGGCCCGCCCGCCGGGGGAGGAGGCGGGGTCGGGCTCGGCCGGGATGCGGGCGATGACTTCGGTGCGCTGCTCGGCGGGCTCCACATCGGCCGCCGGAGCTGCCGGAGCTGCCGGGGCTACCGGAGCTGTTGGAGCTACCGGAGCTGTTGGAGCTGCCGGAGCTACCGGGCCTGCGGGGGATACCGGAGCTGCTGCCGGCGCTATTCGCGCAGACGGCTCCTGGGGCCCGTACCAGTCGCGTTGGTACCCGGCGGGGTCGTACCACTCGTTCGGGGCTCCCTGGGGCTGCTGAGGCCCTTGGTGGGACGCGTACCCGGCCTCGTACGGGGGTTCCGCCGCGGGATGCGCCGCCGGGATGCTGTCCGACCGGAACCACGGCGACGTGTGCCCGCCGGGCAGCGGATCGTTGAGGGGATCCGCGAGGCCGTCCACCGCCGCCGTGAACGCGCCGTCGGCCCCGTACGCCCCGTGCGCGTCGGAGCCCTCCGGTCCGGCGTCGTGCCCGGGGCGGCCTGCGGTCACGCGGCGGCCTTGCCCACCACCGGCGCGAGCCCCGCCGACCGCGCGACGGCCCCCTGGTCTCCGCACTGCTCCAGCCAGTTGGCGAGCATCAGGTGGCCGTGTTCGGTGAGCACCGACTCGGGGTGGAACTGCACGCCCTCCACCGCCCGGTCCCGGTGGCGCAGCCCCATGATGATGCCGTCCGCGGTGCGGGCGGTGACCTCCAGCTCCGGGGGCAGCGCGCCGGGTTCGGCGGCGAGCGAGTGGTAGCGCGTCGCGGTGAAGGGGGACGGCAGCCCGGCGAAGACGCCCTGGCCCTCGTGGGTCACCAGGGAGGTCTTGCCGTGCAGCAGCTCGGGGGCCCGGTCGACGACACCGCCGTACGCCACCGCCATCGACTGCATCCCCAGGCAGACGCCGAAGACCGGGACGCCGGTGTCCGCGCAGTGGCGCACCATCTCGACGCAGACGCCGGCCTGCTCGGGCGTGCCGGGTCCCGGCGAGAGCAGCACGCCGTCGAAGCCGTCCTGGGCGTGGGCGGGGGTCACCTCGTCATTGCGCAGCACCTCGCACTCGGCGCCGAGCTGATACAGGTACTGGACGAGGTTGAAGACGAAGCTGTCGTAGTTGTCCACGACGAGGACGCGTGCGCTCACTGGCCGGCTCCTGCTCCACCGGCGCTCGCGCCGTCGACGGTCACATCGCCGAACGGGAGCAGCGGCTCCGCCCAGGGGAAGACGTACTGGAACAGCGCGTAGACGACCGCCAGAACCAGCACGAGCGAGATGACGCCCCGCACCCATGCGTTGCCCGGCAGATGCCGCCAGATCCAGCCGTACATGCTGACCCCTCCATTCGGTACCCGCACCAGACTAGAGGGCCGCGGCCGGAGCGTGGGTCAGCCGGCGAAAAGCGGGAGTCAGCGCCGCAGCGCCGGTGGTCTGCCCTCGCTCACCGGCCGCGTCGCGTCCAGGTGCGCCCAGACGATCAGCCGGTGGCTGCTGCCCCACTCCGGCTCGCACGTGGTGAGCGTCAGATACCGTCCGGCGCCCTCGAAGCCGGAGCCGCGGGGTACGGGGTCGACGACGGCGGTGTCGGTGGGCACGGTCCGGTACGGGGTCTTCACGATGCGGTACGTGAACCAGGTCGTACCGTCGTTGACGACCACCGCGTCCCCGGGGCGCAGCTCGGGGAAGTCCTTGAAGGGGTCGCCGTACGTCCGTCGGTGCCCGGCCACCGCGAAGTTGCCCGTGTCGCCGGGGCGGGCGGTTCCGCTGTAGTGCCCGAGCCCCTTCTGCAAGGTCGTGACCTCGGTGTTCTCCAGGACGGGCCACTCCCAACCGGAGCCGAGGCGGGGGATGTGCATCGTCGCGAAGGGCTTTCCGTCGCGGTACGGGGCCGGGTCCGGCGTCGGGGCCGGGGTGGCGGACGGCGCCGGTGCGGGGGCCGCGGGTTCGCGGGCCCACTGGCTCCGGAGGGTGTCGATCTCGCCTTCGGCCGCGTCGGCCGCTTTCACGCCCGTCCAGAACAGGAAGTAGACGACGAAGAGGATGATCAGCGCGCCCACGGTGATGCACAGCTCGCTGAACGTTCTGACGACGAGTCGCACCGACACCGGACGGCCTCCCCGGGGCTCGGCTGGGGCTCAGCCAGGGCTCACTCCACAGGCTGGGCGTGCTGGAGATCCACTGTGCCCGAGTACCCGGGAAGAGTCACCGCCTCGTTCTCGTCGACTTTCCAGCCCAGCCCGTACGCCTTCACGTACAGCAGGTAGTTCTGGATCGCGGTGGAGTCGTTGAGCGCCCGCTTGAGCTTTCCGGGGTCGCCCACCGCGGTGACCGTGTACGGCGGGGAGTAGACACGGCCCTGGAGGATCAGGGTGTTGCCGACGCAGCGGACCGCGCTGGTGGAGATCAGCCGCTGGTCCATCACCTGGATTCCGCGCGCCCCGCCCTGCCACAGCGCGTTCACGACGGCCTGCAGGTCCTGCTGGTGGATGACCAGGTCGTTGGGCTGGGGCTCGGGATAGCCGGGGTTGGCGGTGGCGTCGGGGGGCGCGTCGTCGAGCGTCACACTGACGGAGTCGCCCGTGACCTTCGCGGTGCCGGCGGCCTTCTCCAGGGCCTTCAGCTTGGCGTCCTCGGCCTCGGTGGAGCCGTCGTCGCGCTGGGCGAGGGCGTCGATGTCCGCCCGCACGGAGGCGGCCGAATCGTTCAGCCCGGCGTTCTTCTCGCTGCGCTCCCTGATCAGGTCGGAGAGCTTGAGCAGGGAGGAGTCACTGCGCAGATTGGTGCCCTTGGCGGTGTTGGCACTGGTGACGAAGATGAGTCCGGCCAGGGCGAAAACCGCAGCGGTGAGCCCCCGGACCGCCCACACGGAGGTGCGCCGGGCCGGGCCTTCGGGAGAGTCGGCAGAATTGCTCAACGTACCCTTATCTCATCAGGCGCCAGAGAAGCACTACGCTAACGGACGCTCGGGGGAGGCAGCATTCCCCCTGGCATCCCGCCCCCGGCGCCCGCCACAGATCCCTGCGCGGTCACGCAGCGCATCGACAGGAGAGTCCCTCGTGCCGAAGTCACGTATCCGCAAGAAGGCCGACTTCACGCCGCCCACGGCGAAGCAGGCAACGGCCATCAAGCTGACCAACCGCAGTTGGGTCGCTCCGGTGATGCTGGCCCTGTTCCTCATCGGGCTGGCCTGGATCGTGGTGTTCTACGTGACCGAGGGTGATCTGCCGGTCGACGCCCTGGGCAACTGGAACATCGTGGTCGGCTTCGGCTTCATCGCCGGCGGCTTCGCCGTGTCGACGCAGTGGAAGTGACGGCCACCTCCGCGCAAGCCTTGCCCTGAGTTACCCACAGAGTTATCCACAGCTGGGGGAAAAGGTCAGACGATCTGTGGATAACCTCCGCTCATGTTGACGCCGGTGTGACTGCAGCCTCTCTCTTCGAGGGGGGCTGCACCCCGTTGTTCAGGCGGAAAGACCCAGCTCAGCGATGAGGGGAACGCATGTTCCTCTTGCCATGCACAAGATTCTCCGCACACTGTGGACAACTTCGGTCGACCTGGGGGTGGAGGGCCCCGTTCCGCGCAGGATCCGGCTCAGGTGAGCGCCATCGTCCGGACGACGATCAGCCCGAGGCTGACCAGCAGGACGAGCGCGCAGGTGCCGGCCTGGACCGCCGTACGCCGCTCGCGCGGGGCGTGGACCATGGCGATGGCGATGGCGACACCCGCGATCAGACCGCCGACGTGCGCCTCCCAGGCGATGCCGCCCCAGGTGAAGGTGAAGACCAGGTTCAGCGCCAGCAGCACCAGCACCGGACGCAGGTCGTAGTTCATCCGGCGCATCAGAACGGCGGTGGCGCCGAACAGGCCGTAGACCGCGCCGGAAGCGCCCAGAGACCCCTCGCCGGGCGCGGCGAGCAGATACGTCAGGGCGCTGCCCGCGAGGCCGGACAGCAGATAGAGCGCGAGATAGCGGGACCGGCCGAGCGCCGCCTCCAGCTGTCCGCCGAGCCACCACAGCCCCAGCATGTTGAACGCGATGTGCACCACTTCCTGGTGCAGGAACATCGAGGTCACCAGGCGGTACCACTCGCCCTCGGCGACGCCCGTGGCGGGAACCAGCATCGGCGCCGGGTCCCAACGCCCGAGCAGCGTCAGGTCGTTCACGAGGGCGGGGCGGATGGTGACCAGGAGGAAGACGGCCAGATTGATGCCGAGCAGGATCTTGGTGACCAGACGCGGATCGGCGGCCACCGAGCCCCCCGCCAGCGTCCGCGGCCGACTGGCCGCCGGGTGGTGTCCGGTGCCCGAGCCCTCGCGTACGCAGTCGGGGCACTGGAAGCCGACCGAGGCGCTGACCATGCACTCGGGGCAGATCGGCCGCTCGCAGCGCGTACAGCTGATGCCGGTCCCGCGGTCGGGATGGCGGTAGCAGGTCGGCGTCGGCACACCGCTTCCCGAGGCGGAACGGTCCCCCGGCGGCTGCTGGTCCATCGGTCCTGGCCTGCCTCTCGGTCCTCGTCGCTCCGGGCGGCACGGACAGGGCCGCCCCGCTGGTCCGCTATGTATCACTACGGACGGGCAGGGCGGTTGGTTCCCGCGAGGGGCGCCCCCGCGAGGCCCCCGGTCCGCGGACCGTCAGCGGGTCTCGACGACCACGGACTCGATCACCACGTCCTGCACCGGACGGTCGGTGCGCGGGTTGGTCGGGGTGGCCGCGATGGCGTCGACGACCTTGCGGCCCGCCTCGTCCGCCACCTCGCCGAAGATCGTGTGCTTGCCGGTGAGCCAGGCGGTGGGGGACACGGTCAGGAAGAACTGCGAGCCGTTCGTCCCCGGGCCGGCGTTCGCCATGGCCAGCAGATACGGCTGGGTGAAGCCCAGCTCCGGGTGGAACTCGTCGGCGAACTTGTAGCCGGGGCCACCGGTGCCGTTGCCCAGCGGGTCGCCCCCCTGGATCATGAACCCGCTGATGACGCGGTGGAAGACGGTGCCGTCGTACAGCCGGTCCGTGGACCTCTCGCCGGTCTCCGGGTTGACCCATTCGCGCTGCCCGGTGGCCAGTTCGACGAAGTTCCTGACCGTCTTGGGCGCGTGGTTCGGCAGGAGCCGGATCTCGATGTCGCCCCGGTTGGTCTTCAAGGTGGCGTAAAGCTGCTCGGCCACGATCTGCCTTCCCTCTTCCTCGCCTGCCGTCAAATCCTTCGCTGACGTCCGGCGATCCTCCCACGGACCGGGAAACGTACGGCCGGATGCCGGGCGAAACGGCGCGTTCACCGCCGAACCATGGCATTGTCGTCGGCACACTTCACATGAACCGTTTTGGCCGCACATGACGATCGTGACCCGGATGCCCGTCCCGCATGCCGGGCATGAACGCAACAGGCATGATTTTGAACTGGGCGGACAGGCGGAGTACCTACCCGCCACCAAGGAGGAGGATCTCGTGACCCGCATCGACAGCGTGCGCGCCGCAACCGACTCGGCGAAGGACAGCGCGCAGCACGCCGCGGAAGTGGTGGCGCCCTACGCCGACACGGCCAAGAAGCAGGCGGCCCACTACGCGCACGAGGCTCGTACGCAGCTCGCGCCGAAGGTGACGAAGGCCGCCAAACAGGCCCGTGTCCAGTACGCGTCCCATCTCGCGCCGCGGCTCGAGCAGGCCCGTACGCACGTGCCGCCCAAGGTCGACGAGGCCGCGCACCGCGCCGCGGTCTCCACCCGGAAGGCCGCACGGAGCGCCGCCGACTACACCGCACCCCGCGTCGAGCACGCCCGGGCGGTGGCCCTGCCCGTCGCCGAGCAGGCTTCCGCCCGCAGCGCGGCCGCCTTGGCGGCGCTGCGTACGCAGGTGACGGCCAAGGAAATCCAGAAGCTGGCCAGGAAGCACCAGCGGCGGGCCAGGGCCGGCCGGGCCGCGAGGGGGTTCCTGGTGCTGGGCGCCCTGGCGGGCGGCGCGTACGCCGCCTGGCGCTGGTGGGACAAGCAGGCCAACCCGGACTGGCTGGTCGAGCCGCCCGTCGCCACCGAGGTGGGCGACGAGCGTTCGCCGCTCAGCTCGGTCGACGGCAGCGAGCGGGCCGACCTCGACCCGGAGGTCAAGGCCAAGCAGGCCGAGGCCGAGTCGGGCGAGGGGGACGCTCCCGGTCTCGACGACCGGCCCTGACCCGGGCCGGCGCGGGGCTCGCCGTGCGCACCCCGTGACATGACGAAACGCGGCTGCGGTACCGCTCGGGCGGTACCGCAG
>NZ_JBHXPF010000061.1:36422-42613 GCF_042718715.1 Streptomyces sp. NPDC058576 | reverse complement strand
ACAACACCCGCGGGGCGGGGCCCCGAGCCCGCAAAACCGGTTGGGCGGCCGGGGGGTCCGCCCGGCCCCCCCCCGCTCCCCCCCCCCGGCAGGGCTCAGGAACCGATGGTGAAGGACTCGGCCGCCGGGGCGACCTCGGCCGGGCGGACCACCTTCAGCCCGCCGGCGGCGCCGGCGTCCGGCTTCATGATCACGCTCTCCCGGGTGGACGGCGCCTTCGGGTCCGAGAAGTCGTGCGACACCCCGAACTCGCTCCCGTACTCCTTGATCGTGAGCAGTGCCTTGTCGATGCCCTCACGGGTGAGGTCCTTGTCGTCGCAGGCCTTGGACAGGGCCTCGCCGAACACGGAGGCCGCCGTGTATCCGGCGACGACGCCGTTGTCGAGGACGTCCTTCGGGTACTGGGCGGCGTACTCCTTGGCGAGCTTCGCGGGACCGTCGCCCGGGTCCCCGATGGGCAGCGTGGAGGAGGCGACGTAGTAGTCCTTGAGCAAAGCCGGCCCCGCCTGGGTCTTCAACAGCTGCGGCGCGAAGGCCGAGTTGTTGCCGACGACCGGGACGTTGAAGCCGGTCGCCGCCGCGACGCCGACGAGCGAGGCCGCCTGGCGCGGTCCGGCGCTGACGATCACGGCCTTGACCCCGGCCTGCTTGAGAGCGGCGACCTGGGCGGTCATGTCGTTGTCGGTCGGCTTGATCTTCTGCTCCACGACGGTGAGCCCGGCCTGCTTCGCCGCGTGCTTCGAGCCGACGAGCGCGTTCTCGCCGTAGTCGCCCTCGAAGTACACGTGACCGATCTTGTCGCCCTTCGCGATGCGCTTCTCGGCGAGGAGATAGTCGATGAGGTTGATCGTCTCGACGTCGTAGGTGGCGCCGATGACCCGGATGTACGGGGAGCCCAGCAGATTCGCCGACCAGGCCTGCGGCAGGACGAGGCCCTTGTCCTGGCCGTCGATGCGCTGCTCGACGGCGGCGACGAACGGGGAGCCGATGAACTGGGCGAAGCCCACCACCTCCGGCGCCAGCTCGGTGTACGCGGCGATCGCCTTCTGCGGGTCGTATCCGTGATCGCGGACCGTCAGTTCGATCTTCCGGTCGCAGATGCCGCCCGCGTCGTTGGTCTGCTTCACCCACAGCTGCTGGGCCTGGGTGACGCTCTTGCCCAGCGAGGCGTAGACCCCGGTCATGTCGGTCAGCACACCGAGGGAGATCGTCGAGGAGGAGACCCCGGGGCCCGTCTTGATCCCGCCCTTGCCCTCTTCGTCCGCCTTTCCCTCGGTCGCCTTGCCGCTGCACCCGACGAGGGTGACGGCGAGGGTCGCGACCACGGCCGTGAGCACTCTCAGTTTCATGACTTCTCCCTTGGATTTTTCGGAGCCGCGGGATCTTTCGGAGCCGCAGGATGCTTCGGAGCCGCAGGCTTCTTCGTGCGTGCGAGGCCCAGGCGGGCGAGGCCGCCGGGCAGGAACAGGACCACCGCGACCACCGCGGCGCCGTACAGATAGCGGGACGCCTCACCGGGCGCCAGCCCGCCCGTGCCGGGGGCGGAGACCAGCGGCAGGGAGTCGCTGTAGTGCGTGAACACCTGCGGGAGCAGGGAGACGAAGGCTGCGCCGATCACGGCTCCGGCGACGCTGCCGAGCCCACCGATGACGATCATGGCGAGGTATTCGAGGGACAGGATCATGCCGAAGTACTCGGGCACGGTCCGCTGGAAGACCAGGGCGAGCAGGACGCCCGCGAGGCCCGCGTACATCGAGGACAGGACGAAGACGCCGGCCCGGTAGCGGGCGACGGGCACGCCCATCACCCCGGCCGCGATCCGGTGGTCGCGGATGGCGTTCATGGCACGTCCGGGCCGGCCGCGCAGCACACCCCGGGCGAACAGGGCGCTGAGCAGGAGCGCGAGCAGGCCCGCGTACCAGAGCTTCTCCGAGGAGCCGAACGGCACGGCCGCCACGACGAGTTGGGAGTCGTCGAAGGTGAACCCGAAGACGGACAGCGGCGGTACGGCCCGGCCGTTGTAACCGCCGGTCAGCGAGCCCGCGTTGAACAGGACGTGCTGCCCGATGAAGATCAGCGCGAGGGTCGCGATGCCGAGGTACGCGCCGCGCAGCCGTCCGGCGATGGGGCTGAAGATCCCGCCCGCCGCCCCGGCGAGCAGCACCGCGAGGATCGCGGCCAGCCAGGTGGGCAGCCCGAGTCCGGTCAGCGTGTGCCCGTTCTCGGTGCTGCTCTCCCCCGCCAGGACGCAGTAGCCGTACGCGCCGACGGCGAGGAAGAACGCGTGGCCCATGGAGAGCTGGCCGGTGGCGCCGGTGAGCATGTTGAGCCCGATGGCGCCGATCGCCGCCGCCATCGCGAACAGCCCGGCCTGGAGCCAGAAGCGGTCCAGGTAGAACGGGAGGACGAGGAGCAGGAGGGAGCCGATGAGGACGGCGTACGTACGGGGGCTGCGCAGCCGGTCGGTGACACCCTCCGATCCGCCGCGTACGGGAGTGACGGGGACGGTGCGGGCTTCGGCGGTGGTGTCAGACACGGGCCAGCTCCTTCGTGCCGAAGAGCCCGGCGGGCCGGATGAGCAGGACCGCCACCATCACCAGGTAGGGCGCCAGGTCGCCGATGCCCCGGCCGAGGAAGGAGAGATCGCTCTGGTAACCGGTGGCGAGCGACTCGGTGACGCCCACGATGAGTCCGCCGGCCAGCGCCCCGGTGGTGGAGTCGAGTCCGCCGAGGATCGCTGCGGGGAACGCCTTGAGCGCGGCGAGCGAGGTGGCGCGCTCCAGGCCCGGGGTCGGGAACACGGTGAGGAAGAGCGCGGCGACGGCGGCCAGCGCCCCGGCGACCGCCCAGGCGGCGAGCGAGACCCGCCCCAGCTTGATACCCATGAGCGCCGCCGTCTGCGGGTTCTCGGCGGCGGCCCGCATCGACACGCCCCACGAGGTGTAGCGGAAGGCGAGCAGGAACACCGTGATCAGCAGCCCGGCGGCGAGGAACGCGGCGATCCGGGTCTGGGCGAGGGTGATCCCGCCGACGGAGACGACCTCGTTGCCCCAGGGGTCGCCGAGGGCGAGCACGTTCGTGCCCATCCGGCGGGTGAGTTCGGTGATCAGGAGGATGTCGACGCCGATGGTGACGATGGCCAGGACGCTGTGGTCGCTGCCCCGGTAGCGGCGCATCACGAAGAACTCGATGGCCGCCCCGACGGTCGCCGCACCGGCGATCCCGACGAGCAGCGCGGGCCAGAACCCGATGTCGTCGTGGAGCACGGCGGTGACGTAGCCGCCCGCCAACAGCAGGGAGGCGTGGGCGAAGTTGACGACCTCGGTGGCCTTGAAGATGACGACGAACCCGAGCGCGATGAGTGCGTAGACCGAGCCGATCGACAGGCCGCCGAGAAGGAGTTCGACGAACGTGGTCATTCAGGTGCTCCCAAGTAGGCCTGGACGACGGCCGGGTCGTTCTGGACCTCGGCGGGGGTGCCCCCGGCGATCCGTCGTCCGAAGTCGAGTACGGTCACCGCGTCCGCGAGCCGCATCACCACCCCCATGTCGTGCTCGACCAGCACGATGGAGATGCCGAGGCTGTCGCGTACGTCGGCCACGACGGCGGCGGTGCGGCGGCGCTCGTCCGCGGTCATCCCGGCGATCGGCTCGTCCAGCAGCAGGACCTTCGGCTCCATGCACAGGGCGCGGCCGAGCTCGACGAGCTTCTGCTGTCCGTACGGGAGTGAGCCCGCCGGACGCTCCAACTCCTTTTCCAGACCGATGAACTCGGCGATCTCCCGGACCCGGTCGCGGTGGCGTCGTTCCTCGCGGACGGCGGAGGGCAGCCGCAGGCCGGTGGCGAGGAACCCGGAGCGGGTCAGCCGGTGGCGGCCGAGCAGGAGGCTGTCGGCGACGGTGGCGTGCGGGGGCAGCGCCAGGTTCTGGAAGGTGCGCGCGACCCCGAGGTCCGCGACGGCGTGCGGCGGGAGTCCGGTGAGCTCGGTCTCGCCGAGGCGGACGTGTCCGGAGGCGGCGCGGTAGACGCCGGACAGGACGTTGAAGCAGGTGGACTTGCCCGCGCCGTTGGGCCCGATGACGGCGTGCACGCTGCCGGGTTCGACGGTGAAGGAGACGCCGTCCAGGGCGGTGAGCCCCGCGAAACGGACGGTGACGTCCTGCACGGCGAGGGCGGCGGCGGTGCGGTGCGCGGAGGTCGTGGCGGTGGTGGTCACGCGGACCACCTGCTCAGGGTGCGCCGGGTCCGGGCGGCCGGGTCGGCGTCCGCCGCCGCCTCCTCGTCGACGACGCCGAGGTAGCGGCGGCGCACCTCGTCGGAGGCGGCGAGTTCGTCGGCGGGCCCGGACAGGGCGACCTCGCCGACGTCGAGGACGTACGCCGTGGAGGCGAGCCGCAGGGCGAGCGCCGCGTTCTGCTCGACGAGCATGACCGAGGTGCCGGCCGCGTTGATCTCCTGCACGGTCTCGGCGATCCTGGCCGCCATCAGCGGGGCGAGGCCGAGCGAGGGCTCGTCCAGCAGGAGCAGCCGGGGCCCCGCCATCAGGGCGCGGCCCATGGCCAGCATCTGCTGCTCGCCGCCGGACAGCAGCCCGGCCCGCTGGTGTGCGCGGTCGGCGAGCACCGGGAACAGTTCGTGCACCCGGGCGAGCGCGGCGCTGGTCTCCTTGCGCCCGCCGCGTGCTCCGAGGGCGCCCGCCCGCAGGTTGTCGGCCACCGTCATCCGGGCGAAGACCTGCCGGCCCTCCGGTACCTGGACCACTCCGGCGGCCACCACCTGGGCGGGCCGCAGCCCCTCCAGGGGACGGCCGTCGAACCGGATCGTTCCGGTGCCCGTCCCGCGGTGGAAGCCGAGGGTCCGCGACACGGCCCGCAGCAGCGTGGTCTTGCCCGCGCCGTTGCCGCCGAGCACGGCGGTGATCCCGCCGTCCGGCACATCGACGGAGATGTCGCGCAGCGCCCGGACCGGGCCGTAGCCCACGGACAGCGCGCGGATCTCTAGCGTTGCCATGCGTCCTCCTCCTTCCGCCATGTCGTGTCGTGCTTCGTGTCCGGCTCTTCCGTTGTCTGTTGTCTGTCGTGCTCATCCGTTGGGGGTGGTGCCACAGACCAGCACCGGGCGGGACGTGCGTCCACGGCGCGGGGCCGACTCGATGCGGGCGACCAGCGAACGAAGGGCCTCGTTGTGCACGCGCACAGACGCGGTGACGGGCGGGCGCCCGCGGGCCGGGCCGGTGGCATCCTCATCGGTCATCAGGAGCGCCCGGACCCGGGGACGGAGCGGCGGATGCGGCGTGGGACGCGGTACGGGGCGCTGCTCGGCCCGCTGCTGGCGGGCGGGGCCCCGCCGGACCTGGCGGCGCGTGCGGCGCGCGGCCTCGGGCTGCCGGAGCGGGGGCGTTACGCGGTGGTGGTGCTGGGCGCGCCCGTGCCGGAGGCGGCGGTGGTGCGGGGCCCGGACGCGGACGGGGCGCGCTGGTGGTGGGGCGCGGCGGCGAGTTCCCCGGGCGGGGAGGGGGGCCGGGAGGTCGCGGTGGTGCTGCTGGGCCCGGCGGGCCCGGCCCGGGCGGTGGCGCGGCTCAGGGAGCTGGGCGCCGGGCCGGGGGGTGTGAGCCCGGTGGTGGGCTCACCGGCGAAGCTGGGCGCCGCGCACCGGCTGGCGGGTACGGCGCTGCTGACGTGCGAACCGGGCAGCCGGGAGATCGTCCGGCTGGACGAGCGGCTGCCGGCGGCCCTGCTGGTGAGCCGCCCGGAGCTGTCCACCCGGCTCCTGGCGGAGGTGTTCGGCCCGCTGCTGACCCTCGTACCGGCCGAGCGGTCCCTGCTGGTGGGGACGTTGGAGGCGTGGCTGGAGTGCGGCGGTTCGGTGGGGCGGGCGGCGGCCCGGCTGGGGTGTCACCGCAACACGGTGTTCAACCGGCTGCGGCGGCTGGAGCGGCTCACCGCGCGCTCGCTGTCCCGGCCGCGCGAGCTGGTCGACCTGGTGCTGGCGCTGGAGGTGCTGCGGCTGTCGTCCGCCCCGCCGTGAGAAGCCGTGCGAAGGGGCGGGGCGGGCCGTGCGGGGGCGGGGGCCCCGCGGGGCAACCGGCCCCCCCCCCCCCCCGGCCCAACCCCCCACCACACAGCACACAAAACCCCGCGCACCCCACCCCCCCCCCCCCCCCCCCCCCCCCCCCCCCCGCCCAACACAAC
>NZ_JBHXPF010000061.1:0-36412 GCF_042718715.1 Streptomyces sp. NPDC058576 | reverse complement strand
CGCCCCGCCGTGAGACCCCGTCCGCTGGGGCGGGGCGGGCCGTGGGGGGGGGGGGCCCGGTCGTCGAACCGGGCCCCGCCCCCTTCGGGGACGTACCGACGTCAGCTCTGCAGGAAGTCCCGGGCGATCGCCTCCGCCGCCCGCTCCAGCAGCGGACCGGCCTGGGCCATCGAGACGGCCGGGTCCGGTTCCAGTTCGGCCAGGGCGTAGGCGCGGCGGATGCCCGCCTTCTCCAGGGCCTCCGGGGGCAGGGCGAGGCGGCCGCAGACCGCGACGACCTCGATCCCGGCCGCGCGGGCGGCGGCGGCGACCCCGGCCGGTGCCTTGCCGTGCAGGGTCTGCTCGTCGAGCGAGCCCTCGCCCGTGATCACCAGCGTGGCGCGGGCGAGCGCGGGGGCGAAGCCGAGGACGTCGAGCATGACCTCGATGCCGGGGCGGAAACGGGCGCCGAGGGCGACGAGCGCCCCGTAGCCGATGCCTCCGGCCGCGCCAGCCCCGGGCAGGGCCGCCGTGTCGGGGCCCAGGATCGAGGCGTAGTGCGTCAGGGCCGCGTCGAGGACCGCGATGTCCTCCTCGCTCGCGCCCTTCTGCCGGCCGTACACCTCGGGCGCGCCCTTGGGCCCGGTCAGCGGGTTGTCGACGTCGCTGGCCAGGACCAGGTCGACGTCCGCCAGGCGCGGGTCGAGCCCCGAGAGGTCGGCCTCGGCCAGCTCCGCGAGGGGGCCGCCGCCCGGTCCGACGGGCTTGCCGTCCGCGTCCAGGAAGCGGGCTCCGAGGGCGGCGAGCATGCCCGCGCCGCCGTCGGTGGTGGCGCTGCCGCCGACCCCGAACACGATCGTCGTCGCCCCCGCCTCCAGGGCGGCCCGCAGCAGCTCACCCGAGCCGTACGTGGTGGCCGTGAGCGGGGCGAACACCCCGTCGGGCAGGTGCTGGAGGCCCGAGGCCTCGGCCATCTCCACCACGGCGGTGGAGTCGCGCAGCGCGTACGCCGCGGTCACCGGGTCCCCGAGGGGTCCGGTCACCCGCGCCTCGCGGCGCTCGAATCCGGCGGCCACCGCCGCCGCGACCGTGCCGTCGCCGCCGTCCGCGACCGGCAGGGTCTCCACCGCCAGGCCCGGTACGACGCGCCGCAGCCCGGCCGTCACCCGCTCCGCGACCTGTACGGCCGTGAGCGAGCCCTTGAACTTGTCCGCCGCCACGAGCACGCGGGCGGTCTCCACATCTGCTCCGTCCGTCACCTTGCATCCCTTGCTTTCGAACAGGCAGTCGCGCCGCCCCGACCCTATCCGCACGACCCCTGATCTGCCCATGGCCGTCCGGAACCGCCCACGCCACCCCGCGCCCCCACTACGCTGTCGGCCGTGACGACTCCCGACGCCGACTACGCCGCGTACATCGCCGGGCTCCCCCGGGTCCTCGCCGGCGCCGCCTCGCTCTGCCGCGACGCGGAGGGCCGGATCCTGCTCGTCGAGCCGAACTACCGCAAGGGCTGGGCGCTGCCCGGTGGGACCGTCGAGTCGGAGGCGGGCGAGGGGCCCCGGCAGGCGGCCCGGCGCGAGACCCTGGAGGAGATCGGCCTCGACGTCGCGCCGGGACGGCTGCTCGCGGTGGACTGGGTGCGGGGCCCCGGTCGTCCGCCGATCGTGGCGTACCTGTACGACGGCGGGGTGCTCACCGCGGAGCAGCTGGCGACGGTCCGGGTCCAGGAGGAGGAGCTGCTGTCCTGGCGGCTGGTGGCCCCCGCCGAGCTGGACGGCTATCTGCTGGGCACGCTCGGCGGCCGGGTACGGGCCGCGCTGGCGGCCCTGACGTCGGGCGGCGGGCCGGCGGAACTGGAGGACGGCGAGCCGGTCGCGTAGAAGGGCCTCCCTCTGAGCCGGGCGGTCCGCCCGGCGGCTGATCACATCGTTGCCGTGTGACGCGTACAACCGCGCACCGCGCTCCACCACCCGGCCGGGCCCCGGTGTGTGGCCGTCCACCATCGCCGGGGGGCGTCCCGGATTCCTAGTCTCGTCGCAGTCGATGCGCGAGAGGTGTACGGATGAGCAGGGACAAGGTGGTCGCCGACGCGGCGGACGCAGTCGCGGACGTGGAGCGCGGGGCGTCGCTGGCCGTGGGCGGGTTCGGGCTGTGCGGGATACCCGGTGTGCTGATCCACGCACTGCTGGAGCGGGGAGCCGGTGAGCTGAGGGTGGTGTCCAACAACTGCGGGGTGGACGACTGGGGCCTGGGGCTCCTGCTGCGGGCCGGGCTGATCTCACGGATGACCAGCTCCTACGTCGGGGAGAACAAGGAGTTCGCGCGCCAGTACCTCCAGGGTGAGCTGGAGGTGGAGCTCGTCCCCCAGGGCACCCTGGCGGAACGGCTGCGGGCGGGCGGTTCGGGCATCCCGGCGTTCTACACACCGGCCGGCGCGGGGACCGTGATCGCCGAGGGCGGCCTGGCCTGGCGGCACGGGCCGGACGGCTCCGTCGTGGTCGCCTCGCCGCCCAAGGAGACCCGGGCCTTCGGCGGGCGCGAGCACCTGCTGGAGGAGGGCATCACCACCGACTTCGCGCTGGTGCGCGCCGCCGTGGGCGACCGGCACGGGAACCTCCGCTTCGACTCCTCCGCCCGCAACTTCAACCCGCTCGCCGCGATGGCCGGGCGCGTCACCGTGGCGGAGGTGGAGCAACTCGTCGAGCCGGGCGAACTCGCCCCCGACGACGTCCATCTGCCCGGGATCTTCGTCCAGCGGGTCGTCCCCGTCGCGACCGGTGACCCGCGCGCCGAGAAGCGCGTCGAGCGCCGTACCGTCCGCACCGCCCCCACGCTCCGCGAGAGGAACACCTGAGATGCCGCTGACGCGTACGCAGATGGCGGCCCGCGCCGCGCGGGAGCTGCCCGACGGGGCCTACGTCAACCTCGGCATCGGTCTGCCGACGCTCATCCCCGACCACCTGCCGGACGGTGTGCAGGCGGTGTTCCACTCGGAGAACGGCCTGCTCGGCGTCGGCCCCTACCCGGTCGCGTCCGAGGTCAGGGCCGACCTGATCAACGCGGGCAAGGAGACGGTAACCCTGCTGCCCGGGGCCTCCTGTGCCGACTCCGCGCTCTCCTTCGCCATGATCCGGGGCGGGCACATCGATGTCGCGGTCCTGGGGGCGATGCAGGTGTCCGCCTCCGGCGACCTGGCGAACTGGGTGATTCCCGGCAAGGTGGTCAAGGGGATGGGCGGTGCCATGGATCTCGCCCACGGGGCCCGGCACGTCATCGTGTTGACGGAACACACGGCGCGCGACGGCTCCCCCAAGCTGCTCGCGGAGTGCACCCTGCCGCTCACCGGCCGGGGCGTGGTGCACCGGATCATCACCGATCTCGCGGTGCTCGACGTCACCCCCGACGGCTTCCTGCTGCGGGAGGTGGCCCCCGGAGTGACGGTCGATCAGGTGCGCGCCGCGACCGGGGCGGAGCCGGCCGTGGCGCACGACCTCGCGTCGGTGTCCCCGGTGGTCTGAGCAGCCCGAGCGGCCCGGCCCGGGGAGCCCTCGACGTCGCTCCGTAGCAGCAGGGCGCACTCCCGGCAACAGGTCGTGGCTCCCGGCTCCCGGGCCGGTTGTGGAGGGCGTCGCCATTACCCGGCCGCCCGCCCGCTTCCTACGGTGACCGCACACTCCGGTCGCACCGCCGTCCTGCCGGGCGGTGGTGCGGCCGGGTCACGGGATCACGGGCGATCCCGTGCGCCGTCCCACGGGAGGTCACCATGCCGTACGTCATGCCGCCGCATCCCGCACCGCCCGGGGCCCCGCCGCCCGGGGCAAGGCACGGCGGACGCCGGAGCCGCGGCGTCCGTCGGTTCGCCGCCGTCGTCGCCCTGGCCACCGCGGCGGCGCTGGCGGGACCGGGGCCCGCCGGGGCCGCGCCGACGGGGCCGCCGACCGGCGAGGCGCGGGCGGCCGCCCCGCTGGAGCGGGTCACCTCGTTCGGGGCCAACCCCGGCGGCCTGAACATGTACGTGTACCGGCCGGCGGCCCTGCCGGCCGACGCACCCGTGGTCGTCGCCCTGCACGGCTGCACCCAGAGCGCGCAGGTCTACTCCGACAACTCCGGTCTCAACACGTTCGCCGACCGCCACGGATTCCTGGTCGTCTACGCCGAGACCACCGCCGCCAACAACGCCAACAAGTGCTTCAACTGGTTCCAGCCGGGCGACACCCGGCGGGGGCAGGGCGAGGCCGCGTCGATCCGGCAGATGGTCGCGCACGCCGCGACCGCCTACGGGGTGGACACCGGGCGGGTCCAGGTCACGGGCCTCTCGGCGGGCGGGGCGATGACCTCGGTCATGCTGGCCGCCTACCCGGACGTGTTCGCCGCGGGCGCGGTCGTCGCCGGAATCCCGTACGGCTGCGGGGTGGACGTGGTCTCGGCGTTCGGCTGCATGAGCCCCGGCACGGACCGGACCCCGGCGGCATGGGCGCAGGCCGTCCGGGACGCGCACCCCGGTTTCGCGGGTCCCTGGCCCCGGGTGGCGATCTGGCACGGGGACAACGACGCGACCGTCGCCCCGAAGAACGCCGACGAGCTGCGGGACCAGTGGACCGCGGTGCACGGGCTCGACCAGACACCGGACCGGACCTCCACGATCGGCCCCAACGGCACCCGCCGGAGCGAGTATCTGTCGGCCGGCGGCACGAGCGTCGTCGAGGTCGACCGGGTACCGGGCATCGGACACGGCACCCCGGTCGATCCGGGCGGCGGCGGCGAGCAGTGCGGTGCGACCGGCACCCAGCACTTCATCGACTCGATCTGCTCCAGCCACTGGATCACCCGGTTCTTCGGGCTGGACGGCACGACCACCCCGGAGCCGCCCGTGGACCCGCCCACCGAGCCCGCCGCCTGCTGGACGGCGAACAACTACGAGCACGTACGCGCCGGCCGGGCCACCACCACCGGCGGCCAGGTGTACGCGAAGGGCTCCGGCCGGCATCTGGGGCTCTACAACACCTTCGTGACCCACACCCTCAAGGAGTCGCCGGCGGGCTACTACGCCCTCGCCGACGGCGCCTGCCCCTGACATCACCCACCCGAAGGAGGCAGACCTCATGCCGGCAGACCCACCGACGACCCCGCCCGCGGCACCACCGACGCTCCGGCGCGCCGGGCCACGACCCGGCGCCGCGCACCGCCCGCCCCGTGGCCGGTGGCTGCGCGGGGCGGCCGTCGCGGCGGCCGTGCTGACAGCCTGGACGGCGGCCCCGTCCGCCGCCGCCCCGCCGGAGCCGGACTCCGGCAGGGCCGGGCACTGCGCGCGCCAGGAGTCGATCCGCGTGCCCGGCGCCGCCCGCCAACAGGTCGACTGCCTGGCGGAGTTGACGACAGCGGGGACGGTGGCGTCCGGGCACACCGACCCGGCCGACTGGGCGGGGCTCACCCCGAAGGACCTGGCCACCCCCAGCGGCGTACCGGGCATCCAGATCGACGGGTACTTCCCCGACACGTCGACCGGCAACACCAACCACGGCCGGAATCACGACTCCCAGTTCGTCATCCGGCTCCCCGACCGCTGGAACGGCGGTCTCGTCGTCGCCGGCTCGCCGGGCGTGCGCGAGCAGTACGCCAACGACCGGGCCTTCGGCGACTGGGCGCTCGACCGGGGCTACGCGTTCGCCGCCACCGACAAGGGCAACACCTCGGCCGCGTTCCACCGCGACGGCCGGGCCCCCGGTGACGCCGTCGCCGAGTGGAACACCCGGTTCACGCAGCTCACCCGCGCGGCCCGGCTGGTCGTCGCCCAGCGCTATCTGCGCCTCCCCGCGCGCACGTTGGCGATGGGCATGTCCAACGGCGGCTATCTGGTGCGCTGGCAGTTGGAGAACCATCCCGGGCTGTACGACGGCGGGGTGGACTGGGAAGGAGCGCTCTGGCGGGCCGAGGGGCCGAACCTGCTCACCTTCCTGCCGCCCGCCCTGCGCGCCTACCCGCGCTACGCGGCCGGGGGCGCGGACGCCGAGGACGCGCACCGGACGATGACGGCCGCCGGATACCCGGCGGGTTCGGAGTTCCTGTGGCCGTACCACCACCAGTACTACTGGGACCTGACCCAACGGATCTACCGGGAGGAACTCGACCCGGACTTCGACGGCGCGACCGAGGCGGGCACGCCGTTCTGCGCATCCGGAACCCCCGCCTGCGACGCCGACTACGCCTATGCCCAGCGGCCGGCCGAGGTCCGCGACGCGGTCGCGAAGATCGCTCTCACCGGCCGGATCGGCAAACCGCTGATCAGCTTCCACGGCACCCTGGACGTCCTGCTGCCGATTTCCAGGACCTCGGACGCGTACGCGCGGATGGTGCGGCGGGAGGGGCGCGGTGCGCTCCATCGCTACTACCGCGTCGAGGGCGGTACGCACGTCGACTCGCTCGTCGACGCCTTCCCGGACCGGTTGCGGCCGCTCGTGCCGTGTCACCGGTCGGCGGCCGCGGCGCTGGAACGCTGGCTGGACGACGGCCGGCGTCCCCCGTCGAGCCGCACCCTGGAGCTGCCCGCCGGAGCGACTCCGGCCGAACGGCTCACCCGCTGCCCGCTCGACGGGAAGCCGAGCAGGTAGCGCAGTCCCCCACTCCCTTCCCGCTCACTGTGGAGATCCACGCCATGGGATGTCCGGCCGACTGTCTCTAGCGTTTCCGGGCATGACGAGCCAATTTCACGCAGCCTCCGCTTCCCCGGCGCCGGGCGCCGGGGCCGTGGACCTCCGGGGGCGTACCGCCCTCGTCACCGGCGGCGGCAGCGGCATCGGGCGGGCCACCGCCGAGGCGCTCGCCGCCGCCGGGGCCCTGGTGCACGTGGTCGACCGCGAGGCCGAGAGCGCCAAGTCCGTCGCCGCCGCGATCGGCGGGGTGGCCCACGTAGTGGACCTGGCAGACGCCGAGGCGGTGGGGACGCTGCCGACCGGGGTGGACGTCCTGGTCAACAACGCCGGGCTGCAGCACGTGTCCCCCATCGAGGACTTCCCGCCGGCCCGCTTCGAGCTGATCCAGCAGGTCATGGTGACCGCCCCGTTCCTGCTGATGCGGCAGTGCCTGCCGCACATGTACGCCGGTGGGTGGGGCCGGATCGTCAACGTCTCCAGCATGCACGGACTGCGGGCCAGCGCCTTCAAGTCCGCCTACGTCGCCGCCAAGCACGGCCTGGAGGGGCTGAGCAAGGTGGCCGCCCTGGAGGGCGCCCCGCACGGGGTGACGAGCAACTGCGTCAACCCCGGTTACGTCCGTACTCCCCTGGTGGAGGGCCAGATCGAGGGCCAGGCCGCCGCGCACAACATCCCCCCGGAGGAGGTCGTCACCGACATCCTCCTGGACCGCTCCGCGATCAAGCGGCTGATCGAGCCCGACGAGGTCGCCGCGGTCTGCCTCTGGCTCTGCGGCCCCCACACCGGATACATCACCGGTGCCTCGCTCCCCGTGGACGGGGGCTGGGGCGCCCGCTGAACCCCGCGGCCGGCCGGCCGGGAGGCGTGTCCGCCACAGGTGCGCGGCCGCGTGCCGGGCGGCCTCGGAGGCGCGCAGGGGTGCCGGGGTCGCCGATGCGGGGGATCATCGGAGTATGAGCGGCGATGATCCACTGCTCCCGGCCGGAGAGCGGGACGGGCGGAGGCGGGCAGGGACGGCGGGAGGAGGCGCCGTGCCACCGGCCAGGTCCGTGGGCTCGTCGGCCCGGGGGCGGAGGGCGCGGCCGTGAACGAGGAACGTCTCCTCAGGCGGTACCAGGCGCTCATGGGGGCCGTACCGCAGTCGGTGTGGGTGATGTCGCCCGGCGGCGAGGTCACCCTGTTGGCGGGCGGCGGGATCGCCGAAAAGCTCTGGCACCCCGGCGCCGGCACGTCCTGGATGGATGCCGTGCACCCCAAGGACCGGGACTGGTTCCAACGGGCCTGGCGCGGGGCCACGCAGCAGCGGTCCCCCCTCGACACGATCGTCCGGGTGCGGCTCCACGGCGCCCTCGACCGCTTCCGCCACATCAAGATCGTCGCTGCGCCCGTCGTGGAAGGGAGCGGCGAGGTGGAGTGGATCGGAACCGCCACCGACGCCGAGGAGCACTGGCGCAGCCGTATGCGGGAGAAGCTCCTGGCCAGAATGGCGGCGGTGCCCGCGGCCCACGATCTCTCGGAGGCCTTTCTGACGACGGCGGCGGCCGTGGTGCCCGAACTCGCCGACGCCGTGGCCATCTTCCGCGTACAAGATGGCGTCCAGGCCCTCGGGGGCCCTTCCGGGGTACCGGCAGCGGCGTTGCCGGAGCGGGTGGGGCTCGCCCCCGGGCTGCCTTCCCTGCCCCCGCTGAACGCCGACTTCCTGCTCGGGCCGGTGGCCCGGCGGGCCATCGAGAGCCAGGAGGCGCGGCTGCTGGTCTTCCCGCCCGGCGGGCCTCCCGGAGAGGGCTTCTCGGCCGTGTCCGTCCGGTGGCTGCGCGAGGCCGGGGCGACCGGCATCGCCCTGTTGCCCGTGGTGGTGGACGGCCGGACCGTCGCGCTGGCGACCATCGCGACCTGCCGGGGCAACCCACCGCCTGACGAGGCCGACCTCTCCCTGCTGCGGGACGTCTTCCAGCAGATGAGCGGGCCGTTGCGCCGGACGATGGAGCTGCAGAGCATCCGCGGCACGGCGCTCGCGCTGCAGCAGTCCTTCCTGGCGCCCCCGCCGTCCGTCGACGGGCTCGCCATCGCCGCGCTCTACCATCCGGCGGACTCGGCGGCGGAGGTCGGCGGGGACTGGTACGACGCCGTCCGGCTCTCCGCCGACTCGATCGCCCTGTCCATCGGCGACATCGCGGGCCATGACCTCGACGCGGCGACGGCGATGGGACGGGTCAACAGCATCCTGAGGGGACTCGCGTACGACCGTGGTCCGGCCGCCAGCCCGGCGGACACCCTGAGCCGGCTCGACCGTGTCGTGCAGGCACTCGACAGTCCGTCGATGGTCACGGTGGTGCACGCGATCCTGCACCGACGGGAACACGGCGGCTGGCGCATCGCCCTGTCCAACGCCGGCCACCCGCCGCCCCTGCTGATCCCGGCCGACGCGCCGTCACGGTATCTGCACGGCCCCACGGCCCCGGACCCGCCGCTGTGCGTCGCCGACTGCCTGACCCGCACCACGCTCCACGCGGTCCTGCGGAAGGGCGACATCCTGGTGTGCTACACCGACGGGCTCGTGGAGACGCCGGACTCGGACATCACCGACAACCTCCGCCGCCTGCGCGAACGCTCCGACACTCTCGCCCGCCGGGGCGTGCCGCTGCCCTCCCTGATCCGCGGCCTGCTGCCCCCGCTGCACCACCGCCGGGACGACATCGCCGTCATCGCCCTGGAAGCGGAGCCGGACGGGTGAGCGCGCCTGTCGAGAGCCGCACCGTTTGCGGCCGGAACAGCGCCTCCCTACCCTCGATGAAGCCGTTCTCGGACGAAAGAGGCTCCGCATGGACACGCCGAACGACCCCACGGCCGGACTGGTGACCTCGCGCGCCCACTCCGCCCGGGTGTACGACTACATCCTGGGCGGCAAGGACCACTACTCCGCGGACATCGAAGCGGGCGACGCCATGTGCCGGCACTGGCCCGCCCTTCCCGTCCACATGCGGGAGAACCGCCGGTTCATGCACCGGGCCGCTCGCTTCCTCGCTGAGGAACGGGGCGTCCGCCAGTTCCTGGACATCGGGACCGGGCTGCCGACCTCCCCGAATCTGCATGAGATCGCGCAGGAGGTGGCGCCGGAATCGCATGTGGTCTACGTCGACAACGACCCCATCGTCCTCGCGCACGCCCGCGCCCTGCTCCAGAGTTCCCCGGAAGGGGCCACCGCTTACGTCGACGCGAACATGCACGACCCGGACGCCATCCTGGACAGCGCGGAGTTCCGCGAACTCATCGACCTGAGCCGGCCCGTCGGTCTCATGGTCATCGGCATCATGCACTTCATCGAGCCGCCGGACGACCGGCTTCTGGTCAGGCGTCTGCTGGACCCGCTGCCCTCCGGCAGCTATCTCGCGATGACCATCGGCACGGCGGACTTCGCACCGGAGGAGGTCAACCGCGTGGCGCAGGAGTACCGACGGCAGGGCATGCCCTTCGTCCTGCGCGACCTCCCCACCGCCACCTCGTTCTTCGAGGGGCTGGAGCTGACGGAGCCGGGGATCACCCAGGTGCACGCGTGGCACCCCGGCCCGGAGCAGGACGGCATCGACGGCCGGGACATCGCCATGTACGGAGCGGTCGCCGAGAAGCCCTGACGCAGCCGGTCACCGCTGTCCCGCTTCGGCCCCGCTCTCCCTTCGCCCGGGGCTCGGTCAGACACCGTCCGCTGCTCGGCCAGGTCACCGACCGCCGTCAGGGCGACGTCTGCGTTCATGGTGAAGTCCCCTCGTTGGTCCGGGAGTTGTCGGGGGCATGGCGGAACAGGGCGGATCAGGCGCGCGGCACGGTCCGGGAACGCAGGACCTCCGGCAGGGACTTCTCCCGCCACTGTCCGAGGAGTTCGTGGAAGGCGACGGCCCCGTGCGGATAGGCGATGGGGCCGTTGGGCCTGCCCCGGCCCTCGCGGTTGTAGTAGCCGGGGGTGCACTCGGCGTGGAACCAGGCGTGGTCGGGAGCGCCATCGGCCAGGACGGCGAGCCAGGCGTCCTCACTCGCGGGGGAAGGCTCGATGAGGGCGTCCTCCGCTTCGGCGGCCGCGATGAGGGCGGCGGCGTGGACGGCCTGCTCGTCCAGGATGTGGGTGAAGTTGACGCTGCTGGCGTTCTGGAGGGTCCCCAGCTGGATGAGGTTGGGGAAGCCGTTGCTCGTGAAGCCGTGCAGGGTGCGGGGGCCCTGCCGCCTCCACCGGTCGAGCAGGTGGACGCCGCCCCGGCCGCGCACCGGGAGCCTGCCCGAGTGGATGCCGGAGGTCCCGACGTTGAACCCGGTGGCGAAGATCAGGCAGTCCAGTTCGTACGAGGTGCCGCCGACGACGACCCCGTGTTCGGTGACGCGCTCGATGCCGTGGGTGTCCGCCGTGTCCACCAGCGTGACGTTGTCGCGGTTGAACGCCGGGTAGTACAGGTCGGAGAAGGTGGGCCGCTTGCAGGCGTAGCGGTACCAGGGCTTGAGCTTCTCCGCCGTCTCCGGGTCCGCGACGCATCGTTCGGCCCGGGCGCGCAACTCGTTCATCTTGGCGGCGTCGGCCGCCTCGTAGGCCGCTTCGAAGGTCCGCCGGTCGCCCGGCCGGCGGAAGCTCGGCAGGAGCTTCTCCAGCAGCCCCGCCGACGTGGTCCAGCGGTCCGCCACGAGGTCCTGCCCGACGCTCTCGCCGGAGACGATGCGGAGGTAGTTGTCCCGCCGTTCGCGGGCCCAGCCCGCGCGGTCGGCGCCCACGTCACCGGGGGCGGTGCGGCGGTTGGCGCGCTCGTCCACGGTGGAGGGGGTGCGTTGGAAGACGTAGAGGTGGGCGGCGTCCTCGGCCAGCATCGGGATGACCTGGATGCCGGTGGCCCCGGTGCCCACGACCCCCACCCGCTTGTCGGCAAGACCGGTCATGCCGCCCTGGGCAGTGCCGCCGGTGTAGGCGTAGTCCCACCGCGAGGTGTGGAACGTATGGCCCGCGAAGTCCTCGACACCGGGGATGCCGGGAAGCTTCGGCTCGGTGAGGGTGCCGGTGGCGCTGACGACGTGGGCCGCCCGGAACTCATCACCGCGATCCGTGGAGACGACCCAGGTCTCTGACGCCTCGTCCCAGGTCAGCGCGGTGACTCCGGTGGAGAACAGGGCATCGGCGTAGAGGTCGAACCGGCGCGCGATCCGCACCGCGTGGCGGCGGATCTCCTCCCCGGGGGCGTACTTCCACTCGGGGACGTAACCGGTCTCGTCGAGCATCGGCAGATACACGCGGGACTCGACGTCGCAGTGCACGCCCGGGTAGCGGTTCCAGTACCAGGTGCCCCCGAAGTCGCCGCCCTTCTCGACGATCCGGACCCGGGCCACCTTCCGCTGCCGCAGCCGCGCCCCGGTGAGGATGCCGCCGAACCCGCCGCCTATCACGGCGACATCGACGAGGTCGTGGAGGGGGGCGCGCTCCGCCGGTCCCTCCGTGTACGGATCGGCCGCGTAGTAGCCGAACTCGGCGTCGGCGTCCCGGTACTGGGCGGCGCCGTCGGGACGGACGCGCCGTTCGCGTTCGAGGCGGTAGCGCTCCCGCAGGGTGGCGAGCTCGTGGGGGTCCGGGGACTGAGGAGTCGTCATGGGGGGTCCTCGATCTGTGCGGTGGGACAGCCCTGGGCGGGCCGCCGGCCGCTACGGTAGCAACTACCGGACAGCACTGTCCGGTTGGTGTCCGACGCTCCGGCGTTATCCGGCCAGGGGTGTGCTCCCCCGGCCGCCCGCTCCGTAGTCCGGGCCCGAACCCCCGCCCCGGGGACAGGAAGAGTGATCCCCTCATGCAGCGACGATCGGCCCGGTCCCTTTCCGTGCTCGCCACCATCGGCGCGCTGATCCTCATCGGATGCGGGACCCGGAGCGCCGCCCCCGGACGGGAGACATGGTCCGCCTCCGCGAGCCGGACCATCCCTGCCCAGAAGCTCATGCACCTGACCCAGGTGCGCGGCGAGACCGGGATGACCCTGCTGGAGGGCCCGGTGTTCGGCGAGGACGGCGGACTGTACGTCGTCGACGTCACCGCGCCCGAGAGCAAGCCCAAGGTCATGCGCGTCGACGTCCGGAGGAAGACCTCCCGGGCGGTCCACACCGACGGCCGAGGGGCCTACACCTCGGCCCAGTTCAGCCCGGCGTACCTGACGGTGAGCGGTCCCGCCGGGGGCTACCTCTAGACCTTCGACGCACTCGCCGAGGGCACGCGCCAGTCCAACGGCGGGTGAGCGCGTCGACAGGTCCGACGAAGCCTGACGTCGCCCGCGGGTCAGGCGGCGGCCGAGCCCGTCGGCCGGTCCCACGGCAACTGACCGGATCTGCCGCTGTTTCGGCCGTGGCCGTCACCGCCCCCGGCTCAACCGCCGAAGGTCCGCACCGACCCTACCTCGACGCCGAGCAGCCGCCAGGCGGCCAGCGCCCGGAGTTCACGCTCCGCGCGGGTCGGGCCGATCACGGCGGCGGAGACCATGGCGATGGAGAGCGCGAGATCGTCCCCCGCGCCCAGCCGGTGCTCCGTGGGGAGATGCCGCCGCAGGGCGCGCTCCACCCGCTCGGACAGCTCAAGGGCGTATGCGCGGGTGCCCGAGCGGCTGCCCACTCGTTCGGCGTGGAGGAGGCCGATGAAAGCCGCGGAGTCCACGAGATGCCAGGTCAGCACCCCGCACACCCCGGCGAACGTCGCGTCCCCGTCCTCGGCCGCCTGCTCGATCTGCCGCACGTTCTCCTCCAGCACCGCCGCCACCGCCGCGGCCCGGTCGGGAAAGTGCCGGTAGAGAACGCCCTGCCCGACCCGGGCCCGGCGGGCTATCGCCGAGAGCGGGGCTTCCAGGCCGTGCTCCGCGAAGACCTCCCGGGCAGCGGCGACGAGAGCGGACCGGTTCCGGGCAGCGGCCTTCGGCCCGTCGTTCGCGGGCCGTCGCCCCTGCTGCTCGCTGTGCTCCACCACCCCGGCAGCGTACCGGCAGGCGTGCGGCTCAACCGGTGCCGGCCGGAAGCGCGTACAGCCCCGGGAGGTTCACAACGATCGCCTCCCGGGCCGGCCGGGCGATGACGACCGCGGCCTCCCGCTCCCCCTCGACCGGCACCGCCATGGTGGTCGCGCTCACTCTCGCGCCCATAACTATGGTGCTCCACCATATACGCCTCTGAACTGCGTGTTTCTACGGTATGGCGACACAGAAACGTCCCCGCACACGCCTGGAAGTGGTGCACATGGTCGCCGCAACTCCCTCCCCGAAGTCATCCGGATCCATCAGGCGCATCGTCGCGGCCAGCCTCGTCGGCACCACCATCGAGTGGTACGACTTCTTCCTCTACGGCTCGGCCGCCGCCCTCGTGTTCAACTCGCTCTTCTTCCCCAGCAGCGATCCGCTGGTCGGCACGCTGCTCGCCTTCCTGACGTACGCGGTCGGCTTCGCCGCCCGTCCCCTCGGCGGCATCGTCTTCGGCCACTACGGCGACAAGATCGGCCGCAAGAAGCTGCTCGTGCTCAGCCTGCTCATGATGGGCGGCGCCACCTTCGCCATGGGTCTGCTGCCCACCCACGCGAGCATCGGAGTGTGGGCGCCGGTCCTGCTGACGGTCCTGCGCCTGGTCCAGGGCTTCGCGCTGGGCGGCGAGTGGGGCGGCGCGGTGCTGCTGGTCTCCGAACACGGCGGCGACGAACGGCGCGGATTCTGGGCCTCCTGGCCGCAGTCCGGTGCGCCCGGCGGCAATCTGCTGGCGACCGGCGTCCTGGCGCTGCTCGCCGCCGTCCAGTCCGACGAGGCGTTCCTCGCCTGGGGCTGGCGCATCCCGTTCCTGCTGTCCGGCGTCCTGGTCATGATCGGCCTCTGGATCCGGATCTCGGTCGAGGAGTCCCCGGTCTTCCTGGAGGCGCAGCGGAAGTCGCAGGCGGCGGCCGCCCAGGGAGTGAAGGAACAGGCCCCGGTCGTCCAGGTGTTCCGCAAGAGCTGGCGCGAAGTCCTGCTCGCGATCGGCACGCGCTTCGGCGAGAACATCTCGTACTACATCCTCACCGCCTTCCTGCTCGTCTACGTGACCGTGCACCTGGAGATGTCCAAGAGCGACGCCCTGAACGCCGTCCTGATCGGCTCCGCGGTGCACTTCGTCACCATCCCGCTGTGGGGCGCGCTCTCGGACCGGCTGGGGCGCCGCCCGGTCACCCTGATCGGCGCGGTCGGCATGGCGGCGTGGGCGTTCGCCTTCTTCTCGCTCCTGGACACCAGGTCCTTCCCCGTCATCGTCCTCGCGGTCACCCTCGGCCTGCTGCTGCACGGCGCGATGTACGGTCCGCAGGCGGCCTTCATCTCGGAGATGTTCGACACGAAGGTCCGCTACTCCGGCGCTTCGATGGGCTCCCAGCTCGCCTCGATCATCGGCGGCGCGCTCGCCCCGCTCATCGCGGTCGAACTGCTGAAGGACTACGAGTCGTCCGTGCCGATCTCCTTCTACCTCTGCTTCGCCTCCCTGGTCACCGCGGTGACGGTCTGGGTGGCCAAGGAGACCCGTGGCCGCGACCTCACCAGGGACGGCCTGGACCAGGCGGCCCCGGCCACGCGGACCGCCACCCGTGAGGACTCGGTCCCCCTGAGCCGCTGATCCCGCCTCCTCCCGCGCGCCGCGCCGCTTCCCACGGCGTGCCGGAGGCACATCCCCGCTGCCCGCTCGGCCCCTCCCCGGGAGGCGATCACCGTATGCTCACCGGCGTGACACCCCCCGCCGCCCAGCACTCCGCGCCCGCCCTGCGCCGACTCCTCGACCTGCTGGCGCAGGGTGCGGGGGCCGAGGAGTTCGACCGGCCGGCCACCGACGCCCGGCAGGCGGGGGCCTCCGCCGCCGAGCTGGCCGAGATAGCCGAGGCCGCCGCCGTGGCGCTGCGCATCCGGCGCACGCTCGGCCAGCACCGGGTGCGCGAGGCGCAGCTCACCGCCCTGTTCGACACGGCCAGCGACCTGGCGGCCCTGCGGGACCTGGACGCCGTGCTGCGGGCCATCGTCCACCGGGCGAAGCTGCTGCTCGGCACCGACGTCACCTACCTCTCGCTCAACGACGACGCCGCGGGCGACACCTACATGCGGGTCACCGACGGGTCGGTGGCCGAGGCGTTCCAGCGGGTCCGGCTGGGCATGGGAGAGGGGCTGGGCGGGCTGGTGGCCCAGACCGCCCGCCCGTACGCGACCGGGGACTACCAGGCCGACACCCGGTTCCACCACACCACCACCATCGACGGCGCCGTCCTGGACGAGGGCCTGCGGGCGATCCTGGGCGTCCCGCTGCGCCTCGGCGCCCGCATCATCGGGGTCCTGTACGCGGCCGACCGGGCCCCCCGCGAGTTCACCGCCACCGAGGTGGCGCTCCTCTCGTCCCTGGCCGACCACGCGGCGATCGCCATCGACGGGGCGCGGCTGCTGGAGGAGACCCGGGCCGCGCTGGTCGACCTCAACGCCGCGTCGGAGACCATCCGGACGCACAGCGAGGCGATGCGCCGCGCCGAGGAAGCGCACGACCAGCTCACCGATCTCGTGCTCCAGGGCGGCGGCGCCGACGACGTGGCGGCGGCCCTCGCCGACATCCTGGACGGCGGGATCCTCATCCACGACGCGGACGGCGCGGAACTGGCCCGCGCCCGCGCCGAGCCGTTGCCGCCACCGATCCCGGCGGTGTCCGCCTCCCGGGCCCGGGGCCGGGCGGTCCCGCTGGACGGCACCTGGGTCTGCGCCGTCCTCGCGGGCCCCGAACTCCTCGGCTCCATCGCCCTGACCGGCCGGGCCGGGCTCGCGGACGCCGACCGGCTCCTGTTCGAGCGCGCCAGCGTCGTCACCGCGCTGCTCATGCTGCTGCGCCGCTCGGTCGCCGAGACGGAGGACCGGGTACGGGGAGAGCTGCTGGGCGATCTGCTCGCGCGCACCGGCGACCCGGGCACCCTGACCGCGCGCGCCCGCAGGCTGGGCGTCAACCTGAACCGCCGCCACAGCGTGTTCGTCGCGCACAGCGAGGTGGCCCCCCGCCACCGGCTGCTGGCCGCGACCGCCCGCAGCGCGCAGGCCCTCAACGGTCTGGCCGGGCTCCACCACGACCACGTCGTCCTGGTGGCGCCGTCCGACGCGCCGGGAGCGGCCGCGCAGGCGCTCGCCGCCGAACTGGGCCAGGCGGTCGGCTTCCCCGTCACGGTCGGCGCGGCGGGCCCCGCCACGGGTCCGGCCGAGCTGCCCGACGCGCACCGCGGGGCCGACCGCTGTCTCTCCGCGCTGCGCGCCCTCGGCCGTACCGGGAGCGGCGGGGCCGTCGCGGACCTCGGGTTCATCGGCGTACTGCTGGGCGATCAGGCGGACCTGGGCGGCTATGTGCGGCGGACGCTGGGGCCCGTGCTCGACTACGACGAGCGGCGCGGCACCGACCTGGTCACCACGCTGGACGCCTATTTCGCCGAGGGCGCGAGCCTCACCAGGACCAAGTCCCAGCTGCACGTCCACGTGAACACGGTGGTGCAGCGGCTGGAGCGCATCGGCAGACTCCTCGGCCAGGACTGGAACTCGCCCGCCCGCACGCTGGAGATCCAGCTGGCCCTGCGGCTCCACCGCCTGACCCAGGGCCCGTGACCGGACGGGGCCTCTGCGGGAAGAGCCCTCAGCCGTCCAGGCCCGCCGAGACCCGGCGCGAGGGCTTGAAGACGTACAGGTCGAGAATGTCCGGGGGATCCGCGAGCCCCGGGCCGCCCGCCGCCGCCCAGGTCACGATGTCCTGCTCGGCGTGCTCGTCGTTGACCAGGCCCAGCCAGACCGGCCGGCCCCCGGCCCGGCGCCCTTCGGCGGAGGGCTGGACGACGATGACGTTGCCCTGCTCGCAGGCGTCCAGGCACTCGACCGCCCGTACGGTGGCGGCGCCCTCGAGTCCGGAGCGCAGCCGGGCCAGCTGGGCCGCGTGGTCGACGCCCGGGACCTTCTCGGTGCCGCAGCAGCAGCCGCGGCAGACGCTGACGGTGGGGCGGGGGACGCCCTGGGCGGGCACGTCCTTGCGGGAGCGGCGGCTCATCGGGGCACTTCCCGTCGCGGAGAGAGCGGAGAGAGGGTGTTGCGGGGTGTCGCGGCGTGGCGACCACCGCCGGTCCGGGTGATCACCACGACTCTACCGAGGCGCTCGCGGTTCGAACACCAGCACCCTTGCCATGCCGCGTGCGGTATCGTTGACGGCTGCGAAGGGGAGTAGCCCCGCAAACCGGTCGTCGACACACTGGAGCCCTCGGGTTCCCGGTGGCCGGGCTCGTGGAACCTTGAGAAGGCTCCGCGGGCGGGCGAGACCTTCGGTCCTGTATGACACGCCCACGCCCTGTGGGCGCTGCCGTCATGCCGGGCCGAGTGGTCCTCCGAAAAGCCCGAGCGGCGCTTCGCGAAGATCCGGGGCCCGGCTCGCACAGAAAGCCACCCGGAATGCACCTCGACTTCCTGGCGATCATCACCGCCTTCGGGCTGATCTTCCTCGCGGAGCTTCCCGACAAGACGATGTTCGCTTCGCTGGCCATGGGCACGCGGATGCGTCCGCTGTACGTCTGGTTCGGCACCTCGTCCGCGTTCATCGTGCACGTCGCCATCGCCGTCGGCGCGGGCAGCCTCATCGGGCTGCTGCCCGACTGGATCGTCAAGCTCGTCTCGGCCTCGCTCTTCGCACTCGGCGCGTTCCTCCTGCTGCGCGGCACCGGCGGGGACGACGATGACGAGGCCGAGGTGAAGACGGTGACCGGGTTCTGGCCGGTCTACTCGACCGCGTTCATGGCGGTCTTCATCAGCGAGTGGGGCGATCTGACGCAGATCACCACCGCCAACCTCGCGGCGAGCAACGGCACCTGGTCCACGGCGATCGGTTCGGCCGCCGCCCTGATGTCGGTGTCGGCCCTGGCGCTGCTGGCGGGGAAGTTCATCGCGAAGCGCGTGCCGCTGAAGACCGTGCAGCGCATCGGCGGGATCTGCATGCTGGGCCTCGCCGTCTGGACGGCCGTGGAGATCTTCACCGGCTGAGGAGCGAGCGCGGGTCACCGGCTGGGCAGCGCGGCCCACCGGCTGAGCCGCGGGCCCGGGGGCGTACCGGATGCGGCACTCCCCCGGCCCGGCCCGGTCTCAGAAGAGCGCCTGCACCCCGTCGTCCGTCCCGCCGCTCTCGAACGCGAGCAGCCGCTGCTTGCGGTCCAGGCCGCCGCCGTATCCGGTGAGGCTCCCGGAGGCGCCGATCACCCGGTGGCACGGCACGATGATCCCGACCGGGTTCTTGCCGTTGGCCAGGCCGACCGCCCGGGAGGCGCCCGGCTTGCCGAGTTCCCCGGCCAGTTCGCCGTACGTCCGGGTCTCGCCGTACGGGATCCTCAGAAGCTCCGCCCAGACGCTCCGCTGGAACGGGGTGCCCGCGAGGTTCAGTGGGAGGTCGAAGGCCGTGCGGTCGCCGGCGAAGTACTCGCCGAGCTGCCGGATCACCTCACCGAACGGCTCGGGGTCCGGTACCCCGAAGGTCTCCTCGGGCGGGCGGTGGCGCTGGTCGGTCATGTAGAGGGCCGACAGGACGCCGTCGGTGGCGACGAGCGTCAGCGCGCCGTAGGGGCTGTCGACGACCGTGTGCTGCTTGGCCGTGGACACGGCGGTCACGGCAGTCAGGGAGTTCATGGCGGTCATGGGGGTCATGGGGGTCATGGGGGTCATGGGGGTCTCCTTCAGGCGGGCAGGTGGTTGATGGGGTGGTCGTCCACCGTCCAGAGGTACTGCACGGCGTACGCCCGCCAGGGGCGCCAGTCGGCGGCCCGTGCGGTGAGGGCGGCGGGGGTGGCCGGCAGGCCGAGCCGCTCGGCCGCCCGGCGGATGCCGAGGTCGGTGGGGAGGAAGGCGTCGGGGTCGCCGAGGGCCCGCATGGCGATGGACTCGACCGTCCAGGGGCCGAAGCCGGGCAGTGCGCCCAGTTCGGCGCGGGCCCGCTCCCAGTCGGTGTCGGTGTCGAGCCGCAGCCGGTCCTCCGCGAGGGCGGCGACGAGTGTGGTGAGCGTGGTGCGGCGGCTGCGCGGCAGTGCGAGCGCTTCCGGGTCGAGGCCCGCCAGCGCCCCGGCGCTCGGGAAGAGGTGCGTCAGCCCTCCCTCGGGGTCCTCGACCGGGACGCCGTGGGCGGTGACCAGCCGGGCCGCGTGGGTGCGGGCGGCGGCGGTGGAGACCTGCTGGCCGAGCACGGCGCGTACGGCGAACTCCGCGCCGTCCACGGTGCGCGGCACCCGGCGGCCGGGGCCCGCGTCGACCAGCGGGGCGAGCAGCGGGTCGGTGCGCAGTTGGGCGTCGACGGCGACCGGGTCGGCGTCCAGGTCGAGGAGCCAGCGGCAGCGACTGATGGCCCGGGTGAGGTCGCGGGGGTCGGTGAGGGAGAGCCGGCAGGAGATGTGGTCGGGGTTCGGGGTCAGGGCGACCACGCCGTGTCCGTACGGGAGGGTGAGGGTGCGCCGGTACGCGCCGTCGCGCCACTCCTCCACGCCGGGGACGGCGGTCGCGGCGAGGTGGCCGAAGAGGTTGCCGGGGTTGAGCGGGGCCCGGTACGGGAGGCGGAGCGCGATGACGCCCGGTACGGCGGTGGCCTGCGGGCCCCGGGCGGCCCGGGTGCGCAGGTCGCCGGGGGCGAGGGCGAAGACCTCGCGGACCGTCTCGTTGAAGGTGCGGATCGAGGCGAAGCCGGCGGCGAACGCCACCTGGGCCATGGGCAGCGCGGTCGTCTCGATGAGGAGGCGGGCGGTCTGCGCCCGCTGGGCGCGGGCCAGGGCCAGTGGTCCGGCGCCCAGCTCGGCCAGCAGCTGGCGTTCGATCTGCCGCGCGGAGTAGCCGAGCCGGGCGGCGAGGCCGGGCACGCCCTCGCGGTCGACGACCCCGTCCCGGATCAGGCGCATGGCGCGGGCGACCGAGTCGGCGCGGGCGTTCCACTCCGGGGACCCCGGGCTGGTGTCGGGGCGGCACCGCTTGCAGGCCCGGAATCCGGCCTGCTGGCAGGCGGCCGCGCTCGGGTAGAAGGTCATGTTGCGGACCTTGGGCGGCACGACGGGGCAGCTGGGGCGGCAGTAGATCCGGGTGGTCAGGACCGCGGTGAAGAACCAGCCGTCGAAGCGGGCGTCCTTGGACTGGACGGCCCGCACGCAGCGCTCGGTGTCGGTGTGCATGGTTCCAGGATCGTTCACCGGTCAGGGGCCTGGCTGGCGGAATTCCGACATGGGCGTCGGGCCGTCTCGCGCGTGGCCCCGGAGTGGTCTCCCGCGCGGGACCGCGCCGGCTCAGCCGCGCATCGCGAGGACTTCCTCGAACTCCACGTACGCGTGCGCGTCGAAGAGGACGAAGCGCACCTCCTCGACCGGCTCCAGGGTCTCCGTCAGGACCGTGCGCACCGCGATCCGGGCGCCGTCGTCCATCGGCCAGCCGTAGATGCCGGTGGAGATCGCCGGGAACGCGATCGACTTGGCGCCCAACTCGGCCGCCAGGCGCAGGGATTCGCGGTAGCAGGAGGCGAGCTGGGCGGAGCGGTCCTGGGCGCCGGAGAAGACCGGGCCGACCGTGTGCACGATCCACTGGGCGTCGAGGCGTCCGGCGGTGGTGGCGACGGCCTGCCCGGTGGGAAGCCCCTTTCCGTACCGCGAGGCGCGCAGCTCACGGCAGGCGGCGAGGATGTCGGGTCCGCCGCGCCGGTGGATGGCGCCGTCGACGCCGCCGCCGCCGAGCAGCGAGGAGTTCGCCGCGTTGACGATGACGTCGACGGACTGGTCGGTGATGTCGCCGCGGACCAGACGTACGGCGGGGGACACAGAGGTGCTCATGCGGACATCATGCCGCGCGCCGGGGGCCTTCGCCGCCCGGTCCGCATCGGAGGCCCGCCGCACGGTCCGTTCAGGCGGCCCGCAGCCGTCGCCATACGGCCTTGGCGGCGTGGTGGCCGGACATGCCGTGCACACCGGGTCCGGGCGGGGTCGCCGAGGAGCAGAGGAAGACCGCCGGGTGCGCGGTCGCGTACGGGACGCGGGCGAGCTTGGGACGGATCAGGGTCTGGAGACCGGCGAAGGCCCCGCAGGCGATGTCGCCGCCGACGTAGTTGGCGTTGCGCGCGGCGAGTTGGGGCGGTCCGGCGAGCGCGCGGGCCAGCACCAGGTCGCGGAACCCCGGGGCGAAGCGCTCCAGTTGGCGTTCGATGACGTCGGTGGCGTCGCCCTCCCAGCCGGCCGGGACGTGTCCGTACACCCAGAAGACGTGGCGTCCTTCGGGGGCCCGGGAGGGGTCGGTGAGGCTCGGCTGGGCGGTGATGAGGAAGGGGACGCTGGGGTCGCGGCCCTCCACGGCGGCCCGCAGGGCGGTATCGATGGTGGCGGCGTCGGCCCCGATGTGGACGGTGCCGGCGCGGCGCGCCTCCTCGGCGGTCCAGGGGACGGGGCCGGAGAGCGCGTAGTCGATCTTGAAGGCGGAGGCGCCGTAGCGGTAGCCGTGATAGGCGCTGCCCAGTCCGGCGATGCGGGCGAGGGCCGAGGGCGAGGTGTCGAAGATGTACGCGCGGGCGGGCGGCAGTTCGTCCAGGCGCTTGACCTCGCTGCCGGTGCGGATGGTGCCGCCGTGTTCGCGGAGGAGGGAGGCCAGGGCGTCGGAGATGGCCTGGGAGCCGCCGCGCGGCACCGGCCACCCGTGCTCGTGGGCGGCGAGCGCGAAGACGAGGGCGATCGCGGAGGTGGCGAAGCCGCTGGTGGGAGCTATGGCGTGGGCGGCGAGTCCGGCGAAGAGACCGGGGGCCTTCTCGCCCTGGAAGCGCCGGGAGAGCCAGCTGGCGGGCTGCAGGCCGAGCAGACCGAAGCGGGCCAGCCGGTACGGGTCGCGGGGCAGGCCGTCCCAGGGGGTGCGCAGGAAGTCGGCGGCCAGGGTGTCCCAGCGGCCGAGGAAGGGGGCCATGAGGCGGCGGTAGGCGCCGGCGTCGGCGGCCCCCAGCGACATGGCGCTCTCGCCGACGGAGCGGGTGAGCGTGGCGGCCGTACCGTCCGGGAAGGGGTGGGCGAGGTCGACCTCGGGGTGCAGCCACTCCAGGCCGTGCCGGGCCAGGGGCATCGCCCGGAACGCGGGCGAGCCGATCCCGAGGGGGTGCACGGCGGAACAGGGGTCGTGATGGAACCCCGGGAGGGTCAGCTCCTCGGTGCGGGCTCCCCCGCCGACGGTGTCATGGGCCTCGTGGACCTCCACGGCGAAGCCCCGGCGGGCCAGTTCGGCTGCGGCGGTCAGTCCGTTGGGCCCCGCGCCCACCACGACCGCATCGAGCATCGACGGCACTGGGGACTCCTTCGTCTTCGTCGGCCGGCAGTCGGACACCCAGGATATTCGGGCCGGCCGACGACGCGGACCCGGGCCCCTGCGGACGGGCCCGCGCCGCTCCCGTCAGCCGCCCGCCCGCAACGCCGCCAGGACGCGCCCGGCGGTGGCCTCGTCGCGGGCCGCCGTGAACGGCAGGTCGTTGCCGCCGGCGATCCGGAACGGGACCCCGGACAGGGTCGACTGCGCGCCGCCCGCCTCGGTGACCAGGAGCAGTCCGGCGGCGTGGTCCCAGGCGTACTCCCAGTTGAACGCGGTGGCGTCCAGGTCACCGCGTGCCACCGCGAGGTACTCCAGGCCGGCCGAGCCGCAGGGGCGGGCCGCGATGCCCTCGGTGCGCAGGCCGAGCAGGGCCCGCTTCTGGGCGTCGGTGGTGTAGTCGGGGTGCGACATCGCCACGTTCAGAACGGCGCCGGGGGCGGGAGCGCCGGAGCGTATCGGCGCGCCGTTGAGCGTCGCGCCCCGGCCGCGCACGGCGACGGCCATCTCGCCCAGGACCGGTGCGTACGTCCAGGAGGCGTGGACCTCGCCGTGCTGGGCAAGGGCGACCAGCGTGCAGAACCCGGCCTCGCCCCGGACGAACTGGCGGGTGCCGTCGACGGGGTCGACGATCCAGACGGGGGCGTCGCCGCCGAGGGCTTCGTAGACGGACGGGTCGGCGTGGACGGACTCCTCGCCGACGACGACCGAGCCGGGCAGCAGCTTGGTGAGGGCGGCGGTGAGATGTTCCTCGGCCAGCCGGTCGGCGGCGGTGACCAGGTCGTGCGGGCCGCTCTTCTCGATGATCTCGTGGGCGGCGAGTTTCCGGTGGCGGGGCATGATCTCGGCCGCGGCGGCGGCGCGCACGGCGGCCTCGACCTCGGCCGGCGGTCCGGTGTGCCCGGCGGTCCCGTACAGGAAGTCATCGATCATGGCCCCACCCAATCACGATCGGCCGGCGACGCTGCCGCCGGGCGCTGGAGGCGCTGGTCAGCACCCGTTCCGCCGCGCTGGTCAGCGGCCGACGGCGTATCCCTGCATGCCGCGCGGATTGGCGGCGGCGGACAGAATTCCGGTCTCGGGGTCCCGGGCCACGGCGCACAGGCGCCCCTCCGACCAGGGCTCGCCCACCGTGACGTCGTGGCCCCGGCGGCGCAGTTCCGCGATCACGCCGGGGTCCATGCGGCTCTCGACGGTGACGCTGCCGGGGTGCATGGCGCGCGGATGGAACGAGCCGGGGAAGCTGTCGTTGTGCCAGTTCGGCTCGTCGATCGCGCCCTGGAGGTCGAGCCCGCCGCGCACCCGGGCGCGCCGGGCGACGGCAAGGAAGAAGTGCACCTGCCACTGGTCCTGCTGGTCGCCGCCGGGCGTGCCGAACGCCATCACGGGGACGCCGTCGCGCAGGGCGAGGGAGGGCGTGAGCGTGGTGCGGGGGCGGCGGCCGGGGGTCAGGGAGTTGGGCAGGCCCTCGTCCAGCCAGGCCATCTGGAGCCGGGTGCCGAGCGGGAAGCCCAGCTCGGGCACGACCGGGTTCGACTGGAGCCAGCCGCCGCTGGGCGTGGCGGAGACCATGTTGCCCCAACGGTCGACGACGTCCAGGTGGCAGGTGTCGCCCCGGGTGACCCCGTCGGGGGCGACCAGCGGCTCGGCGCCGGAGCGGGCGCCCCGCGCCATGGTGGGCTCGCCGGAGCCGGGGGCCGGGACGAAGCCGGGACCGGCCGCACCGGGCTTCCCGGCGGCGACGGCCCGGGCGTGGGCGGAGAGGAGCGGGGTGCGTCCGCCGGGGCCGCCGGGTCGCAGTTCGGTGGACGCGGTGTCCGTGATCAGCGTCCGGCGTTCGGCGTTGTACGGGGCGGAGAGCAGGTCGTCCAGGGGCACGTCGGCGGCGTCCCCGTACCAGGCCTCGCGGTCGGCCATGGCGAGCTTGCAGCCCTCGATGAGCAGGTGGACCCAGTCGGCGGAGCCGTGCGGCGGCAGCTTGTCCGGGAGGAGCGCGAGCTGCTGGAGGAAGACCGGGCCCTGGCTCCAGCCGCCCGCCTTGGCCAGCGTCCAGCCGTTCCAGTCGTACGTCACGGGGGCTTCGTACGACGCGGACCAGCCGGCCAGGTCGGCGGCGGCCAGGGTGCCGGTGTGCCAGGCGCCGCTGCTGTCGAGGGTGGGGACGGCGGCCTGCCGGACGAGGGCCTCGGCGACGAACCCTTCGCGCCAGATCGCGCGGGCGGCCTCGATCCGGGCGGTGCGGTCCGCTCCCCCGGTCTCCTCGGCCTCGGCGATCAGGCGTCGCCAGGTCGCGGCCAGGGCGGGGTTGCGGAACAGCTCGCCGGGGCGCGGGGCGCGGCCGCCGGGGAGGTAGACCTCGGCGGATGAGGTCCACTCGGATTCGAAGAGTTCACGCACGCTCTCCACGGTCTCGCCGACCCGCTCGACGGGGGCGTGGCCGTCCTCGGCGTATCCGATCGCGTAACGCAGCACCTCGGCAAGGTCCTTGGTGCCGTGGTCGCGCAGGAGCAGCATCCAGGCGTCGAAGGCCCCGGGGACGGCGGCGGCGAGCGGCCCGGTGCCGGGGACCAGACCGAGGCCGAGGGAGCGGTAGTGCGCGACGGTCGCCCCGGCGGGGGCGGGGCCCTGACCGCACAGGACGCTCACCTCGCCGTCCCCGCTCGCCAGGATCATCGGGACCTCGCCCGCCGGGCCGTTGAGGTGCGGCTCGACGACGTGGAGGACGAACCCGGCGGCGACGGCGGCGTCGTAGGCGTTGCCGCCGTCCTCCAACACGGCCATCGCGGACTGGGAGGCCAGCCAGTGGGTGGAGGACACCATGCCGAAGGTGCCCTGGAGGGTGGGCCGGGTGGTGAACATGCGGGGTCTCACCTCGTTGTTTACGCGCATCGGACGGTCGGATCCGCACTCGGGATCGGGCCTGGGGAGAATCTGGGGAGTTCGGACCGGAGCTCTCGTCCGCCCGCTCTCCCCGCAGGCTATCGATCGCCCTGCGCCCCTTCTTCCCCGCCTCCGGCATGAAGTGCGCGTAGAGATCACCAGCGAGAACCGCTGGAGCCAGAAGGACTACGAGCCTGGCGGCAGCTCGGTATGGAGTCTGTCGGCAGGCACTCGCTCGATGCGGGTCCAGCCTCTCCAGCCCCGTTCCTCCAGGATCTCCAACAGCCGCGCGGCGTGCGGTGAGGACTCGACCGTGGTGGAGTCCAGGAGGTCGACGAACTGGTCGTCGATGCCGTCGTCGGCACCCGCCTCGCCGGCCTCCACAGCGCGGATCATCAGGCGCTCCATGATGTCGGCGACCTCGACGATGCGCGGATCGTCGGCCGGCCAGTCGAGTGCCCCGCTGAGAAGGCTGTAGAGCTTCACCGTGTAGGGATCGTCCAGCTCCTCGTGCTTCTTGGCGATCACGGAATCGATCGAGTCCGGCACCTGGGCGGCGATCATGATCCAGGCGTCCCGCTCCATCTCGATGTACCGCTCCTCGACGCCGAGACCACGCAGCCGGTCAAGGTAGTCCACGACGCTCCGCGGGAGCGCCAGGTGCTCTCCTGCGGCGAGCCTGGCGAGTCGGCTGCGAGTGTTCTGCAGCCGCCGGATCTCGGCGCGCAGGGCCTTGTCGATGTCCTGGACGCCGTCGGCGAAGTCCTCCGGGCCGGCGTCGAGGAGTTCCTGCACCCTGGCCAGCGGCACGCCGGCGTCTGCGAGGGTGCGGATCCGGATCAGTCGCCCGACCGCGACAGCGTCGTAGTTCCGGTATCCGGACCGGTTGCGCTCGGGCTCCGGCAGCAACCCGATCCGGTGGTAGTGGCGTACTGCCCGCACCGTCACGCCGGCGTACGCCGCCAGCTGGCTGATGGTCAGCATGGGTCCCAGCCTGCCTCAGGCGATCTTCCGGCGATAGGCGGCCATCGCGAAGATGTACGCCACGACGAGGATGCCGATGCACCACGCGAGGGCGGTCCAGACGTCATCGCCTACCGGCTGCTGGGCGAACAGGTCGCGGATCGTGTTGACGATCGACGTCACCGGCTGGTGTTCGGCGAACCAGCGCACCGGGCCGGGCATCGTCCTTGTGGGCACGAACGCCGAACTGACGAACGGCAGGAAGATGAGCGGGTAGGCGAACGCACCCGCTCCCTCGACCGACGACGCGGAGAGCCCGGGGATCACGGCGAGCCAGGTCAGCGCCAGGGTGAACAGGAGCAGGATGCCGGCGACCGCGAGCCATGCCGCCACTCCTGCCCCTGAGCGGAAGCCCATGAGCACGGCGACACCCACGACGAGCACGAGCGCGATCAGGTTGGCGACCAGAGAGGTGACGACGTGAGCCCACAGCACACCCGACCGCGCGATCGGCATGGACTGGAATCTCTCGAAGATCCCGCTCTTCACATCGGTGAACAGTCGGAACGCGGTGTAGGAGATGCCCGATGCGATGGTCATGAGCAGGATGCCGGGCAGCATGTAGTTCACGTACGAGACCGACCCTGTATCGATGGCGCCGCCGAACACGTAGACGAACATCAACATCATGGCGACCGGCGTGATGGCGGTCGTGATGATGGTGTCCATGCTGCGTGTGACATGGCGCAGGGTCCGCCCCGTGAGGGCGGCAGTGTCGCTGAAGAAGTACGCGGTCATCCCAGTCCCCCGGTTGTCGTGCTGGTGGCCTCGCTCTTGTCGCCGCTGCCGATGACGGCGAGGAAGATCTCCTCCAGAGTCGGCTGCTTCTCGACGTACTCGACGGTGGCGGGCGGGAAGAGCTGCTTGAGCTCTGCGAGGGTGCCGTTCACGATGATCCGACCCTGGTGGAGGATCGCGATCCGGTCGGCGAGTTGCTCGGCCTCGTCCAGGTACTGCGTGGTGAGCAGCACCGTCGTGCCGTCCTCGGCGAGTTCCTTGACGGCATGCCACACCTCTATGCGCGCCTCGGGGTCGAGTCCGGCCGTCGGCTCGTCCAGGAAGATCACGGGCGGTTTTCCGATGAGGCTCATCGCGATGTCCAGCCGGCGACGCATCCCGCCCGAATACGTGGACACCTTCCGCGGGCCGGCATCGGTCAGCGAGAAGCGCATCAGCAGGTCATCCGCGATCGCGCCCGGGTCCTGGAGGTGGCGCAGCCTGGCGACGAGGGCGAGGTTCTCCCGACCGCTGAGGATCCCGTCGACGGCCGCGAACTGCCCGGTGAGGCTGATGGACTCCCGCACCGTCGCCGGTTGCGTGGCGACGTCGAAGCCGCGGATGTTGGCTGTCCCCGCGTCGGCCTTCAGGAGCGTGGCGAGGATGCGTACGGTCGTGGTCTTGCCTGCCCCGTTGGAGCCGAGCAGGGCGAAAATGTTGCCCCGCGCCACCTCGAAGTCGACGCCGCGTAGCACGTCGAGCTTCCCGTACGACTTCCTGAGGCCTTGCACGCGAATCGCCGGACCGTCGATCGATGGGGCTGTCATGGTCATCTGCCTCCTTCACGGAGCTGTTCCAAGCGGCTGCGCGGAAGCTCCTCCCGGAAGGATGGAGGGTTGACCCAGCGTCAAGGTCAAGCCCGTTCCGAACCCGGCGCTCAGATCGCCGACCGGCCAGACACACCGCGGCGATGACGGGCCGCTCGCCCCGAGGTCGTTCGGCCGAAAACTGCACACTGCGTTCCCCGGTGAGGACCGCGGCGGGATCACGGTGCGCGTCGTCGAGGCCGAGGACGGAACCCTCACGCTCGTGGGGGCACAGTCATGGACCTCGATGACCGAGAACATGATCAGGTGAGGGCCGATGAGTTATGGGACCTCGGGCGGTCTACATGCCGAGTACCTGATCGCAAACCAAGCAGCACGGTGACAGTGGCGGGAGAGAGCATGTCCTTTCAGGCATATCTGGACAAGATCGAAGACAAGACCGGGCTGACGCCCCGCGAGTTCATCGCGCTAGCCAGTGAGCGAGGATTCGACTCTCCTGCCACAAAGGCCGGAGTGATCCTGGATTGGCTCAAGCAGGACTACGACCTGGGCCGAGGGCACGGGATGGCGCTCGTCCACGTCATGAAGAACGGTGCGAAGATCGACGCGAAGCACGTCGGGACGACAGGCTCGCACCGCGACGAATCCGACACCCTCTGGCTCGACGGCAAGAAGACACGGCCATGACGACGTCGGTGGAGCGGGCCTCTTGCCCGCTCCACCGACCCGGCCCGAAGCCACACGTTGAACAAACAAGCTCAGTGACGGCCGGGGCCGACCCATCAGTCGTGAAGCTCCCGCCGGGTTCTCCGGTGCCGTAGCCGGCGCGAGCACAGTGATGACCATCTCAGAGACCCTCAGCCCCTTGGCAGCCACTGCTCGTGTCCAGCGCAGGGATGGCCTTCCTCTCGTCTCCGCAGGTGAGATCCGTCTTCCGTGGGGGAATCTGGGCTGCCGCGGCGGCATTAACGCAGGTCAACGCCACCCCATGGACAACTACATGCCGAAGAAGGCGCCCTGGAGGGTGGGCCGGGTGGTGAACACGGCTGATCCTTCCGGTTGTCGAGGTCTCCGGTGTCGGGTTTCAGGTGACCGGGCCGTGGCCCGAGACCGAGACCAGGAGGACGCGGGTGGCGGGACTGGTCGCGCGCCAGCGGTGGCGCACTCCGCCGGTGAGGTAGAGCGTGTCGCCGCGCTCCAGACGGAAGGTGCGGCCGTCCGCCTCGACCTCGGCCGTGCCGTCCGCCACGTACATCAACTCATCGTTCCCGTGCAGGAATTCACGGTCCGCGTGCTGGGTCCCGGTGAACTCCAGCGCGTGCATCTGGTGGCTGCCCCGGACCAGCGGGCGCACCCCCGTGTCGGTGGCGAGACCCGAGTCGTCCTTGGCGCGGACGACGTCGACGGACCGGTCCGCGGCGCTGGAGGCGGCCAGGAGTTCGACGGCGGTGGTCCGCAGTCCGTCGGCGATGCGCTGGAGGGAGCGCATGCTGGGCCGCGCGCGCTCGTTCTCGATCTGGCTGAGGAAGGGGACCGAGAGACCGCTGCGCTCGGCGACCGCGGCCAGGGTCAGGTCGAGGGCCCGTCGGCGCTGCCGCACAGCGTTCCCGAGTCCGGAGCCCGGCTGTCCAGCGCCCGACGGTCCGGGGCCCGGCAGTCCGGGGCCCGGCAGTCCGGGGCTCGGCTGTCCTGCGCCCGACCGCCCGTCGCCGTCCGCCCGCGTATCGCTCATGATCTTGTCTCCTCCCCGGGGCCAGCCACCTTACGCAGGCACGCGGGAGGTTTCGTACGCCCGTCACACCGCTGACACACTCCGCCCCTAGCTTCAAAGGAATTCGATCCCATCAAAGAAACTTTGAAGCGAGGTTCGTTGTGTCCACCGTCGACCAGAATCAGCGCCGCCGCCGCGGCACCGGTCTCATCGCCCTCGACGCCGAGAGGGCTTTCGAGGGCTACACGCTCTTCGCCCCGCTCACCGGCGGCGGCGCGGTCCATCTGATCGATCTGCGCGGCGAGGAGGTGCACACCTGGCGGCTGCCGTACCGGCCCGGCCGGCACGCCCGGATCCTCCCCGGCGGGAACCTCGCGTACAACGGCGTCCTGCCCGGCGAGGAGGCGCTGTTCCCGATGTGGCACAAGTACCGCGGCGGGGTCCTCGGCGTGTACGCCCCCGACGGCACGGTCCTGCGCGAGCACCGCGACCCGCTCCAGCACCACGACGCCCACCACCTGGACGACGGCTCCATCCTCTACACGGCGCTGGAACCCCTCACCGGGGCGGAGGCGGCCGGGGTACGCGGTGGGGTGCCCGGCTCGGAGGCCGCGGGCGGCACCGTGTGGGCGGACACCATCAAGGAGGTGGACGCGGAGGGGAACGAGGTGTGGTCGTGGCGCGCGGCCGACCACCTCGACCGGGAGGCGTTCGCCCTGCACCCCGACTACGCGCGGGAGCACTGGCCGCTCATCAACTCGGTCACCCCGCTGGCCGACGGCACCGTCCTGGCGAGCCTGCGCAGCGTCTCGGCGGTCGTCAGGATCAGCCGCGCGACGGGCGAGGTCCTGTGGCGCACCGACCCGGGCGCCGTCTCCCAGCAGCACCACCCCACCGAACTGCCGAACGGCAACATCCTCGTCTTCGACAACGGCGTCTTCCGACCGGGGCACGACGTGCCGTACTCGCGCGTGATCGAGATCGACCGCGCCGGGAAGATCGCGTGGGAGTACCACGACCCCGCCCGGGAGTCCTTCTTCGCACCCTTCATGGGAGCGGCCCAACGCCTCCCGAACGGGAACACGTTGGTGACCGACTCCCCCGCCGGGCGGCTCTTCGAGGTGACCGCCGACGGGCTCCTGGTGTGGGAGTACGTGGTCCCGTACTTCGGCGGCTACGAGGAGGCCGAGGTGCGCGGCCTGTTCCCGGCCGAGCCGAACGCGGTCTTCCGTTCCTACCGTTACGCGGCGGACGAACTGCCCTGGCTGGAGGCCGGACGGTGACGGAGACGATCGCGCCCGTCGACGAACGGGTCCCCGTCGGGAGGCTCGTCCCCCTGGCCCTCCAGCACGTCCTGGCGATGGCCGCCGCCCCCGTGTCGACCGTCTTCCTCACGGCCACCGCCCTGCGCCTGAGCCCGGCGGAGACGGCTTCGGTGCTCAGCGCGGTTCTCGTCCTGTGCGGGGCCGGATCGCTGCTCCAGTCGCTCGGCGTCTGGAACATCGGTGCGCGGCTGCCGTTCATCATGCTCCCGGGCGGGGCCGCCACCGCGCTGTTCATCCAGATCTCCGCCGATCACGGGCCGGCGGTCGCCTCCGGCTCGGTCCTGCTGGCCGCCGCGCTGCTGCTGGCCGTGGTTCCGCTGTACGGCCGGATCGTGCGGCTCTTCCCGCCCCTGGTGATGGGGGTGACGGTCCTGCTGATCGGGATCTCCATGGTGCGGGTGGCCGCCCAGTTGATCACCGGACCGACCGGGGAGGCGGCACGCGGGTCGGTCGTCCTGGCGGGCATCACGGTGGCGGTCACGCTGACGGCGTATCTCTTCCTGCGCGGCGTGTGGCGGCAGAGCGCGGTGCTCATCGGCATGGCGGCGGGCACCGCCGTCGCGGTGGTCAGCGGACTCGGCACGTTCAGCCCGGCCCCGGGCAGCGGTTTCTCGCTTCCGGCGCTCTTCCCGTACGGGACACCGCGCTTCGACGTACTCGCCGCGCTGCCGCTGCTCGTCTTCAGCCTCAGCACGCTCGCCGAGATCACCGGGCAGACCGTCCTCAACAGCGAGGCCTCGGGGCGGAAGCCCGACCCCGGCCGGGACGTCCCGAGGGTCGCCCGCGCGGACGCGCTGATGTCCCTCTTCGCCGGAACGCTGGGGGCGTCCTTGATGGTCACCAGCTCCGAGAACATCGGCATCAGCCGGCTGACCGGCGTCCGCAGCCGCTTCGTGACGGCGGCGGCCGGTGGTCTCCTCGTCGCCGTGGGGCTCCTCTCCCCGCTCTCCCGTACGGTCGCCGGCCTGCCGCCCGCCGTGGTCGGGGGTTCCGCGCTCGTCGTGTACGCGGTCATCGCCGTCATGGGCGTCCAGATGCTCGCCCGGTCCGATCTGACCGAGCGGGGCCACTCGATGATCGCGGCGCTCGCGCTGGCCGTGGGACTCCTGCCGATCGTCGCCCCGGCCCTCTACGACGCATTCCCCGGCTGGATCCGGACCCTCCTGGGGTCCGGAGTCGTCGCGGGAACCCTCGCGGCCGTCCTGCTGCACGCCCTCTTCGCCGTCGCCGACCGGCCGCCGCGCACCGGGCCCGGGGAGCAGGAGCCCCGGGAGCCGCGGTCCCCGGAGCGGCGGCCCCTCACCACGCGCGGGCGGCCCCGATCAGCAGATCGCGCACCCGCGCCACCTGAGGGTTGACGGCGGAGCCGGGCCGCTGCACCAGGTACGCGGTGTTGATCGGCGGATCCTCGGGCGCGTACAGCTCGACGAGGGCGCCCGAGGCCAGTTCGTCCGCGCAGAGGTAGCGGGGCAGGACCGAGAAGCCCGCCCCGGCCACCACGGCGGCGAGCACCCCGCGCAGGTCGGGCACGGTGACGGCGGCCCGGCAGTCGAGGCGGCGGCCGAAGACGTGGCGCCAGTAGCGGCGGGCGATGGGCAGGTCCTCGGCGTACGTCACCAGGGGCAGGCCGTGCAGCACGCCCGGCCCCTCGGCCGCGATGCTCTCCGGCCCACCGGTCAGGGCGGCCCATCGCGGGGCCGCCGTCAGGACGAACTCCTCGTCCATCAGCGGCACCGCGGACAGCGCCCGGCCGCGCGGCCGGGTGGTCGCGATGACCAGGTCGTGGCGGCCCGCCCGCAGCTCGTCCAGGAGCGGATCGGTGAGCCCGGTCGTGGCGCGCAGCAGCAGCCCCTCCGCGACCAGCGGGGCCAGTGCGGGCAGCGCCCGCAGGCACATCACCTCGGCGGGGCCCGCCAGGTGCACGGGGACGGCCGGGCGCTCCCCGGCCGGGACCGTATCGCCCGTGACCTCGGCGAGGGCGTCCAGCGGGGCGACGATCCGGGCCGCCAGCTCGACGGCGTACGGCGAGGGGGCGACCCCGCGCGGCAGCCTCTCGAACAGTTCCCGGCCCACCTGCCGCTCCAGGGCGCGCATCTGGGCCGTGACCGTGGGCTGGGAGAGGCCGAGCAGGCGGGCGGCGGCGGTGAAGGAACCCGACCGGTGCACGGCGAGGAAGGTCCGCAGCAGATTCAGATCGGCCGGACCCGGCTGCGCGTCCGCCGTACGGCCCAGCCCCGCGGACCCATCAGGATCCTTATTTCTCATAGCTGCCAGCCTATTGGAAACCTATGGGCGATCCGTCCTACGGTCGCCTGAGTCAGCCCTTACCGGGACTCCCCCGCACACTCTCGATCTACGGAGACGTACGACATGGCAAAGATCCTTTTCGTGGTGACCGGCGCGGACCACTGGACCCTGGCGGACGGCACGAAGCACCCCACCGGCTTCTGGGCCGAGGAGGCCGTGACCCCGTACGAGACCCTCACCGCCGCCGGTCACGAAGTGGTCGTCGCCACCCCGGGCGGCGTCGTCCCGACCGTGGACCGAGGCAGCCTGGCGCCCGAGTTCAACGGCGGCCAGGAAGGCGCCGACCGGGTCGCCGCCGCACTGGACGGGTTCGAGGAGCTGCGGCGGCCGGTCGCGCTGGAGGACGTGGACCTGGACGCGTACGACGCGGTGTTCTACCCCGGCGGCCACGGCCCGATGGAGGACCTCGCGGTGAACGAGGCCTCCGGCCGGCTGCTCGCCGACACGCTGGCCTCGGGCAAGCCGCTCGGCGTGGTCTGCCACGGCCCGGCGGCGCTGCTGGCCGCGACCGGCCCCGACGGCGCCAACGCGTTCGCCGGGTACCGGCTGACCGGCTTCACCAACGCCGAGGAGACCCAGGCGGGCCTCGCGGAGAAGGCCAAGTGGCTGCTCCAGGACCGGCTGGTGGCGCTCGGCGCGGACTTCCAGGAGGGCGAGCCCTGGGCCCCGTTCATCATCACCGACCGGAACCTGATCACCGGCCAGAATCCGTCCTCGTCCGCCCCGTTGGCCACCGAACTGCTCAACCGGCTCGGCTGACCGGCCGGTCGACGGTCGGTTCATCGGCCGGCCGGCGGTTCACCGTCCGGTCGGCGTTTCACCGCCCGGACGGCCGGGGTGTTTCAGACCCAGTCCCGCCGCGCGGGCGGCTCGCAGAGTTCCAGCACCACCGCGCCCGCCTCCGGCTCGTCCCCGGAGACGGGCCGGACGCGTGCGCCGACCGTCACCAGGTGCGGAGCGGCCCCCACGATCTGGCAGCGGAAGACGAACCCCTCGGAGAACCGCACCAGGGACTCGTTGCGTGCCGCCTCGGTGTAGCGGTGGACCACGGCGGTCCGGACGACCACGCCGTGGCCGGTGGTGCGTTCGGGCTCCAGTTCGCTGGACGCGCACACCGGGCACAGCAGCCGCCGGAAGGAGGCGGTGCCGCACCAGCGGCAGCGATGATAGGAGAGGCCGCACTCCTCGTGCGCCTTCTGGACAGTGCCCATTCCTGTCTGGGACACGGCTCGACCCCCTGCGCTCGACTCGGACGCGCCGCACCTGCACTGCCGGCGCGTCCGCACCATATGGCACTGAGTGCCGGAGAGTAAAGGCACTGAGTGCCCATTGGTACTCAGTTCTCGCCGACGGCCGCCTCGATCTGCTGCACGACGCGCCACATCGGGGCGCCCTTCCGCGCGACCATCACGACCACCTCTCCTTCCCCGTCCCCGGAGACGGGGAAGGAGGCGGCGGGAGCGGGGACGGCGGGTCGCCCCCACACGTCGCGCACCAGGGCGAGCGCGTGGTCGACGGCCGCCTCCGGGTCGCCCGCCCCACCCGAACGCAGCCACAGCCGCAGCCCGTTGTTGTGCGCCGCGACCACGGACGCGGCGATCACCTCGGCCCGCAACTCCCCGTCGTCGCCCTCGCCGAACCGGCCCCGCAGATGGGCGGCGAGGGTCTGTTCGTAGCGGCGCACCACGGACAGTTCGTACGTCCGCAGCCCCGGCACCTCCCGGGTGAGCCGGTAGCGCTGGACGGAGAACTCGGGGTTGGCCGCGTACATCCGCAGCACGATGCGCGCGGCGTCGCACACCGCGCCCACCGGATCACCGCCGTCGGCGGCGGCCAGGAACTCGGTCATCTCCGCGAGGCAGCGCTCGTGGTCCGGGAAGACCGCGTCCTCCTTGGACGGGAAATAGCGGAAGAAGGAACGCCGGCCCACTCCGGCCCGCGCCACGATGTCGTCGACGGTCGTGCGCTCGAAGCCCCGCTCCAGGAAGAGCTGGAAGGCCGCCTGTGCGAGCACCTCCCGCATGGGTGCCTTCTTCTCGGGTCCTCGTGCCTCGCTCATGCGGCGAAACGTAGCACCGGAAGGAGGCTTTTGGCACTGGGTACCTTTACAGAGGGTACTGAGTGCCATAATCTCTCCATCAGTACGAATGACACCCAGGTGGGACCACACCCAGGTAGGCAGGAGAGTCGGCGTGAGCTTGAGGATCGTTGTCTGTGTGAAGTACGTGCCCGACGCGACCGGTGACCGGCGTTTCGCCGATGACCTGACGCTGGACCGTGAGGATGTCGACGGTCTGTTGTCGGAGCTGGACGAGTACGCGGTCGAGCAGGCGTTGCAGATCGCTGACGGGGCGGACGATGCGGAGATCACCGTGGTGACGGTGGGTCCGGAGGATGCCAAGGACGCGTTGCGCAAGGCGTTGTCGATGGGTGCGGACAAGGCGGTTCACGTCGAGGACGACGGTCTGCACGGCAGTGATGTGATGGGGACGTCGCTGGTGCTGGCGAAGGCGGTCGAGAAGACCGGCTACGACCTGGTGATCTGCGGGATGGCCTCCACCGACGGTGTCATGGGTGTCCTGCCGGCTCTCCTGGCGGAGCGGTTGGGTGTGCCGCAGGTGACGCTGCTGTCCGAGGTGTCGGTGAGCGG
>NZ_JBHXPF010000060.1:30284-43496 GCF_042718715.1 Streptomyces sp. NPDC058576 | reverse complement strand
CGGGCGCCCATGTACACTCACCAACGGCGGGGGCGCCCGCAGCCCCGGGCCGCGGGGGCGACTCCCCCCCCCACCGGCATCCACCCCGCCGCTACAGGTAGGACACATCCCCATCTCGAATGGTTGTACGAAAAACGAGCCACGTGGCACAGGACCGGGCAGTCGCGAGGGCTGCGCGACCTGGAGGATCACATCGCACCGAGGTAGGTGACGGGAACCACCGGTCCTAGGACTTCTGCCCCAGGTCCCTTGGCCGAGGCGCGGCGCGGTGGCCGGCCTCTAGCGTGTCGATCATGACCGAGCCCGATCCCCCGCGCAGCCGGGAACAGCGCAAGCAGGACGTCCTGGACCACCTGCGACAGACGGAGGACGCGTGGGTGGCGACGGCCTCCCCGGACGGCATCCCCACCCTGGTGCCTCTGTCGTTCCTCTGGGAGGAGGACTCCGGCGCTCTCTGGATGGCCACCCGGCGGACGAACCCTACGGCCGTCAACGTCACTCCCGGCGGGCCGATCCGGGTCACTCTCGGCCACACCCGCGACGTGGTGCTGATCGAGGGCGAGGCGAGGATCGTGGAGGCGGCGGACCTTCCCGCCGCGACGAGGGACGCCTTCGCCGCCAAGCTCCGGGGGTGGAGCCCGAGCGGCCCCCGCTATGTGTTTCTGCGCATCGTCCCCCACTCTCTGCGCGCCTGGCGCGAGGAGAACGAACTCGCCGGCCGTGACCTGATGCTCTCCGGTACCTGGCTGACCTGACCCAGACGCCCCGGCCCCGGGAGCGGGGTGGGGAACGGAACCGGGCGCGGGGCGGGGAGACCGGCGGGCGGGCGGTGACGGCTCCCGCGAGTGTCATGACCGGCCCACCGCCCGCAACTCCTTCCCCGCGCCCGCCACCGCGATCGGGCCGTCCGTGTCGGTGCGCAGAACCCGGGCCCCTGCCGCCGCGAGGGCGTCCACCGTGCGGGGCGAGGGGTGGCCGTACGAGTTGTCCGCGCCGCAGGAGATGAGCGCCAGCCTCGGCCGCACGCTGTGGAGCAGCCCGGCGTCCTGGAAGGCCGAGCCGTGGTGGGCCACCTTGAGGACGTCCACCGGGCCCGACGCCTCGCGCCCGCGCAGCAACTCCCCCTGGGCCGGGGGTTCGAGGTCCCCGAGGAGCAGCAGCGTCAGCCCTCCGGCCGCCCGTACACGCAGGGTGACGCTGGAGTCGTTCGGCTCCCGCACCGCCGCCGCTCCTGCTCCCCCGGGCCCGTGGCGCGGCCAGAGGACCCGCCAGTCGACCGGGCCCGCCCTGCGGTGCTCACCGGCCACGGCCCGCACGGTCGGGACCCGTGCCGAGGCTGCCGTCCGCCGCACGAACGCGGCCTGTTCGGGGGGCTCTTCGAGGCTCGTCGTCTGGATCGCGCCCACCGCCCTGCCCCGGAGCACACCCGGCAGCCCGCGCACATGGTCGGCGTGGAAGTGGGTCAGGATCACGAGCGGAACCCGGGTCACCGCGAGGTCGCGCAGACACCGGTCGACGGCACGGGGGTCGGGCCCGGCGTCGACGACCACACCCGTGCCCTCTCCCGCCGCGAGCACCATCGCATCGCCCTGCCCCACATCGCAGAGCGCGAACGCCCAGTCGGGCGGCGGCCATCCGGTCATGATCCGGGTCAGCGGAACCGGCCGCAGCACCGCCAGCACCAGAAGCAGCCCGGTGGCAGCGCAGATCCAGGGGCGACGGGCCAGCCTCGGGGCCAGGAGCACCGCCAGCACGGTGAGGCAGGCCAGCAGAGCCGCGCCGGACCACCCTCCGGGCCACTGCGCCTCCGCTCCGGGAAGGCCCGCACCCGTGCGGGCGACCGTGGCGATCCAGCCGACCGGCCAGCTCGCGATCCCGGCCAGCAACTCGGCCACCGGCGGGGCGACCGGGGCGACGGCGAGGGCCGCGAACCCGAGCACCGTCGCCGGTGCCACCGCGAACTCCGCCAGCAGATTGCACGGGACCGCCACCAGGCTGACCCGCGAGGCCAGGACCACCACCACGGGTGCGCACACGGCCTGCGCGGCCGCTGCCGCGGCCAGCACCTCGGCGAGCCTGCCCGGCACCCGTCGCGCCCGCAGGGCGGCGCTCCACCGCGGCGCGAGCGTCAGCAGCGCCCCGGTGGCCAGGACCGACAGCAGGAAACCGTAGCTCCGGGCGAGCCAGGGGTCGTAGAGCACCAGGAGGACCACAGCGGCGGCCAGGGCGGGGATCAAGGATCTCCGGCGGCCCGTTCCGATCGCGAGGAGGGTGATGAGACCGCAGGCCGCCGCGCGGAGCACGCTCGGCTCCGGGCGGCACACGATGATGAAGGCGAGCGTCAGCGCACCGCCGGCCAACGCGGTCCCTCGCAGGGAGAGTCCCAACAGAGGTGCCAGGCCGCGCCGTTCGGCGTTCAAGGCCGCCCCCGGCGGCCCGACGAGGAGGAAGAGCAGAATCGAGAGATTGGCGCCGGACACGCTCAACAGATGCGTCAGATCGGTCGACTTGAAGGCGTCGTGGAGGTCGGGAGGGACCCTGGAGGTGTCACCGACCACCAGCCCCGGCAACAGCGCCCGCGCATCCGCGTCCAGACCGTCCGTCGCCTCCCGCAACCCGGCGCGCAGGTCTCCCGCCGCGCGCTGGATCCACGTCGGGGGCCCGGTGATCCGGGGCTTCCCCGCGTCGTCCACCCGCAGGACCGCAGCAAGGCGTTCGCCGTCGTGCGCGGGAGGCGAGAGCCGGCCGGCCAGCCGGAGCCGGGTGGACGGGAGCAACTTCTGCCAGTCCGCCCGGTGGTCGCCCGCCCCCACCATGAGCAGCACGGGCGTACGGACCCGGGTGCTCGGGCCGTCCGGCGTTCCCACTTCCATGACCTCGGCATCGATCAGGAGAAGGGCCGGGGCGCTGTGGTTGCCCCGTACCGCCGGGCGGGTCGTCCGGGGATCCGAGGTCACCCGCACGTCGGCGTCGATCCGCGCATACTCCCGGGCCAGCCCGGGGACGGGACCGAGCCGCACGTCCGCTCCGTGGAGTCCGGCCACAGCCGCGCCCGCCGCCGCGCAGAGCAGCACGGCTCCCCCGGCCGCGACGGCCCGGGACCTTCCGACGGCCCTCCCCTCCCGAGAGGCGCGCGAGGCCACCACCAGCAGAACGAGCGCCGGAACCAGACAGGCGGCGGCCACTGCGACCACCCACCGCCCCGGGAGGCCCAGCGTCGACGCCGCGGCGCCCCAGACCGCCAGGGCGGGCGGAACCAGCCGCAGATCCGTCGGCCCCTCCGGTCGCGAACCCTCCCTCGCCGCACCCCCGTCACCGGCCCCGACCGGCGAACCCGCGTCACCCGCCGTGCCCGCGCTCCCGCTGTACCTGTCCGCGGCCCGGGAGTCGAGCCGGGTCTCACGGCTGCTCATGGCCGTACGAGAGGCTGTAGGTCGGCAAAGCGGCGGTCGCCGATCCCGTCGACCTGCCGGAGCTCGTCGACGGACCGGAATCCGTTGTTCTCCGTGCGGTAGTCGATCATGTGCTGGGCGAGCACCGGCCCGACCCCCGGCAGAGTTTCGAGCTGCTCCGCGGTCGCCGTGTTCAAGCTCAGCGGTGCCGAGGGCCCGGCCCCGCCCGGCGGGCCGGCCGGCCCGGCCCCGACCCCGCCGCCTCCGGTCGTCCCGGTGACCGACGGGCCGGGCGGCAGGCCCACGGCGACCTGCTCACCGTCCACCAGGAGCCGCGCCCGATTGAGTCCCGTCACATCCGTGCCGGCGCGCACACCGCCCGCCGCCTCCAGCGCGTCCGCCACCCGTGACCCCGCCGGCAGCCGACGGACCCCCGGCCGGTGCACCTTGCCGCTCACATCGACGACGATCTGCCCGATCCTGTTTCCGCTCCCGCCCGCGGCCGGCGGCTCCCCGGCGGCCGGACGAGGCACCGGATCGGGGACGCTGGTCCGTAACGGATCCGGTGGCAGCGCGGACGCCGCCGCCTCGTCCGCGACCGGGTCCGGCGCACGCACGGCCTGGGGGCGTACGGACCAGAAGTGCAACGTGGCGACGGCCACGGCGGCGAGCAGCACCAGACCGAGCACCACCGGCGTGCGCGGCGCCATCCCGCACCGGAGCCGCACCCACAGCGGCAGCCGCTCCCGGACGGCCGCCACGAGAATCCGCGTCCTCGACCTATCGCCGGACACCACCCCTGCGGTCTCGGGCGTGGGTGCCGGCACGGATGCGGGTACAGGTGCCGGCCGCTCAGGTACCCGTACGGGCTCGCCTTCGCTCTCAAGCCCTGAGGCGCCCGCCATCAGCGCATCGGCCCGGCGACGCGCGGCCGCCGATACCAGGGCGGAACGCCCTCGCACGGACCGCCGCCCACTGTGGCGCGCACCGGGACGAGCACCGGGGCCGGCACCCGCCCGGCCGCTCGGGCGCGTGCCGGATCCGTGCCGCGCCCGTGCCGGCCTCCGCCCGTACAGCGGATCGGGCGGAGGCAGAACCGCAGACGTGGACGGCGTGGACGCGGAGGTGGACATGGAGGTGGACGTGGACGACGGATCGGTCGATGAGGCAGAGGTGAAGGGAGCGTCGGAAGCCGACGCCCGAGGAGATCGAAGGGCCATGCCTCACGACGTTAGGCACATCCGCCCGAACCTGCTGAGCGGCACCGATTCCTGTGGACAGCCCAGCAGTTGTGGAAAACTCGGCCACCCTGCGGAGTGAAACTCCCCAGCCCGTTCACCGCAGCGAGATCACCGCACCGAGCAGCCCCGGACCCGTGTGCGCGCCGATCACCGCGCCGACCTCGCTGACATGGAGGTCGACCAGACCGGGAACGCGTTCGCGCAGCCGCTCGGCCAGGCGCTCCGCACGCTCCGGGGCGGCGAGGTGGTGGACGGCGATGTCCACCGGGGCCGAACCCGCCCGCTCGGCGACGATCTCCTCCAGGCGGGCAATGGCCTTGGACGCTGTCCGCACCTTCTCCAGCATCTCGATCCGTCCCCCGTCGAGCTCCAGGATCGGCTTCACCGCCAGCGCGGATCCCAGCAGGGCCTGTGCCGTGCCGATGCGGCCGCCCCGGCGCAGATAGTCGAGAGTGTCGACATAGAAATACGCCGAGGTGCCTGCGGCCCGCTTCTCCGCTGCCGACACCGCTTCGTCCAGGCCGCCGCCCGCCTCGGCGGTCTCCGCCGCCGCGAGTGCGCAGAACCCCAGGGCCATGGCGACCATGCCGGTGTCCACCACGCGTACCGGAACGGGGGCATCCTTCGCCGCGAGCAGCGCGGCGTCGTACGTACCCGAGAACTCCGACGACAGGTGAAGCGACACCACCGCGTCCGCTCCGCCCTCGGCCGCCGCCCGGTAGGCCGCGGCGAAGACCTCGGGGCTGGGGCGGGACGTGGTCACGGAGTGGCGTTTCTGCAGAGCCAGGGCGAGCGAGCGGGCCGAGATCTCCGTACCCTCCTCCAGCGCCCGGTCGCCCAGGACGACGGTCAGCGGCACCGCGGTGATGCCGTGCCGTTCCATCGTCGGGCGCGGCAGGTAGGCCGTGGAATCGGTGACGATAGCGACATGGCGGGACATGAGCCGGAGGTTACCTGGCCTGGTGGGAGTGCGGCAGCCCGGCCCCGGCCCTCTGATCATTCATGGGCCGGTTCGGAACGGATCCGGTCAGGCGCGGCCCACGGACGTTCCCGCCCGGTCACACGTGCGTCAGTTCGTCGTTTCCGGCCGGGTGGACTTCTGCCACGGGTAGGTCGTGCGCAGACGCGGGTCCGGTGCGGTGATCGCCTGCGGGCTCTCCTCGCGGGCCGGTCCGGACCACGCCTCGTCGGCCGTGCTGCTGTCGCCGGCCGAGGGGCCCGCCGGAGCGGCCGGCTCCGGCCAGTCCGTCCCGGGGCCCTGGCCCGGCCTCGTGGCGGAGGTCCCCGCGCCGGACGCCTGCGACGACTCGTCCACGTCCCAGTGCCGCAGCGCGCCGGCCTCGATGTCGATCTGCGCGTTCAGCGCGTCCAGGTCGTCGTCGGCGAACTGCCGCGCACGGTCCCGTGCCGCCCAGCGCAGCGACTCCGCCGAGTGCGTGATGCGCTGCGTGCGTTCCTTCAGCTTGGGCAGCAGGCCCGCGACCGTCGCCCGGTCCGGCTCGCGCTCCAGCCTCTTCAGCTCGTCGTCCAGCTCCAGACCGTGGGCGCTCAGCCGCCGGAACAGCCCCACCGACTCGGCCAGGGAGGCGTCCTCGGCGACTCCGGCGTGCAGGGCGTCCTGTGTGGCCCGCATCGAGGTGCGCAGGGAGAGCCGGAGCTGCGCGAGCTCGCCCGCGACCCCCACCTGCCCGAAGCTCTTGGCCCGGAGCGTGGTGTCCTCCACGGTGCGACGGGCCTGTGTGATGGTGCGGTCGACGCCGCGCTTGGCCGCGCCGACGGCCTTCACGGTCGCGTAGACACCCAGCGCGACGAACGCGACCAGGAGCAACGCGAGGATCGTGATCGCGGCTTCCATGAATGCCCCTCGGTGTCTCGATGCGGCCGCCGGTACCGGTCGCTCCCTCCACCGTAAACGGAACGGGCAGGCCGAGGGTTCCTTCGGAACCCCCAACCTGCCCGTAGGGGATGGCTCTGACCGCGCACCGCGACCGTCAGAGGGCGACCGTCACGCGGGGACGATGTTCACCAGCTTGGGCGCGCGCACGATCACCTTGCGGATCCCCGCCCCGCCCAGCGCCGCTACGACCGCCTCGTCGGCCAGGGCCAGCGCCTCCAGCTCCTCGTCCGTGATGGAAGGCGAGATCTCCAGGCGGGCCCGGACCTTGCCCTTGATCTGGACGACGCAGGTGACGGTCTCGTCCACGACGTACGCCGGGTCCGCCACCGGGAAGTCCTGGTGGACGACCGACTCGGCGTGGCCCAGCCGCCGCCACAGCTCCTCCGCGATGTGCGGGGCCAGCGGGGCGATCAGCAGGACCAGCCGCTCGGCGACCGACCGCGACAGCGGGCCGCCCGCCTTCGTCAGATGGTTGTTCAGCTCGGTGATCTTGGCGATGGCGGTGTTGAACCGCATCCCCGCCAGGTCCTGGCCGACCCCGTCGATGGCCTTGTGCAGCGCCCGCAGGGTGTCCTCGCCGGGCTCGGTGTCGACAACGGTGACCTCGCCGGTCTCCTCGTCGACCACGTTGCGCCACAGCCGCTGCAGCAGCCGGTACTGGCCGACCACGGCACGTGTGTCCCAGGGGCGCGACACGTCCAGCGGGCCCATCGCCATCTCGTACAGGCGCAGGGTGTCCGCGCCGTACTCCGCGCAGATCTCGTCCGGCGTGACCGCGTTCTTCAGGGACTTGCCCATCTTGCCCAGGACGCGGCTGACCTTTTCGCCCTCGTGGAAGAACGCGCCGTCGCGCTCCTCCACCTCGGCGGCGGGGACGGCGATGCCCCGGCTGTCGCGGTAGACGAAGGCCTGGATCATGCCCTGGTTGTACAGCTTGTGGAACGGCTCGGCGGAGGAGATGTGGCCCAGGTCGTGCAGCACCTTGGACCAGAAGCGGGCGTACAGCAGGTGCAGCACGGCGTGCTCGGCGCCGCCGACGTACAGGTCGACGCCGCCGGTGGGCTGCCCCTCGCGCGGGCCCATCCAGTACTGCTCGATGGCCGGGTCGACCAGCTGACGGTCGTTGTTCGGATCCAGGTAGCGCAGCTCGTACCAGCAGGAACCGGCCCAGTTGGGCATGGTGTTGGTCTCGCGGCGGTACTTGCGCGGACCGGAGCCGTCACCCAGGTCCAGCGTGACGTCGACCCAGTCCGCGTTGCGCGACAGCGGGGTCTCCGGCTGGGCGGAGGCGTCCTCCGGGTCGAAGGTGCGCGGGGAGTAGTCCTCGACCTCGGGCAGCTCCAGCGGCAGCATCGACTCGGGCAGCGGGTGGGCGATGCCCTCCTCGTCGTACACGATCGGGAAGGGCTCGCCCCAGTAGCGCTGCCGGCTGAACAGCCAGTCGCGCAGCCGGAAGTTGACGGTGCCCTCGCCGACGCCGTGCTCCCGCAGCCACTCGGTGATCCTCGCCTTGGCCTCGACGACGCCCAGACCGTCCAGCGAGATCTCGCCGTTGGCGGAGTTGACCAGCTTCGCGTCGTACGAGCTGAAGGCGTCGTCCCACGTGGCGGGGTCGGTGCCGCGGTCGTCGGAGGGCTGGACGACGCAGCGCATCGGCAGCTCGAAGGCGCGCGCGAAGGCGAAGTCGCGTGCGTCGTGCGCCGGTACGGCCATGATCGCGCCGGTGCCGTAGCCCATCAGGACGTAGTCGGCGATGAAGACGGGGACCTGCTCGCCGCTGACCGGGTTGGTCGCGTACGCGCCGGTGAAGACACCGGTCTTGTCCTTGGCCTCGGCCTGCCGCTCGACGTCGGACTTGGCGGCGGCCTGCTTGCGGTACGCGGTGACGGCCTCGGCCGGGCTCGCGTGGCCGCCGGTCCACACGGGGTGGGTGCCCTCGGGCCAGGCGGCCGGAATGATCCGCTCCACCATGTCGTGCTCGGGTGCCAGCACCATGTACGTCGCGCCGAACAGGGTGTCCTGGCGGGTGGTGAAGACGGTGATGCCGCCCGCGGTGTCCACCGGGAACTCGACCCGGGCGCCCTCGGAGCGGCCGATCCAGTTGCGCTGCTGCAGCTTGATGGCATCGGGCCAGTCCAGCCCGTCCAGGTCGTTCAGCAGCCGGTCGGCGTAGGCGGTGATGCGCATGTTCCACTGGCGCAGCTTGGCCTTGAAGACGGGGAAGTTGCCGCGCTCGGAGCGGCCGTCGGCGGTGACCTCCTCGTTGGCCAGGACGGTGCCCAGACCGGGCGACCAGTTGACGGGCGCGTCGGAGGCGTACGCCAGTCGGTACTGGCTCAGCAGATCGGCGCGCTCGGTGGCGCTCAGCGCGCCCCACTCACGGCCGTCGGGGGTCGCGCGCGTGCCGTTCTCGAACTGCTCGACCAGCTCGGCGATCGGGCGGGCCCGGTCGGCCTCGGTGTCGTACCAGGAGTTGAAGATCTGCAGGAAGATCCACTGTGTCCACTTGTAGTACTCGGCGTCGATCGTCGCGAACGAGCGGCGCTTGTCGTGGCCCAGACCCAGCCGGCGCAGCTGGACCTTCATGTTCTCCATGTTGGCCTCGGTGGAGACCCGGGGGTGGGTGCCGGTCTGGACCGCGTACTGCTCGGCGGGCAGGCCGAAGGCGTCGAAGCCCAGGGTGTGCAGCACGTTGTGGCCGGTCATCCGCTGGTGGCGGGCGTAGACATCGGTGGCGATGTAGCCCAGCGGGTGTCCGACGTGCAGACCCGCACCCGAGGGGTACGGGAACATGTCCATGACGAACTTCTTCGGCCGGGCGGCGAGCGCCGGGTCGCCCGCCAGGTCACCGGTGGGGTTGGGGGCCTCGTACGTCCCCTCGGCGTCCCAGAAGTCCTGCCAGCGTGCCTCGATGTCGGCGGCCATCGCCGCCGTGTAGCGGTGCGGCGCGGCCGTCTCGGCTGCGGAATTCGTCTCGCTCATGATCCTCAAAGCTCCATCGATCGTCATCTGCCGGGAAACGAAAAATCCCCTCGCACAGGAGGGGACGCCGCGCTGACTCCGACCAGGCGTTCTCACCGGTCGGAACTGGTCAGCGCGGCTCGCTAAGCAGAAGGCGTACGGCACGCATGGCGTCAGGGTACCGCACGGGGCCGGAGGGGAGCGGGGAGTAACCAGGGGGCGGACATCGGCGCGCGAGCGGCATCCCACCGCCCGCACGCCCGCTCGCACGCCGCGGAACACACCGTCAGCACACTGCCCGCCCATCACACTCCGTAGCGGAAACGTGACGCCTTCATGGATGCGGCGTGTGTGTTCTGCGGGCTTCCCGCGAGGTTTTCGCGGAGCCCTGGGGCGGCGTCCGAGGCAGGGGGAACGCCCGGGAAGCGGGGGTTACTCCGCGTACCGACCTCTATCGGGGCAACCGAGCAAACCTCGTACTGGTTGGTATGGGGCGTCCTAGCATGCGGCAACGGGACCGCTTTGCCGAACTATTCGGAGTCGCCCCCCATGAACCCTCATCGCAAGATCCGCGTATCCCCCAGCATGAGCACCGCAATGAGTCGGCCGGTACAGGGCGGCCTGACAGTCGCCGCGTTGGTCTTCGTCCCTCTGTTCGCCGTCGCGGGGAGCGACGAGCTGCGCGCCACCCTCGATTTCACCACCGGCGTCCTGTCGCTGGTGTCACTCAGCGCGGCCGTCGCCTGGGGCCTGCTGGCCACCGACCGGCTGTTCCTCTCCACCCGTCAGCGCATCGTCTGCCAGGGCGTTCACCGGGCCACCGCCGTGGCCTCGCTCGGCTTTCTCCTGCTGCACGGAACCGTGAAGGTCGCTCTCGGGCACGTGGCCTTGATCGGCGCCCTCATACCCTTCAGTCTCGGCGTGACCGGCGCGGCGGGACTCATCGGCTTCGGCTCGCTGGCCGGACTGCTGATGGTCGTCACGGCCGCGACCGGTGCCCTGCGCAGCGCCTTCGCACAGCCCTCCCCCACGACCGCCCGGCTCGGGCAGTCGCTGGGCTCGCCCCGGGACACGGGCGGGATCGCGGGCCGCTGGCGCGCCCTGCACGCGCTGGCGTATCCGGCGTGGTGCGCCGCGCTGGTCCACGGCCTCTACGCGGGGCGTGCGGCCGCCACGTGGGTGGTCGTGATGTACGGGCTCTGCCTTGCCGGGGTCGCCGGGGCCCTGTGCCTGCGGCTGCTGCCGCGCCCGACGAAGCGGCGGATCGCCGACCAGGTCGCCGAACTGCTGGGCCAAGGGCCCCCGGCCGCTCCCGATCCGGTCCTGCGGGAGTCCTCGTCGTCCGCCGGGGAGCCCTGGTCCGATCCGGCCGCCTGGAGCGAGCCGGACCGGGACGTACGGGGCACGCCCGTGCGCCCGCGCACCCTCTCGGCGCCGATACCCCCGGCCGCGCCCCCTCCCACGGCGATCCCCGGCTCGCTGCACGAAGCGCCGACGGAGACGCTGTACGGCGTCAGTTCACCCCTGTACGAGCCCCCGCCCCGCAGCGCCGACCGCATCGCCTTCGGCCCGCCGGAGGCCCTGCCGGACCAGGGGTGGAGGAAGGCGGGACCGCGCCCCGGACCGGGCCTGACGGCCGGATACCGCGCCGTCTCGCTCGGCGGCGGCCCGTCGCTCCCGCCGGATGCCCGGTGGCCCTCGCCGTCCCCCGCGCCGCCCGCGCAGGCGCACCACGGTCCGCCCCGGCAGGACCCGTCGGCGCACACCACACAGGAGCACCCGTACGCGGCGGCACAGGAGCACACCTACGCGGCGCCTTCCGACGCGACACCGGACTACGGCACGCCGCAGCACGGCTCCCCGGAACACGCCGGCGCACCGACCGCATACGACACCACCGCCTCCGCCCCCATCGCCTCCCCCTTCGCCGCGCCCCGTGCCGAACCGGGGCCCGGACCGTTCACCGCGCCCCCGGCCGGCGAACCCTGGCACGCACCCGCAGGAGACCGACCGTGAACGTCCCCCTCCCCGATCTGCCCGAGGTCCGCGTCGTCGGACTGCCGCAACTGACCACCGGATTCGACCTGGTGGAGCGGCTGGACCTCGCCATGCACCTCAAGGTGCACGGGCCGCTGGAGCCGATGACCGGTGAACGGCTGGCCGAACTGGCCGAAGCGATCTCGCTGCGCGGAAAGGGAGGCGCCGGTTTCCCGTTCGGCAAGAAGCTGCGGGCGGTGGCGAAGGCCTCCATACGGCGCGGTGTGCGGCCCGCCGTCGTGATCAACGGCAGCGAGGGCGAACCCGCCTGCCGCAAGGACACCGTCCTGCTGAACCGCGCCCCGCACCTGATCCTGGACGGAGCGCTGCTGGCCGCGGAGGCACTCGGCGCGCGCACCCTGGTCGTCGCCGTCACCCGCAACTCCACGGAGATCTCCGTACGGGCGGCCCTCGCCGAGCGCGGCCTCTCCGACCGGCGCGGCCAGCAGCTGCGCGCCCGGGTGGTCCGCACCCCGGAGCGCATGGTCTCGGGCGAGGCGTCCTCGGTGATTCGGGCGGCGAACGGCGGGCCCGCCCTGCCGCCGGGCCGGCGCGAGCGGGCGGCCGAGACCGGGGTGGGTGGCGCGCCGACGCTGCTGTCGAACGCGGAGACGTACGCCCAGCTCGCCGTCGCCGCCCGGATCGGCCCCCGCCGCTACGGGCACACCGGGCTGCCGGGCGAACCGGGCACCGTCCTGCTCACCGTCTCCGGCGCCGTGGCCCGGCCGATGGTCATCGAGGTGCCGACCGGGGTGCCGCTGCGGTACGTCCTCCAGCTCGCCGGGGCCCCGCCGCTCCCCCAGGGAGTCCTGACCGGCGGCTATCACGGCAACTGGATCGACGCGGTCTCCTCGCACAACGCCGTGGTCTCCCGCGAGTCCCTGGCCACGGTGGGGGGCGCTCTCGGCGCGGGGGCCATCCTGCCGATCGGCCCGGACACCTGTCCGCTCGGCGAATCCCTCCGGATAGCCAACTGGCTGGCCGCCGAGACCGCCGGACAGTGCGGTCCGTGCAAGCTGGGGCTCCCCGCCGCCGCGGGCGGGCTCTCCGACGTGCTGAACGGCGGCGGGCCCGCCGCCCTGGAGGCCCTGCGCGAGGTCACCCAGGCCGTGAAGGGCCGCGGGGCGTGCAAACACCCGGACGGTTCCGCCCGGTTCCTGCTCTCGACCCTGTCGGCGTTCACGGACGACCTCGCCGCACACGTCCTGGACGGCGGCTGCGGCCGGGAGACGGTCGGGGTGCTGCCGCTGCCCGCACCCGGCTACCAGGATCTGGAGGAGTCGATTCCGAGCGGCGAGAGGCTCGCGGTCGACTGGACGCTCTGCCAGGGCCACGGCCTGTGCGCGGACCTCGTCCCCGAGCTCATCCGGCTCAGCCCGGACGGCTATCCGGCCCTGGCGGACGCCGCCGTTCCGATGCATCTGCGCGGGCGCGCCCAGCGGGCCGTACGGCGCTGCCCCGCCCTGGCGCTCCGCATCGAGCAGCCGCCGGCCGAACAGCGTCCCGCCCTCCCGGCCGCGAATCGGCGTGCACTGGGCAGCGGGCGCGGCTGATCCGGGCGAAGGCGGTCCGGACACGAGAAGCGGGGCCCCCCAAAACGGAGTGCCCCCAGGAAAAGCACAAACATGTTGTTCAAAACATAATATTACTAAAGAAATAAAGCAAGAAAAGAAGAACCACTAAA
>NZ_JBHXPF010000060.1:0-30274 GCF_042718715.1 Streptomyces sp. NPDC058576 | reverse complement strand
TACGGCGGTCGGCACACTTTACGGGGCCCACCCTTTTGGGGTGGCCCGCTTCTTCACTGCCGATCTTGTGGAGCTAAGGAGAATTGAACTCCTGACCTCCTGCATGCCATGCAGGCGCTCTACCAACTGAGCTATAGCCCCGTGTTGCTTGCCGCGCGGTTTCCCTTGGCGACATCGAGAACATTACACGCACACCCCGGTGCTTCACCAAATCGTTTCCGGTCTGCACCGATGCGCCCGAATCATCCCGAGCATCACTCCGGGCGCTGACCCGTCAGCCGCAGGTCAGGCGGTTGCGAAGGAGTAGAAGCGCTTGAGGGTGCAGTGCTCCTCCAGGAGCCGCCCGTAGATCGGCTCCCCCTCCAGCTCCCGGTAGGTCTCGATGGGGTCGCCTTTTATGATCAACGCCCGTGCGCATTCCTCGCACCAGTACTGGTACTCCGGGTTGACGGGGTCCATGTCCCTGACGATGGGCGTACCGCTGCCGCACCAGTCGCATTTACGCCTGTGTGCACCCATCAGTCAGCTCCAGCTGTGGCCGCAGGCCGTGCACACGTAGGAGACCCCTCCGTTGTCACCCAGAACCTGGGCCACATGGGACGAACCGCAGGACGGACAGCCGAGACGGGATCGGACTTCGGACGTTTCGGGGCCGGGGGGCGAGGCGGCGACAAGGCGCTGGTCGGGGACGTGTTCGCGACTCGCAGGCATCGCGCTCCCTCCCGATCGGTACGTCGCCCCCTCCGGCGTTCCGATTCTGCCATGGCCCCGCAAGGGGGTCAGCCCGCTCGGCGCCCTCATGCAGAAGATCCCGCCCCCTGGTGGGGACGGGATCCTGATTGTGGAGCTAAGGAGAATTGAACTCCTGACCTCCTGCATGCCATGCAGGCGCTCTACCAACTGAGCTATAGCCCCGCTGTTCGCCGTGTTTCCCTGCGTTTCCGCGCTGCGAACAAGAAGAACTTTAGCCTGCGACCGGCCGGAAAGTGAAATCCGGCCCGGGCCGCCCGGGGGCGGCCCGCGAACGGCCTCTCAACGGCCTCTCAACGGCCTCCCGACGGCGTCTAGTCGTCGTCGCCGAGCACCGGCTCCGGGAGCGTGCCCGCGTTGTGCTCCAGCAGCCGCCAGCCGCGCGCGCCCTCCCCTAGGACGGACCAGCAGCAGTTGGACAGCCCGCCGAGCCCTTCCCAGTGGTGCGCCTCCAGGCCCAGCAGCCGGCCGATCGTCGTCCTGATCGTGCCGCCGTGGCTGACCACGACGAGCGTGCCGTTCTCCGGAAGCTTGTCGGCGTGCTCCAGAACGACGGGGGCCGCCCGGTCGGCGACCTCGGTCTCCAGCTCGCCGCCGCCCCGGCGCACGGGCTCTCCGCGCTTCCATGCCGCGTACTGCTCGCCGAAGCGCTCGACGATCTCCTGGTGGGTGAGCCCCTGCCAGGCGCCGGCGTACGTCTCACGGAGTGCGGCGTCGTGGGCGACGGTGAGGCCGCTGACGGCGGAGAGCTCGGCGGCCGTGGCCGCCGCCCGCCGGAGGTCGGAGGCCACGATGGCGTCCGGCTTCAGCGAGGCGAGCAGCCGGGCGGCGCGGCGGGCCTGCCCGACGCCGGCCTCGGTGAGCTCGATGTCCGTGGAGCCCTGGAAGCGGCGCTCCAGGTTCCATGCCGTCTGGCCGTGCCGCCAGAGGACGATCCTGCGGCCCCTGCCGCCGCTGCTGCCGTTCAGCTCTGGTCACCTTCCGTGCCGCCGTTGAGCTGTGCGTGCTCCTCGGCCTTGCCACGGGTCTTGATCGCGTCCTCGGGAAGGGCGATCTCCGGGCAGTCCTTCCACAGGCGCTCCAGCGCGTAGAAGACGCGCTCCTCGCTGTGCTGGACGTGGATGACGATGTCGACGTAGTCGAGGAGGATCCAGCGGGCGTCGCGGTCGCCCTCGCGGCGCACCGGCTTGGCGCCGAGCTCCTTCTGGAGCCGCTCCTCGATCTCGTCGACGATCGACTTGACCTGGCGGTCGTTGGGGGCCGAGGCCAGCAGGAAGGCGTCGGTGATCGACAGCACATCGCTGACGTCGTAGGCGATGATGTCGTGCGCGAGCCGGTCGGCGGCCGCCTGAGCGGCGGCGTTGATGAGCTCGATGGAGCGGTCCGTGGCGGTCACATGCAGGCTTTCGTCGGCGGTCGGATGCAACCTCTAGGGTCTCACGGACCGCCGACAGCGCCTTACTGGTTTCCCCCGGCCGGGCTTCGGGCTGCCACCGGCCGGCGCCGGAGCGTCGACCGGTGGCCCCGAGCGGGCTACTGGACCTCGTAGTCCTGGCCGAGGACCGCGGACACGTCGGCGTTGGCGGCCGGCTCGCCCTTCTTCACGTCGCCTGCGGCGAGCCCCAGGGTCTTGGCCACCTCGACGGCCTTCTCCTTGTCCTCGGCGGACCGGTAGAGGACGACGGACGACGCCGCGGCCCCTGCCTTGCCGCTGTCCACGAAGGCGTAACCGCCGTTGACCAGCTGGACCCGGGCGGCCTCCGCGGCCTTCTGGTTCCCGGTGGCGTTGCGGACGGCGACCCGCAGCGGTGCGCCCGCCTCGGGAGCCTTCACCGTGCCGCCGAGGATGTCCTTGACGACGCCGCGCGTGTCCGCCTCGGTGAGCGTGCCGTCCCCCTGGACCGGCAGCAGGGCCGTCTTGTAGTCGCCGACCTTGGCACGTGAGGCCAGCTTGGCGAGCGAGGCCCCGAGGTCCTTCTCGGGCAGTGACGGGTCGAGCACCTGGAGCAGCGTCTCGATGGTGACGGTCGCGGCCTTGGGATCCTCGGAGATCTTGCGCAGCGTGGCCCGCATGACTTCCCCGAACCGGGTCAGCTGCTTGGCCTCGGGCTCCCCCGGCGCGCGGTAGGTGGCGTACGCGACGGCCATCGGACCGCTGAGCGTCTGCCCCTCACCCTTGTTCACCAGGGGTGATTCGCCCTTCTTCGCTCCGGGTACGTCGGTGTCGGTGTCGACCTCGATATTGCCGACCAGCTCGACGAGGTTCTCCAGGTACGGGGTGTCCAGCCGCCAGGTGCCGGTGATCCGGGTGCCCAGGAGGGTGTCGATCGACTCCCGGGTGCCGGTCCTGCCGTCGTCCTCGACGGACTTGCCGAGGGTGGTGGTGGTTCCGTCGTCGCCCGCGACGGCGAGGGAGTTGGGCAGCAGGACGGTGGTGCCCTGCTCGGTGGTGGTGTTGTCGACGAGCAGCGCCGTCGAGGTGCCGCCCTTCTTCGTGTCGTGCAGATGCACCACGATCATGTCGCGCTGCTGGGCTCCGGCGGCCACGGCCTTCTTCTCGTCCGATCCGGACAGGCCCGGGATCATGTCGGCGGACCAGAGATAACCGGCCCCGCCGACGACGACGAGAACGGCCACGACTATGAGGGCGACCATCCGGTTGCGGCCCTTGCGCCGCGCCTCCTCGCGCCGCTCGCTGCGGCTCTCGGTGAACTTCAGCCAGTCGATGACGTCTTCGGAGTCCTCGTCGGGCTCCTCGATGAACGAGAACTGCTCGGTGCGGTAGTCGGGGGCGGGCTTGCGCTGCCCCGGAAGCCCGGGCTCCGCGTCCGGATCGGCCGCCTCCGGCTCGGCCGCCTCCGGCGACTGCGGTGCGGGGGCGTGCTGCGGGGCCTGTTCCGGTGCGGGGGCGGCACCCTGCTGCGGGATGCTCCAGTGCTGGCCGGTGTCGACCGCGGCGGCCTGCTGCCCGGTGGCGTAGCCGTAGTCGGTGTAGGAGCCGTAGCCGTACCCCGGGTCGGCGCCCTGGCCCTGCTGTGTCTCACACGGGTGCGTCTGGCCCTGGTGCTGTCCGGCGTAGGGGTCGTAACCCTGCGGCTGCTGCTGGGGGTTGCCGTACGCGTCGTAGCCGTAGCCGGCGTCCTGGGTCTGGTGCCCCTGCCCCTGCCCCTGCTGGGCGGCGTAGGGGTCGTAACCCTGACTTTGCTGACCCTGCTGGTCATACCGCTGCCGGCCCTGCTGGTCGTACTGCTGCTGCCCCTGCTGCTGGTAGACCGGCTGCCCGTACGCGTCGTAGCCGACGATCTGCGGCTCCTGGTAGTACGGGTCGTACGGGTTCTGTCGGTCGTTCACCGATGCCCCTCTCCGTGGCTCATTCGCCGCGGTACAGCTGGCGCTTGTCGATGTACCGGACCACACCGTCCGGCACCAGGTACCAGACCGGCTCCCCCTGCGCGACCCTCTCACGGCAGTCCGTGGACGAGATCGCCAGCGCGGGCACCTCCACGAGGGAGACACCGCCCTCGGGCAGTCCGTCGTCCGTGAGCACGTGCCCCGGACGGGTCACCCCGATGAAGTGGGAGAGCGAGAACAGCTCCTCCGCGTCGCGCCAGGTCAGGATCTGGGACAACGCGTCGGCGCCGGTGATGAAGAAGAGGTCCGCCTCGCCGTGGACCTCACGCAGGTCCCGCAGCGTATCGATGGTGTACGTCGGTCCGCCACGGTCGATGTCACTGCGGCTGACGGAGAACTGCGGGTTGGACGCGGTGGCGATGACCGTCATCAGATAACGGTCCTCGGCCGGGGAGACCGTCTTGTGGCTCTTCTGCCACGGCTGCCCGGTCGGCACGAAGACGACCTCGTCGAGATGGAACTGGGCGGCCACTTCACTGGCCGCCACCAGGTGTCCATGGTGGATCGGGTCGAATGTCCCGCCCATCACGCCGATACGGCGCTTGCCGGGGCCGGTAGGCACTTCCTGCTCTCCCATGCGTGCAGAGCCTACTGGCACAGCCGTACGCCCCGGCTCAGCGGTCGCGGTTGAAGCTGATGGTGATGAACAGAAGCAGCATCAGCGCGACGAAGGCCCCGGCGCCGACGAAGTAGGGGTTGAGGCTTTCGTGGTTGCCGCCGCCCTCGCCGCCCCCGGAGGCGAGAGTGGAAAGCTGGTGTGCGGTGCTCGTGAGGCTCATCTTCGGCAGGACCTATCGATCGTGAGTCGGAAGGAAGACGTCGGGCCCATCGTATGCGGGACCCTCGGGCACGCTCACGGCGACTCAGTCGTTGTTGTCGTCGTTGCGGTATCCACGCAGCAGGAACCAGGCGAGCAGCACCGCTCCGAGGATCGAGACGAGCAGCACGATCCGGAGGGTGTCACCCGGTCCCTGCTCCTCGGACGCGGCGGCGAGCAGTACGGCGGTGTGCGGCATTTCGGGCGCTCCTCAAAGTTATCCACAGCCCCCCGCACACCGTAGCGCCAGCGCATACGCTGGCTTTTGTCCGGGGGACGAGCGACGTCTCGTACGAACAGGGGGCCATCCATGACCGACAACAGTCACGAGAACGTGCCGAGCAGGGCGCGCCGGCGATTCCCCGGGATCTCCTCCCGGGCCTACGAGCACCCCGCCGACCGCTCGGCCCTGGTGGCCCTGCGCAAGCTGACCGGCTTCGACACCGTGTTCAAGGCGCTCAGCGGGCTGCTCCCGGAGCGGAGCCTGCGGCTGCTCTTCCTCTCCGACTCCGTCCGGGTGAGCGACGCCCAGTTCGCCCATATCAACGACATGCTGCGCGACGCGTGTTACATCCTGGACCTGGAGAAGGTCCCGCCGATGTACGTGAAGCAGGACCCGCAGCCCAACGCCATGTGCATCGGTCTTGACGAGCCGATCATCGTGGTCACCACCGGCCTGGTCGAGCTGCTCGACGAGGAGGAGATGCGGGCGGTGGTGGGCCACGAGGTGGGCCACGCGCTCTCCGGTCACTCGGTGTACCGGACGATACTGCTCTTCCTGACCAACCTCGCCGTGAAGGTCGCCTGGATCCCGCTGGGCAATGTGGCGATCATGGCCATAGTGACGGCGCTGCGCGAGTGGTTCCGCAAGTCGGAGCTGTCCGCGGACCGGGCCGGGCTGCTGGTCGGCCAGGACATCACGGCCTCGATGCGCGGGCTGATGAAGATCGCGGGCGGCAATCACCTCCACGAGATGAACGTGGACGCCTTCCTCGCCCAGGCCGACGAGTACGAGAAGGGCGGCGATCTCCGCGACTCCGTCCTCAAGATCCTCAATGTGCTGCCCCGGACGCACCCCTTCACCACCGTGCGGGCCGCCGAGCTGAAGAAGTGGTCGGAGACCCGTGACTTCCAGCGGATCATGGACGGCCACTACCCGCGGCGCGACGAGGACAAGGACACCTCGGTGACCGGCTCGTTCAAGGAGTCCGCCTCGCACTACGCGGACACGGTGCGCACCAGCAAGGACCCGCTGATGAAGCTGGTGGGCGACATCGCCGGCGGCGCGGGAGACCTGGGCGGCAAGCTGCGCGACCGGTTCACCGGAGCCGGCTCCGGCGGCGGTTCGGCTACGGGCGGGGACGGGGCTCCCGGTCGTCCTCAGGACCCTGAGGAGGGGAGCCCGGGGACGTCGGGGCCGTCGAGGGACTGACCGGCCGCCAGCGTCCCGCACAGCGCCGCTGTGGGCGGCCCCGTGGCGTACGGGTCGGTGGCCGCGGGTCCGCGGGCGTCCGCCCGCTCCCCGGCCAGGAGCGGGCGCAGCATCCCGGCCGCGTCGGCCGAGCAGGACTGCGGCCCTGCCTGGACATGGGCGGTGCGCACCTCCAGGCGGTGCAGTCGCAGGTCCTCCCGGTCGAATCGGAAGTGGAGCTCGCGCCGCACGGTGAACAGGGACGCGTCGTCCTCCCGGTGGGGTCCGTCCGCCGGGCGCAGGGCGTAGGTGAAGGTGTGGTCCGAGACGACGCCGAGGATGCCCGCCGCCTCCTCCTCGTAGCGGAGGGTGCCCTGGACCCGGATCCGCGGGTCCGCGAGCTCCACCCGTTCCGGGTCGAAGCGGACCAGCCAGCCGGTGGCGGCGTGGCTCCCGTCGTCCGCCGGGTCGCTCAGGCTGCGTTCGAACTGGGTGCGCTGGTCCGGGTCGAGAAGGTGCTCGACCGGCCGGCGTACGGAGCCCGTGAGGACGTCGGGGTTCAGGGACGACTCCACCAGGTAGTCCTTGACCGTGGCGAGCGCGGCGGTGATCTGGCTGTCGGAGAAGTTCTGCGTGCGTTCCACGGCGGGGAAGTTGATGCCCGCCGCGCCCGTGCGGAATCCGGAGACCGGCTCGGTCCGGTACAGCCGCTCGGGTGACCCGCCCGGTACGGCCCCGCGGGGGGCCAGGGGGACGACGGTGGTCCGCAGGGGTTCGGCGCGTCGGGTGGCCGGCTGGGGGTACGGGCTCCGGAATCCGATGTAGACGGCCACGGCGAAGGCCAGGGCGATGAGGACGACCAGCGCTATGGCGGCCCGGGAGCCGCCGCCGCCGCGGACGGAGACCGGTTCCTGGGGCACGGTGCGGACGGCGCGTGCGTGCTCGCCCATCCGTTCCTGCGCCGAGAACTCCTGCATCCGGGCAGCCTGGATGAACGATTCGTCGAAGACGAGCGAGCGGTATTCGTCCTCGCCGCCCGCGGGGTTCTCGGGCGGGCCGTCCGGCGGTTCTGAGCGGCCTGTCATGACTTCTCTCCCGATCTCCACACCGGTCGGTTCGGTGCGCAACGGTCTGCTTCGGCCGAGCGGGGCGTGCGGCAGCGAGAAGCCCCCCTGGGAACGAGGGGTCACATCTTCAGGGTAGGTCGATTGCGGTCCGCGTAAACGCGGAGACCGCCGGGAACTGCGGGGGCGTCCGGGTCGGCCGTCGGCGAACGGGTGACGAGGGGCGGGCTCAGGGCACCCGGGGCTCGGCGGAGACCACGGGGCGGGAGTAGTCCGCGGAGGCCGACGGGGCGGCCCCGGGCTTGTCCACGCCGCTGCTGGCGGGCGGCGGCACCTGGTCCTGGCGGTTGTTCGAGGCGCCCCGGTAGACCGCGGTGAAGGCGAGGGAGACCATGCCGACCCCCATCACCACAGCGAGCAGCCAGGCGACCGGCCGGTGCCAGCGGGCGGAGTTGCGGTAGGGGCGCAGGGAGCCGCCGTGGCGGCCGTAGGGCCCCGGGCCGTCGCCCTCGGCGCCGTGGTCGGGATCGTAGTCGAGGTCCTGGGGGTCGTGGTAGCCCCGGGAGTCGCCGTAGGGGCCGTAGGTGTCGTCGTCGGCGCGGCGGCTGCGGCGGGCGCGGGCCGCGTCGGCCTCGGCGCGGGCTTCGGCGGCGGCGAGCAGGCGCTCCACGGCGGTGGGCTCGTGGACGGGCGCCGACCGGACGAAATCCTCGTCGAACACCACGGAGGCGAAGTCCTCGTCCGCGCCCCCGCGGTCGTCGTCGGGCTCCCAGCCGTCAGAGAACGGCCTGCCCCCCACGTCGTCCGGCACGGATTCAGCGTAGCCGGGCCGGGACCATTTGGGCAGGGACCCCGCGAACTCCCCCGGATCGGCACGGGGGAACATGCGATCGTCCCCTCCGGACGGGGGCGGCCGGCCGGAGGCGACGAGGCAGGAGGGGCCACCGTGGCCGAAGGGGTCTAGCGGGTGTGCCCGTCGCCCGTGACGATGTACTTCGTCGAGGTCAGCTCGGGCAGACCCATCGGACCTCGGGCGTGCAGCTTCTGGGTGGAGATGCCGATCTCGGCGCCGAAGCCGAACTGCCCGCCGTCCGTGAAGCGGGTGGAGGCGTTCACGGCGACCGTGGTCGAATCGACCAGTTGGGTGAACCGCCGGGCGGCGGCCTGCGAGGTGGTGACGATCGCCTCGGTGTGGCCGGAGGACCAGAGACGGATGTGGGCGACCGCCGCGTCCAGGGAGTCGACGACCGCCGCCGCGATGTCGTAGGAGAGGTATTCGGTCTCCCAGTCCTCCGTCGTCGCCGCGACCACGGTGGCCTGGGAGCCCTCGGCGTGGGCGAGGACGTGCTCGTCGCCGTGGACGGTGACCCCGGCCCCGGCGAGCGCGTCCAGGGCGAGCGGCAGGAAGGCCTCCGCCACGTCCTTGTGGACGAGCAGGGTCTCGGCCGCGTTGCAGACGCTGGGGCGCTGGGCCTTGGAGTTGATCAGGATGTCGACCGCCATGGCCAGGTCCGTCTGCGCGTCGACGTAGACGTGGCAGTTGCCCGTGCCCGTCTCGATGACGGGGACGGTGGACTGCTCGACGACCGTGCGGATCAGCGAGGCGCCGCCGCGCGGGATGAGGACGTCGACCAGGCCGCGGGCCCGCATCAGTTCCGTCACGGAGTCACGGCTCTCGCCCGGGACGAGCTGCACCGCGTCGGCGGGCAGTCCGGAGCCGCCGACCGCGTCGCGCAGCACCCGCACGAGTGCGGTGTTCGAGGCGTAGGCGGAGGAGGAGCCGCGCAGCAGGACCGCGTTGCCGGACTTGAGGCAGAGGGCGGCGGCGTCGACGGTGACGTTGGGCCGGGCCTCGTAGATGATGCCGACCACGCCGAGCGGGACCCGGACCTGGCGGAGGTCGATGCCGTTGGGCAGGGTCGAGCCGCGCACCACTTCGCCGACCGGGTCGGGGAGGGCCGCGACGTCCCGTACGTCGGCGGCGATGGCGCGGATGCGTTCCGGGGTGAGGGTGAGGCGGTCGATGATGCCTTCGCTCGTCCCGGCCTCGCGGGCGCGCTCGACGTCCTTCGCGTTGGCCTCGACGATCTCGGCGGTCCGCACCTCCAGGGCGTCGGCGATGGCCAGCAGCGCGTCGTCCTTGGCCGCGCGCGGAAGTGGCGCGATGTCGGCGGCGGCCGCGCGGGCCCGGTAGGCGGTCTGCGCGACCGGGGAGAGGTTGTCGTAGGGCGAGAGCGTGGTCATGCCCGCAGAGTAATGCGCACTCTGCGGGCATCCGTCACGTATCCCGTGATGCGAGACGGCCGACCCGAGGGGCGGACGTCACCTGGAGCACCGCGGGGGTCAGTAGGGGTGCACGCCCACGGGGGCCGCGGGCGGCGGCCCGTAGCCCTCGGCGATCCGCAGGTGGTAGGTCTCGCGGTCGATGACTTCGAGGCCGACGATCTCCCAGGGCGGGAGCTGGGCGCTGGAGCGGTGCTCGCCCCACAGCCGCAGCGCGACCGCGGCCGCGTCGTGGAGGTCGCGAGCCTCTTCCCAGTAGCGGATCTCCGCGTGGTCGCCTGCGTAGCGGCTGGTCAGCAGGAAGGGATGGTCGTGCGCGAGCTGTTCCAGACCGCGTCTGACCTCTCCCAGCGGAGTCTCGGTGCCCGACACGCTGAGCGTGATGTGCCAGAGCTTCGACTGCGGGGACTCCTCCTTCGCCGTCGTGACCGGCTCCCGTTCGACGGCGTCCGACGGAAGGGGATTCCGGTCGAAATCCGCCCCCGCCCCGACACTCGTCAGGGCGCGGTTGGCCGTGCCTCGGGGCGGCGCCCCCGGGCGCGCTCGTCTCACCGGCGGCCTCCTGTGGTGTGTTGCTCTGCGGTCCCCTGTTTCCCCACAACAAAGTGGACCAGTCCACAGCCGGGCGTGGGGTGGTTTTGCCGAAGGTCCCCGCCGAAGAGCCGGACTTTCAGCCGTTTCAGGGGGTGAGGCGCGGCGTGAGAATGACCAGATCGTCCCTGTGTACGACCTCGCGCTCGTAGGCGGGCCCCAGTTCACGGGCCAGGTCCCGGGTGGAGCGGCCGAGCAGTTGGGGGATCTCCTTCGCGTCGAAGTTGACGAGTCCGCGGGCGATCGGGGTGCCGCGCGGATCGCGCAGTTCGACCGGGTCGCCGGCGCTGAACTCGCCCTCGACGGCGGAGATTCCGGCGGGCAGCAGCGAGGTGCGCCGTTCCACCACGGCCCGTACGGCGCCGTCGTCGAGGGTGAGCGCGCCCTGCGGGGTGGAGGCGTGGGCCAGCCACAGGAGCCGGTCGGCGGAGCGGCGACCGGTGCGGTGGAAGTACGTGCCGGTGTCGCGGCCCGCGAGGGCGTCGGCGGCCCGGCTGGCGGAGGTGAGGACGACGGGGACGCCCGCGGCGGTGGCGATGTTGGCGGCCTCGACCTTGGTGACCATGCCGCCGGTGCCCACGCCCGCCTTCCCGGCGCTGCCGATGGTGACGCCGGCGAGGTCGTCGGGGCCGGTGACCTCGGCGATCCGGGCGGCGCCGGGGGTGCCGGGCGGTCCGTCGTAGAGGCCGTCCACGTCGGAGAGCAGGACGAGCAGGTCGGCGTGGACGAGGTGGGCGACGAGGGCGGCGAGCCGGTCGTTGTCGCCGAAGCGGATCTCTTCGGTGGCGACGGTGTCGTTCTCGTTGACGACGGGGACGGCGCCCATCTCCAGGAGCTTGTCCAGGGTGCTGTAGGCATTGCGGTAGTGGCCGCGGCGGCTGGTGTCGTCGGCGGTGAGGAGCACCTGGCCGACGCGGACGCCGTAGCGGGCGAACGAGGCGGTGTAGCGCGCCACGAGGAGGCCTTGGCCGACGCTGGCGGCGGCCTGCTGGCGGGCCAGGTTCTTGGGCCTGCGGACCAGGCCGAGGGGGGCGAGCCCGGCGGCGATGGCTCCGCTGGAGACGAGGACGACCTCGCGTTCGCCGCCGTCCCTGACCTTGGCGAGGACGTCGACGAGGGCGTCGACCCGGTCGGCGTCGAGGCCGCCGGAGGCCGTGGTGAGCGAGGAGGATCCGACCTTGACGACGACCCTGCGGGCGCCGGTCACCGCTGCCTGACGGTGCGACGGCCTCTGCTCTGCCACGTGCTTCCTCGCTCTGGATCGCCCCGGTGTCCGACGGGGGCCTTCGTGCCGCCCCCGGCACGTCACAGTACGCGAGCGGCCGCCCCCGCCGCCTGCCCGTTCCGCTCGGTGGACGCCGGAGGGCGGCCGGTGGGCGGGGTGCGGGTGGGCGGCGGGAGCGGCCGGGTGGATCAGCTCTGCAGCTCGTCGTTGACGGCGAGCATCCGGTCGACGACCCGGGCGGCGGAACGGCCGTCGGAGGGCTCGCAGAAGTCGACCCGGAACTGGGCGTACTTCTCCTTGTACTCCTCGCTCACCGCGTCGATGTTCCGGATCGCGGCGACCAGGTCCTCGGAGGTCTTGATCAGCGGGCCGGGGGCGCGGGAGGTGAAGTCGAAGTAGAAGCCGCGCAGGGTGTCGCGGTAGTGCTCCAGGTCGTACGTGAAGAAGAGCATCGGCCGACCGGAGTGCGCGAAGTCGAACAGCACCGAGGAGTAGTCGGTGATCAGGACGTCGGCGATCAGGTAGAGGTCGGCGATGTCCGGGTAGTACGTGACGTCGTAGACGAAGCCCTGTCCGGCGCCGGGGATGGAGTCGAGGACCTTGTGGTGCTTGCGGTAGAGGAGCACGTGGTCGTCGCCGAGTTCGCCGCGGGCGGCCTCGACGTCGATCTGGTTGTCGAGCTTGAAGCGGCGTCCGCCGTAGCGCTGGTCGTCGCGCCAGGTAGGCGCGTACAGGACGACCTTCTTGCCCGCGGGGATGCCGAGCTTCTCCCGTACGGCCGCGGCGCGCTTGACGCGGTCGGGGGCGTGGAAGACGTCGTTGCGCGGGTAGCCCGCCTCCAGGACCTCGCACTGGAGGCGGAAGGAGTTGGTCATGATCGGGGTCGAGAAGGCGTTGGGCGTGATGAAGAGGTTGTACTGACGCGAGCGCTGGGGAAGGCTCGCGATGTAGGCGAGGTTCGCCTTCGGCGTGCCCAGCAGGTCGGCGCCGATCCGCTTGAGCGGGGTGCCGTGCCAGGTCTGGACGACCACCTGGTCCTCCCGGCGGACGAACCAGTCCTTGATGCCGCCGTTGGTGACCACGTAACGGCTGCGGGCGAGCGCCTCGTACCACTCGGCGCTGCGCCACTCCACGCCCCGGACGCCGGGCGGGAGGGGGACCTGCTCGTCCCGGACCATGACGATGTGCTCCAGGTCCGAGTCCCGGCGCACGAGCTCCTCGTAGATCGCGCGGGGCGAGTCGGAGAACTGCTTGCCGCCGAAGCTGTTGTAGAGCACGGCGTTCCAGAGCGGCAGCTTGCGCAGCTCCGGGGTGGTCACGTCGCTCATCAGGCGCTGGTGGTAGGCGGAGCGCAGCTCGGGGGGCAGGACGCTGCCCGCCTCGATGAAGATCCGGTCGTAGTCCAGGCGCTCCACCGTGTACGTACGGTTCGCTCCCTGGTGGACGAGCGGCAGGGTGCCGACCAGGTCCGGCCGGATACGGACCGGGATGTCGTGTGCGTGGTTCCACTCGGTGGTGGCGCGGAGCCTGGGCAGCCAGCGCCCCTGGCGGAGCGATACCGGTCCGTCGTAGGAGGCCATGCGATCCGGCGTGACCCGGGCGGTGAAGCGGCCGTCCGCGAACTCGACCGGCAGCGGGCGGTCCTCGTGACGGGTGGTGTGGCGCAGGACCATCTTCATCCCGTCCACGCGCCCGGTGTAGGTGCCGCTGAGCACCAGCTCGCCGTCGGCACTCCACCGGACGTCGTCGACGAGCGGCATGTTCACCCGGATCTGCGGGGTGAAGTTGCCGACGCCGTCGGTCACCACGGCGAACTCGCGGCCCTCGGGCAGCGGGTGCACGCCGGTCTCCAGCTTCTGGCCCATGGTGGCCCGGCGGCTGCTGCCGTCGGCGAAGAGGATGCTGACGTTGTACTTCCAGGAGCGGCCGGGCACGATCCGGTCCACGGGGATGTCGGCGAAGGCCAGCCGGGCCGTGTGCCGCAGCCAGCCGTCGGCTCCGCTCTCGGTCTGCTGGAGCGGCAGCTCGGTGGAGAAGCCGCTGGAGGCGTGCGAGATCCTCAGGCCCGTGGGGTACTTGCCCGCGGGGGTGGTGACGCGGGACCGCAGGGTGACGGTGAGGTTCTCGCCGTCGGACTCGTGGCCGACGACCTCGGCGGGCACCACGTCGACCGAGATCCGCAGGCGGTTGCGGTCGAAGCCCGCGACGAGGCGCACGCCGTCGTCGAGGAAGCGGGTCAGGCTGTGCCCGGCGGAGCCGGCGTTGTTCCTGGTCACGCTGCCGATGGACATGCCGCCGGGGCGGGGGATGCCGATACCGAGCCGCCAGGTGGCCGGCTGCCACTTGCCCTGGACCCGCAGGCGGCCCGGGTCGACGGCGAGCTCGAAGCCCGACCAGTCGTAGTTGTGCAGCGCCCCCTTGGCGGCGGCGGTGGCGCGCGGCTCCAGGACCGTGCGCATGCGCAGCGGCAGGGTGCTCCGGCTGCCCAGGCGCCGCAGGGCGGCGACGCGCAGCGAGCGCTTGCCCGTCGCGGAGGGGGCGTTGGGGATGTAGGCGTAGCCGCCCACGACGAGCTTGCCGTCACGCCAGGCGAGGTCCAGGAGCTTGCTGCGCACCGGCAGCTCGCTGCGGGTGAAGTTGCGCACCGAGGGGGGCAGCGAGTCGCTCTCCACGCCGGGCAGTTCGATGCGTGCGCGTCTCAGCCCCCGTACGGAGAAGGCTCCCGGGTTCTCCCGCTCGTAGTGGAGGAGTTCGCCCAGTTCCTCGCCGCGGCCGCTGGCGGCCAGGTGCCATTTGACGCGGGCCATCGGCGAGAACTGGCGCACCAGCTTGGGTGCGGCCTGGGACAGGAAGCTCTCGGCTGCGCGATGGAAGGCGGGGCGCTCCTCGACCGGAGTCTCGGGGAAGTACTTCATGAGCCGACTGAGCTCTTCGGGGATCGCATCGAGGGGCGCCACGGGAGAGTGCCTTTCCGGGGGGACGTGCAGATGATGAACCCCAGGAAACCGGGGCGTAAATGAGACGGGTACAACGGTCTCATGGTTGCCCAGCAGTATGGCGTGACGCCAATCACAAGGTGGGGGCGATACGCCCTCGGGGCTCCCGCCGGGTGCGCTGCCCGGGGCGGGAGCCCGGCCGGAAGGTTATGTCTCAGACGCGGTGCGCCCGGGGCGCGCGGAAGGCCGCGTGCGCCGTCCGGCGGACCTTGCGGACGACTCGGCGGGCGAAGGATACGTACGGCTTCGGCGGCGTCGGGTCGACGCGGTTGCCCCCGATCCACTCCGTCACGGTCACCTCGTAGGCGGAGTCGGGGAGCGGCGCCCCCTCGCCGAAGTGCGGATACGCCAGGTGGAGCCTGGACGGGTTCCCCCGGCGGACCTTCTCGGGCTCCTCGCCGTCCTTCATGAAGCGCAGGACGTCGAGCAGGAGGTCGAGCCGGTTCTCGGCGATGCACATCAGCCGGAGCCGCTCGTGGACCTTGACCCGGCGGGCGAGGCCGGGGGTCCAGTAGGACTGCACGAGCGGGGCGGCGAGCGCCATCTTCCGCTTGCGGACGGCCTCCTTCTGCTTGAGCAGTTTGGGGCCGAATTGTGGCAGCAATGTGATGGCGAAGGGACGGACCATCAGCGCGTCACGCCGGGATCCGGCGGGCACCAGCTCGGCGATGAGGCCCATGAGCGCCCGGGCCGAGTCGAAGCGCCGCGTGTAGTCGCCCTTCTTGGTCATCTGGTTGCGGTCCTCGCGGCCCACCAGGTAGTAGCAGGTGTAGTCGGCGACGACCGAGACGCCGTTGCCGCGGAGGTAGGCCTCCATGGTGAACAGGGCGTCCTCGCCCGTCCGCAGCGTCTCGTCGAAGGACATGCCCAGGCGCACGAGGAGTTCGCGCCGGAACAGCTTCTGGGCGCTCAGCGTGAACTTGATGTTGGAGTCGAAGAGGTCGGCGCGCTCGACCGTCTCCTTCCACATCGACTTCGCCGCACCCCGGTTGACGCCGACGATCTTGCCGAGGACGACGTCCGTGCCGGCCCGGTCCCCCATGGCGACCAGGCGCTCCAGGGCCTCCTCGCCGAAGTAGTCGTCGGCGTCCAGGAAGAAGACGTACCGTCCGCGGGCCATGCCCAGACCGACGTTACGGGGGCCGCTCGGCCCGCCGGAGTTCTCCTGGCTGACGACCCTCATGGGGATGTCCGTGCGGGCGGCGAACTCCTTCAGATACTCCCCGCTGCCGTCCGTGGAGCCGTCGTCGACCGCGACGATCTCCATCCGCCCCGCGCCGATGGTCTGCGCCTGAACGGACTCCAGGCAGCGGACCAGATAGGGCATCGCTTCATACACCCCGATGATCACACTGACATCGGGCTCATCACTTTTCTGCGGCATGTCGGCCATCTGCACCTGTCGATTGGATCCAGAGAAAGGGAGATTGCCCGACTATGCACTTTTTATGCATGAATACGACGAGCGACCCGTACATCCCTCCCTGAGGAGAGACGGACGGGTCGCCATCGGGGTTGCTTCATTTCCGGACAAGTGATCACCGATCACTTGTCCGAGACCGGCCGGTCAGAGGAGGCGAGACGCCTCCTCACCCGTGGCCGGATCCCGCTGGTCGGACGCGCCCACCGCGTCCGGGTCCGCCGAGGCCGCCGCCTCGTCGGACAGCTCCTGCTCACCGTTTCCGGCGCCGCTGGAGGAGTCCTCCGGGTCGGGCCCGGCCGAAACCAGCGGCTGACCGGCGGCCCGTTGGGCGACTCCGGCGTTGCGCGCCTCGGCCTTGGCCGCGAGAGCGTGCACGGCGGCGTTGAACTGCTCCATGGACGTCGGCTCGTCCGGGCCCAGCAGATAGCTCTTCAGCTCGTGACGGGCCTCGGCCTGGGTGTCCGCCGCCGGGTCCGCAACGGCGGCCAGCAGTTCGTCGAGCTCCCCGGCCTCGTTGGTGAGGATGACGGCAGCGCGCACCGCGGTGTTCTGCCTCCGGAACTCCTCCGCGCCCAGGGCCGCGGAGTCGGTCACGGCGTAGGGCTTGCCACTCGCGATGAAGTCGGAGACCACACTGGAAATGTCCGAAACCATCGCGTCGGCCTCGTTGAAGCAGTCGTACAGGCGAGGCTGCGCCCCGGTGACCGTACGGTGCTCCCACCAGCCGAAGGACCGCCAGTAGGCGTCGTTCCACGCGGACCGCAGGGCCGTCGTCTCGGCCTCCCGAGCGGGGTCGGCGAGCGAGATCCTCGACAGCTCGGCCGCGTCCCCGCTCGAGCGGCCGGAGGACTCCAGCTGGGCCAGGCGGGCCTCGATGCGGGCCAGTTCGGTCCGGGCCTCGCGCTGTGCGGCAGCCGCGTCGGCGGCCTCGGCGGCCCAGCGGGGCTCGGCGGCGCGGCGGCCGGCCGCGGCCTCCAGCATGGCGGTGATCCTGGCGTCGACGGCCTTGGCCTTCGCGCTCCGGATACCGGTGAACGGGTGCGGCTTGTAGATGACCCGGACCGGCGGGTCCGCGGCCAGCAGCCGCCGCACGATGTTCTCGCCGGCCAGCAGCAGCGACGTGTTGCCGGGGTTGTCGTCCCAGCCCTCCCAGGTGGGGGCGTAGAGGACGGTGGCGATCGGGTTGCGCAGGGAGCCCGTCCAGCTCTGGATGGGCTCCAGCTGCGGGCGTCCGACCTCCACGATGTCCTCGTCGCGGACTCCCACGTCGGCCAGCGCGTAACGGTCGCGGCCGGCCCGGCCGGCCGTCCACACCTCGTCGTACACCTTGGAGTACGGGTTCACGCTGGCGAGCTTGTCGCTGTCGCCGTGGCCGATGAAGACGTGCTTCATGGTCGGAACGCGCAGGATGTGGATGTTCTTGCCCACGTTCGCGGGGTACAGGCAGACCCGGACCGTGGAGAGGTCCAGGTTCATCAGGTGCGTGCCCGCCGGTACGCAGATCACCGGGACCGAGGTCTCGGCGAGCTGTGGGACGAGACCGCGCTCCCGCATGATGATCAGCGGACGCCCCTCGACCCGGCTCATGGTCTCCAGCCACATGTTGCCCTGGTAGGCGGACTCGTTCGAGCCGGAGAAGTAGAACACCACGGTCGGCTGGTACGAGCGCAGCCAGGTGTCCACGGCGGCGAGCACCGCGGGGGCCGGGGGAACCAGCCGGCTGCGCCGTGCGAAGGGGGCGAGCAGGATCAGAAAGAGCAGAGCCAGCAGCAGCGTGAGGGCACAACCCGCGTACCCGATCTCGTCCACGCCCGTCCCGGCCGCGATCAGCACACCGACGACCGCGGGGATGTCCAGGTGGAGCATCTTCTCGGCGGACCGCCGCAGCAGCAGCTGCGGCGGAGCGTCGGGGATGCGGACGGCGCTCAGGTCGACGTTGCGCGTGACGACCGGCATCGTGCGGCGCAGCCGGATCAGCGTGGTGAGCGCCCCGTGCGGAGCCTGGAGCGCGTAGAAGAGAAGGAATCCGGCCACCGCCGCGTAGAAGAGCGGCTCTTCCGCGAGATCCAGCCGCGCGAGAAGCAGGATCACCATCAACTGGCGGAGCAGAAAGCGGATCGACAGGCCGGCACGCACTTTGCCGAGCCGGTTGATCAGGTAACTCCCCCGCTGGTGCAGATACCAGTCCACGAAATACGTGGCGGCCGTGGCCGCCGCGAAGAACCAGATGTTGGGGAGAAGCGCGGCGAGCATGACACAGGGGTATCCCAACGCCATCAGCAACGCTGCCGCCAGCTCAGACCTGTTGCCCACGCGGGCCAGGCGAATAGCTGTCGAAATCACGAAGAACCTGCTCCAGAGAGGGGTGCCGGTTAATTCACCTATAGCGGGAAATAAAAGGGTGCGTTCTCACGCATTCGGGCCTCTGTGCTCACGGAAAGGTGATCACAGAGGCCCGAAAAGCTCATTTGTCAAGAATTATTACACATCTGCTTGACGGTCCAGCACCGAGGCCAGAGCCTGCTCGAAGCCAGAGGATTCGGCGGCTCCGGCCGTCGGGTCCTGCTGCCGTACGTCGATGACGTGACCGGTCAGCTCGGAGAGCAGGACGTCCAGCGAGGTGCGCGCCACGGCCTCCGAGGAGAGCAGCGAACCCTCGGGCTCCTGGCCGAACGCCTTGGTGCGCATCGGGGTCGCGGTGCGCTCCGGGTTCACGCAGTTGACCCGGATGCCCTCGCCCGCCCACTCGTCGGCGAGCGCCTGGGTGAGGTTGACCATGGCGGCCTTGGTGGAGGAGTAGAGGCTGTACTCGGCGCGGCCCCGGGTGTAGCTGCTGGAGGTGTAGAGCAGCAGCTGGCCCTGGGTCTCCGCCAGGTACTTGTACGAGGCGCGGGCGATCTGGACGGGCGCCAGGTAGTTGACGTTCAGCGCTTCCTGGATCGTCGTGTTGTCGGTCTCGGCCAGCCTGCCGATCCGCAGCACGCCCGCGGTGTTGATGACGTAGTCGACGCGGCCGGTCTCGCCGTACGCCTTGGAGAGCGCGTCGTCCACGTGCTCCGGGTTCTCCACGTGCGTACCGGTGGTGGAGCGGCCGAGGGCGTAGACCTTCGCGCCGTAGCTCTCGGCCAGCGCCGCGATGTCGGCGCCGATGCCGTACGAACCGCCGAAGACGACGAGGGTCTTGCCGGTGAGGAGCTCCCGGTAGGCGGCCTCGTCGGCCTGGCGCGGGGCGGCGGTGGAGGCCAGCTGGAAGAGCTTGTCGGTGATGAAGACGTCGACCGGCTGGGTCACCTTCATGTTGTACTCGTCGCCCGCGACCACGTAGATCGGCACGTCGGGGAGGTACTTGAGGACGACCGAACAGTCGTCGGTGGCCTGGAAGTTGGGGTCCCCCGCCGCGACCTCGTAGGCCCTGCGGATCGTGGAGAGCTTGAAGGCCTGCGGCGTCTGGCCGCGGCGCAGCCGGGAGCGGTCGGGCACGTCGGTGATGAACTCGCCGTCCTCGCCGTGCGTACGGGTCACGATGATCGTGTCCGCGGACGGGATGGCGACGTCGACGGCCTGGTAGCGGTCCAGCGCGTCGACACAGTCCGTGATCACACGCTGTGACAGCAGGGGGCGGACCGCGTCATGGAAGAGGACGTTGCGGTCCTCGCCCTCGGCGAGGCCCTCGCCGAGGGCCGCGATGGCGCGCTCGGTGGTCTCGTTGCGGGTGGTGCCGCCCTCGATGATCCGCGTGACCTTGGACAGTCCGGCCTTGGCGACGATCTTCTCGACGTCGGGGACGAACCCGGGCGCCATCAGCACGATGACGTCGTCGATGCCCTCGGCGTTCTCGAAGATGGTCAGCGTGTGCTCGATGACGGCCTTGCCGGCGATCTTCAGCAACTGCTTGGGGATCGACAGGCCGACGCGCTGGCCGGTCCCACCGGCGAGCACGACCGCTGTGGTCCGGGGCTTGGCTTCATGCGGCACAGACACAGACGACCTACCTTGCTATGACAGGGGGAACAGTGTGATGGTCGCACTCTCCGTGACCGTCTCGCAAGGTGGACGTCGTCCGTCGCTCGCCCCGCGGATGCCCGCAGTTCACCCTCTGGCCAGGGAAGTTGGGCGATACCGGGGTGCTGCTCGGGGTGACCGACCCCACAGATGTGTTGCGCAATCGGCACATGAGCAGCGCGCACACCCGGTGTGACCGGCGAAAACCGCCGACGCCCGGCCCCGAGGCTACCGGACGGCCCGCCTCCGGAGAGACGGGCCGTGGGCCGCGAACGAGGGGACGCCCCCGTTCGGAAGGAGGCGAACTCGCCTCCGGGAATCCCTAGAAGGGGTCGAACTCGTCGTACTCCTTCTCCGCGTCGTCGCGTTCGGCGTCGCGGTCCCGGCGGCGCTGCGCGGCGGGGCGCGGCTCCTCCAGGCGGTGGTCCTCGCCGCGGCGGCCGAGCATCTCGGCGCCGGCGCTCACGGTCGGCTCCCAGTCGAAGACGACCGCGTTCTCCTCGGGGCCGATCGCGACGCCGTCACCGGCCCGGGCGCCCGCCTTCATCAGGGAGTCCTCGACGCCGAGGCGGTTGAGCCGGTCGGCGAGGTAGCCGACGGCCTCGTCGTTGTTGAAGTCGGTCTGGCGCACCCAGCGCTCGGGCTTCTCGCCGCGCACCCGGTAGATGCCCTCGTCGTCCAGGGTGACGGTGAAGCCCGCGTCGTCGACGGCCTTGGGGCGGATGACGATGCGGGTCGCCTCCTCCTTGGGCTTGGCGGCGCGCGCCTCGGCGATGATCCCGGCCAGCGCGTAGGACAGCTCGTTGAGGCCCTTGTGCGCGATGGCGGAGACCTCGAAGACGCGGTAGCCGCGGGCCTCCAGGTCGGGGCGGATCATGTCGGCGAGATCCTGGCCGTCCGGGATGTCGACCTTGTTCAGGGCGACGATGCGGGGCCGGTCCTCCAGGCCGCCGTACTGGCGCAGCTCCTCCTCGATGATGTCGAGGTCGGAGACGGGGTCGCGGTCGGACTCCAGGGTCGCGGTGTCCAGGACGTGCACGAGCACCGAGCAGCGCTCGACGTGCCGCAGGAACTCCAGGCCGAGGCCCCTGCCCTGGCTGGCGCCGGGGATGAGCCCGGGGACGTCCGCGATGGTGTAGACGGTCGAACCGGCGGTGACGACGCCGAGGTTCGGTACGAGGGTGGTGAACGGGTAGTCCGCGATCTTCGGCTTGGCCGCGGAGAGCACCGAGATCAGCGAGGACTTGCCCGCGCTCGGGTAGCCCACGAGGGCCACGTCGGCGACGGTCTTGAGCTCCAGGACGATGTCCCGGCTCTCGCCCGGCTCGCCGAGCAGCGCGAAGCCCGGGGCCTTGCGGCGGGCCGAGGCCAGCGCCGCGTTGCCGAGGCCGCCGCGGCCGCCCTGACCGGCCACGAAGGTGGTGCCCTGGCCGACGAGGTCGGCGAGCACGTTCCCGGCCTTGTCGAGGACGACGGTGCCGTCGGGGACGGGCAGGACCAGGTCCTGGCCGTCCTTGCCGGAGCGGTTGTCGCCGGCGCCGGGCTGGCCGTTGGTGGCCTTGCGGTGGGGGCTGTGGTGGTAGTCGAGCAGCGTGGTCACGGACTGCTCGACGACGAGGATCACATCGCCGCCGCGTCCGCCGTTGCCCCCGTCGGGGCCTCCCAGCGGCTTGAACTTCTCACGGTGGACGGAGGCGCAGCCGTGGCCTCCGTTACCCGCGGCGGCATGCAGCTCGACGCGGTCCACGAAGGTGGTCATGGTTGGTGCCTCCAGGTACAGCAGGGAATTACGGAATTGTCTCTGTCGTAACACGCCGAGGGCGGACCCGCTTCCCCGTTCGCCGGGAAAGCTGAGATCCGCCCTCGGAAGGTGCTGTGTGTCGTTCTGCGCGCGCTGAGAAGGATCAGACGGCGAGCGGAACGATGTTCACGACCTTGCGGCCGCGGTGCGTGCCGAACTCCACCGCACCGGCGGTCAGCGCGAACAGCGTGTCGTCGCCGCCACGGCCGACGCCCGCGCCGGGGTGGAAGTGGGTGCCGCGCTGGCGGACCAGGATCTCACCGGCGTTGACGGCCTGACCGCCGAAGCGCTTCACGCCGAGCCGCTGAGCATTGGAGTCGCGCCCGTTCCGAGTGGACGATGCGCCCTTCTTGTGTGCCATGTGTTCTCAGTCCCTTACTTCGCAGCCGCGGGGATACCGGTGACCTTGATCGCCGTGTACTGCTGGCGGTGACCCTGGCGACGGCGGTAACCGGTCTTGTTCTTGTAGCGAAGGATGTCGATCTTCGCGCCCTTGTGGTGGTCCACGATCTCGGCCGTGACCTTGATGCCGTCCAGCACCCACGGGTCGCTGGTGACCGCGTCACCGTCGACAACGAGCAGGGTCGAGAGCTCGACCGTGTCGCCAACCTTGGCAGTGGAAATCTTGTCAACCTCAACGATGTCGCCGACAGCAACCTTGTGCTGGCGACCACCGCTGCGCACGATGGCGTACACGCGGATCTCTCTCTCGCTCGGAACGGATCCCCTGATGCCAGCCGCTCGCACGGGCCGAGGCCCGGGGCGATCCGGAAGGATGAGCGGCCTCTCCTGGCGGACGGCGCGAACACCGACCGTGACCGGGAGGGATGTGCTCAGGGGCAGGTGCATAAGGAAACACACCGAGAGTCAAGGTTACGGGGCGGGGGTGTGGGGGTCAAACCGGCCCCGGGCCGTCCGATACCCCGCCTGCGCCGGGATCCTGCACACCGACATCTTCGACGGTGGAGCCGCCCTTACCGGCCCGTACGGCACGGAAACGCTTAGGTTTCGCGTAGAACCCTCTCCGGAAGGCGTCGAACGTGGACTACCGAGTGCAGCCGACCGCCCAGGTCGACGAGACGGCCGTCATCGGAGCGGGCAGCAGCGTCTGGGAGCTGGCGCAGATCCGTGAAGGGGCGCGGCTCGGCGAGGACTGCGTGGTCGGCCGGGGAGCGTACGTCGGCGCCGGCGTGCGCATCGGCGACAACGTGAAGCTGCAGAACTTCGCCCTCGTCTACGAGCCGGCCGAGCTGGCGGACGGGGTCTTCGTGGGTCCGGCGGTGGTGCTCACCAACGACCACAACCCGCGGTCGGTCGATCCCGACGGCCGGCAGCGGCGCGGCGGCGACTGGGAGCCGGTGGGGGTCGCGGTCGCGGAGGGCGCGTCGCTCGGGGCGCGGGCGGTCTGCGTCGCCCCGGTCCGGATCGGCCGGTGGGCGATGGTCGCGGCCGGCGCCGTCGTGACCAAGGACGTCCCGGACTTCGCGCTGGTGGCGGGTGTGCCGGCCCGCCGGATCGGCTGGGTCGGGCGGGCCGGCGTACGGCTGGTCGCCCGGGAGGGCGCCGCCGGGGAGTGGGAGTGCCCGGCCACCGGAGCCCGGTACACGCTGACGGACGGGGTCCTCACCGAGCGCGCGGGGTGAGGACCGGGCGCCACCGGCTCACCCGCCGATGACGATCCGCCGCACCCCCGGCCAGCGGGCCGGGTCGGTCGTCCGGCGTCCGTCGACCAGGACGCGCACGTCCGGCAGGGCGTCCGCGGAGAGCTCGCGGTACTCCGGGTGATCGGCCTGGACGACGGCCGCGGTGACGGCCTGCCCGTCGTGCGGGACCAGCCCCAGGCCGCGCAGCTCGTCGGGACCGTACAGGGGGTCGGAGACGAACGGCACGGCACCGCGCGCCCGCAGGGCCTCGACCACGCCGAAGACGCCCGAGAAAGCGGTCTCCTTGACGCCGCCGCGGTAGGCGGCGCCCAGGACCAGCACCCCGACGCCGTTCAGGTCGCCGTAGGCGGCCGCCAGCAGGTCGACGGCGTACGCGGGCATGGCGGCGTTGGCCGCCCGGGCGGCGCGGACCACCGTCGCCTCCGGGTCGTTCCACAGGTACATCTGCGGGTAGACCGGGATGCAGTGTCCGCCGACGGCGATGCCCGGCCGGTGGATGTGGCTGTAGGGCTGGCTGTTGCACGCTTCGATGACCTGCTCGACGTCGATGCCGCTGCGGTCGGCGAAGCGGGCGAACTGGTTGGCCAGCGCGATGTTGACGTCCCGGTAGGTCGTCTCGGCGAGCTTGGCCAGTTCGGAGGCCTCCGAGGCGCCCAGGTCCCAGACGCCGTTGGGGCGGGGCAGGTCGTCGCGGTCGTCGAAGTCGAGCACGGACGCGTAGAAGGCGACTCCGCGCCGCGTGGACTCCGGGTCGATGCCGCCGACCAGCTTGGGATAGCGGCGCAGATCGGCGAAGACCCGGCCGGTGAGGACCCGCTCCGGCGAGAAGACCAGGGAGAAGTCCGCACCTGCGCTCAGCCCGGAGCCCTCGGCCAGCATCGGCGCCCAGCGCGTGCGGGTGGTGCCCACGGGCAGGGTGGTCTCGTAGCTGACCAGGGCGCCGGGCCGCAGCCCGGCGGCGACGGACTTGGTGGCGGCGTCCATCCAGCCGAAGTCGGGGACGCCCTCGGCGTCCACGAAGAGCGGGACGACGATCACGACGGCGTCGGACGCGGCGACCGCGGCCGAGGTGTCCGTGGTGGCGGAGAGCCGGCCCGACCCGACCGCCTCCCGCAGCCGCTCGCCCAGCCCCTCCTCGCCGGGGAAGGGCTCGGTGGCCGCGTTCACGAGGGCGACGACCCTCTCGTCGGTGTCCGCGCCGATCACCGTGTGGCCCTTGGCGGCGAACTGCACGGCGAGCGGGAGCCCGATCTTGCCCAGGGCGACCACACAGATATTCATCCGCTCCGCTTTCTCTCGGATCCCAGCACTCTCCACAGCCGTGTCGCCCATCCCCCGCGCTCCATCAGCGGAGCCGTCGTGATCACGAGCCTGCCCTTGGAGTTGGGCCAGGCCGCGACCCGGTGGGGCTCGGCCTCGCCCCACCGGCGGGCCAGCGGCATGGGCCGCCCCTCGGTCCGCACCGGGATCTCATAGGTCCGCCCCGCGACGTCGAGGTAGACCCGGACCCCCTTCTTGGCCCGGACCGCGGGCACCGGGAGGCGGGCCAGGACGACGGTGCCGGGCCCGTCCTCCGCCGGCTTCACGACGACGTCGCCCAAGGACGGGGGGCCGGGCCCGCCCGGCGGCAGTCTTCGAGCGCCCGGCCGGTCGGCGCTCTGCGGCATGGCGCCCTGCGCCAGGGCGACCGCCACCGAGGAGGTGTCGCCGGTGACCGCGATGCGCAGCCGAACGATGAGCCCGAGGTCCTCGCCGTGCTGTTCCCAGTCGGCCGACTCGAACGCGGTTCCCGCCGCGAGACGGCCGGCGACGGTTTCGCCGAGCACCTCGTAGTACCGGTCGTCCAGTCCGGTCGCGGGGTCCCGGAATCCCGGATAGGCGGCGAAGGCCCGGTCGCCCTCCAGCAGGAAGGGCGGGGCGCCCTGCCGGGTCTCGTCGGCGATGGCCCGGCTCAGGGCTTCCACGGCCCCTTGGCGGGCCAGCCCGAACCGCACCCGCCTGCGCACCCCCGTACCGTCGCGCAGCGCCTCGCTGTAGTAGGCGTCCAGCAGCTCAGCGATCCCGTCGCACAGGGTCTTCCTGGTCACTGCGGGCAGGGCCGGGAAGTCCGCCAGCAGGAGCTTGGAGAGCTCCCAGGTGAAGTGCCGGGACAGGAGGGCGTCCCTGTTCGGGCCCGCCTCCACGAGCCCGGCCGCGTGGTCCATGATGCGGGCGGTGCACCGCAGCCGGCTGAGGTGGTCGGCCCGGTAGGTGATGTTGCTCGCGTCGCCCCGCTTGACCGCGTAGTAGCAGATGTAGTCGGCGAGCACGGAGATCCGGCGGGCCCGGACGCAGGCCTCGATGGTGAAGGGCTGGTCGCTGCCGACCGGCAGGTCCTCGGGGAAACGCAGGGCGTACTTCTCCACCAGCGCACGCCGGAAGAGCTTGGTGTTGGCCAGCGTGAACGGCAGCGGCGAGTCGTAGAGGCTGATGTCGGGGGCGTTGTGTTCGTACAGCTTCTGGTGGACGTACCGCCCGTTGACCCCGACCGCCCTGCCGACGACGACGTCCGACCCGTGCTCGTCGGCGTACGCCACCAGCCGCTCCAGGGCCTCCTCCCCCAACCGGTCGTCGGAGCCGACGAAGAAGACGAAACGGCCGGTCGCCCGCTCCAGGCCGCGGTTGCTCGGCGCGGCGGGGCCGCCGGAGTTGGCCTGGTGCAGCACAGTGACCGTGTCCGGGTACCGCGCGGCGAACCGGTCGAGTTCCGGCCCGCTGCCGTCCGTCGAGCCGTCGTCGACCGCGATCACTTCGAGGCGGTCCAGCCCGATGCTCTGGGCCACCAGGGAGTCCAGGCACTCCGTCAGGTAGGGCATCGTGTTGTAGACGGCCACGATCACGGTGACGTCGGGGGGTCCGGTCCCGGTGACGTCGGGCGGTCGGGTCACGGAGCGACTCGCGTCATCCGTCGCGCGGCCGGGGCCGGAGCGCCTTCGACGAGCCGGGAGTACACGCCGTCCAGGACGGCCGCCTGCGCCTCCCAGGTCCACTCCGCGAGCAGGTCCCGGCGCGTGTAGGCGTCGCGGTAGCGCCCGGGATCGGCGAGGACCGCCCTCATCGCCCGTACGTAGTCCTCGACGTCCTCGGCCGTGAACACCTCGCCCTGGCCGGTGGCGGTGACCGTCGCCCCCATCGTCCGGACGTCGCTGACGACCAGCGGGAGCCCCGCGTGGGAGTACTCGAAGAACTTGGTGATCAGGGCGATCTCGTGGTTCGGCCAGTGGTGGATCGGGATGACCCCGACGTCCGCCGCGGCCAGATGGCGGACCACCTGGTCGTGCGGGACGTACGGCAGGATGTGCACCCGGTCGCGGACGCCGAGCACCGTCGCCCGCGCCTTGAGCGACTGCATGTAGGGCGAGCCGGCGCGGGGCACGATGAACGCCACATGGGATTCCGGCAGGTGGGGCAGGGCCTCGACCATGGTGTCCAGGCCCCGCTGCGGAGCCGCCGAACCGCTGTAGACCGCGAGCGGCGCCTCCGGTCCGATGCCGCACAGGTCCCGCAGGTCGGGCACCGGCTCGGCGGCCCGGTCCGCGGGGATCACCGTGTCGGGGGCGTTGAGCACGACGTCCGGCAGATCCCTCAGCCCGTGCTGCTCGGCGAGCATCTTCGCGAGCGAGGACGAGACGGTCGTGACGGCGTCGGCGTACTTCGCGTGCTCCCTCTCGTGTGCGCACTGGGCGACGTGCCAGCGCGGGTGCGGGCTCCACGGCTTGATGCCGGGCAGGAACTCGTGCGCGTCCCAGACGAGCCGGACGGTGCGCCCCTTGGCCTCGGCCCGCAGTTTGGCCCGCGCGCCCACGCCGAGCATCCGGAAGTCGTTGGCGTGGATCAGGTCGGGCTCCAGGGCGTCGATGACCTTCCCGAAGGCCAGTTCCAGGTCCCACAGTCCGGGGTCGAGCCGCCGCCAGGCCCGTTCGCCCATCGCCCGTACCCAGAAGGCCGTGGTGAAGCGGTCGAGCGGGGTGTCCATGTCCTTGCGGCGCCGCTCCAGCGCCGCGGTGTGCCGGGCCCGCAGCCGGACCCACCGTCCCATGCCCCGGGAGAGCACGCGGGCCGGCAGCAGTCGCGTCGCGGCCGCCCCGGAACCGCTGCGCCCGGCTTCGATGACCCGCAGGTTCAGTTCGGCCCGCCACGCCTTCATCCGCTGCTTGCGGTACTCGGCCAGGGGGCCCGGAGGGTAGGCGAGCGGCGCGCGGAGAACCGCCCGGCGGTACTCGTGCCGCCGCCGTTGCAGCGGTGTCGCCACGGGCAGCAGCCGGACCCGGGCCTCCCCCAGCTGCCAGCTCTGCGCCTTCTTGTTCGGCGACTTGCCGAGAAGGACGACATCCCAGCCGGCCGCCGCGGCGGACCGGGCCTCCTTCTGGACCCGGGAGTCCCCCTTCACCGCGTTGTCGACCAGCATGACGATCTTTCCCCGGGGCCTGCCGACGGGGGCTGAGGACGGAGGGTCAAGCACCACGAGGGATCGTTTCCTCCCGCTCGAAGACGACAGTGCGCCCGCTCCTGGCCGAGTCGAGCAGGGAGGCGGCCACCTCCACGGTGCGCAGTCCCTGCCGCAGGGTGCAGATGTCGGCGGAGAGACCCTGCACGGCGTCCCGGAAGAGTTCGTGCTCGACGAGCAGGGGCTCACGCTTGGGGATGGCGTAGCGGATCATGTCGCCCTCGGAGACCCCACGGAACGCGCGCAGGGCCTCCCACTCGGTGGCGACGGAGGCGTTCGAGTAGAACGTCAGGTCGGCCGTCAGCGTGTCGGCGATGAGGCAGCCCCGCTCGCCGGTGACGGAGGTGAACCGCTCCTTGAGCGGGCTGAGCCAGTTGACCAGGTGGTTGACCATGGTCCCGTCGGAGAGCCGGCCCACCGCGCTGACCATGTCCTCGTAGGGGCGGCCGGACTTCGACACGGTGTGCGCGGCGATCGACACGTAGCTCCGGCCGGTCATCCACGCCGTCAGGTCGATGTCATGGGTGGCCAGGTCCTTGACCACGCCGACGTCGGCGATGCGGTGCGGGAAGGGACCCTGACGCCGCGTCACGATCTGGTAGAGATCGCCGAGTTCACCGCTCCGCAGACGGTCCCGCAGCGAGCGCAGGGCGGGATTGCACCGCTCGATGTGCCCCACGCCCGCGACGAGGTTCCGCGACTCGAAGGCGTGCACGAGCCGCAGGGCGCCCTCGACGGAGTCGGCGAGCGGTTTCTCGATCAGCACGCAGACGCCCGCCTCGGCCAGCCGCAGGCCGATCTCCTCGTGCAGTCCCGTGGGGCAGGCGACGACGGCGTAGTCGATGCCCAGGTCGAGGAGCTGCTCGACGTCCGGCAGCACGGGAGCGCCTTGCGCCCAGCCGTTCTTGTCGCCCATCGGGTCGACGACCCCGACCAGGTCGACGCCCTCCAGGGCCATGAGCACCCGGGCGTGGTGGCGGCCCATGGAGCCGAGGCCGATGAGCCCGGCCTTCAGTGCGGCGGTCACGGGTTCTCCCCCAGGGCGTTCACGGCGGTGACGATGCGCTCCAGGTCGCCCTCGCTGAGCGAGGGGTGGACGGGCAGCGACACGACCTCGGCGGCGGCCTTCTCCGTCTCGGGCAGGTCCCAGGTGCGGCCCGCCTTCTGATCGGGCTCCCAGTAGGGCTTGAGGCGGTGGATCGGCGTCGGGTAGTAGACCGCGTTGCCGATGCCCGCCCCGGTGAGCTTCGCCATCGCGGCGTCCCGGTCACCCCTGATCCGCACGGTGTACTGGTGGTAGACGTGCCGGGCGCCCTCGGCCACCGGCGGTGTGGTGACGGCCGGGGCGGTGACGCGGTCGTCGAGGTACGCGGCGTTGGCGCGGCGCCGCTCGGTCCAGGCCTCGACCTTGCCGAGCTGTACGCGTCCGACGGCGGCGGAGACGTCGGTCATCCGCATGTTGGCGCCGACGATCTCGTTGGCGTACCGCTGCTCCATGCCCTGGTTGCGCAGCAGGCGTACGGTGCGGGCCAGTTCGGCGTCGGCCGTCGTGACCATGCCGCCTTCGAGGGAGTGCATGTTCTTGGTCGGGTAGAAGCTGAAGGCGCCGCCCGAGCCGAACGCGCCGACCGGCGTTCCGTGCAGGGCGGCGGTGTGCGCCTGGCACGCGTCCTCGACGACCGCGAGTCCCCGCCGCTCGGCGATGGGCATGAGCCGGTCCATCGCCGCCGGATGGCCGTAGAGGTGTACGGGCATGATCGCGGCCGTACGCGGGGTGATCGCGGCCTCGACGGCCGCCGGGTCGAGTCCGAAGCCTTCCGGCTCGATGTCGGCGAACACGACGTCGGCTCCGGTCAGGCGGACCGCGTTCGCCGAGGCCGCGAAGGAGAACGAGGGGACGACGACCTCGTCGCCCCTGCCGATGCCCAGGGCCAGGAGCAGCAGGTGGAGGGCGGAGGTGCCGGAGTTGACGGCGACGCAGGTCCGCCCGTCGACCAAGGCGGAGAAGCGCTCCTCGAAGGCGGCGACCTCGGGACCCTGGACGACCCGTCCGCTGCGCAGCACCTGGACCACGGCGTCGATCTCGGCCTCTCCGATGACAGGTGAGGCCACGGGAACCTGCTGCTCGTTGATGCTCGTCATCGACGTCCTCCTCGGCGGGTGCACCGCTGACAAGCCCCAGCCCTGCCACACCAGGGATGCGTCAAATCATGACACATCGGACATCTGTCGGGTGGGAGGGAAGCCGCCGACCGGCCGGGACGCCACGGCCGGAAACGCGGACGTCCCGCCCCGAAGTGCTCGGGGGGGGGCGTGCGCCGGGGAGCCCGGGGGGGGGAGGCGGGGGTTC
>NZ_JBHXPF010000059.1:11877-44001 GCF_042718715.1 Streptomyces sp. NPDC058576 | reverse complement strand
AGGTCGTTCCCGTCCGCGGACGAGCCGCAGGCGGCCAGCGCCGCCGCCGTCAGGACGACGGCGGCGCAGGCCAGGAACGGATTCCTCATGAGATCAGCTGTTCCTCAGGGCGTAGTGCGCGCTGATCGTGGAAGAGTTCAGCGCGGTCGGGTAGATGGCGGTCTCGTCGATCTGCCCTTCGAAGAAGTTGCTGGTGGGACGGCTCGGCCAGCCGGCCAGGTTGTCCCCGCCGACGCGCCAGTAGCCCGGGGAGCTGTCGTTGCCGGAGACCAGGATGTTCGACGCGCGCAGCTGCCCGTCGACGTACAGCGACATGCCCTGCCCCAGCGGGCCCTGGGTGGCGACGACGTGGTGCCACTGGCCGTCGTTGTAAGCCCCCGAGGTGGTGACGGTGCGGGCCCCGCCGCTCTGGACGCCGAACACGAGGCGCCCGTCGTTGCGCATGTAGATGTGCTTGTCGTGGCGGGTGCTGTTCTGCTGGGTCAGATTGCCGAAGCCGACGATCTTCCCGCCCCGGGTCGTGGTGGTCTTGATCCAGGTCTCGACGGTGAAGCGGGCCGGCTGGGCGTGCTGCCGGTTGCTGTACGCGTATTCGTCGGTCCCGCTGAACCCGATCGCCGTCGACGGCCCGGCGACCGCCGCCGGGGTCTGCCGGTAGGCGGGGCCGTTGCGCAGGAAGCCGTTGTTCAGGTTGCCGCTGCTGTCGTGCGCGAACGTGGAAGTGCCCTCGTCGTAGCGCCAGTAGAGGCTCGCCCCGTCGGACCTGACCCGGGCCGGGTACGCCTCCGTCGTGCTCGCCACGGTGGCGGACTGTGCCGGGGACTTGGCGCTGGTGTTGACGCCGTCGCTCGCGGTGATCCGGTACGCGTGGGTCTCGCCCTCGGCGACGTCGGTGTCCGTCCAGGTCAGCTGCGGCCGGTCCCAGAAGACCGAGGAGCCGGTCGTGGTGTGGATCGGGGTGGTGGAGCCGTCCTTGTAGATCCGGTAGGTCAGCTCACCGTCGTCGGTGTCGAAGCTGGTCTGCCAGTTCACGTCGATCCGCCCCGGGGTGAGCGTGGACAGGCTGACGTTGGGCACCCAGGGCGCGCCCGTGTCCGGGCCGTCCGCGAACCGGGTCAGACCCTGCTGCGGCTTGGTGTTGACGGTGGTGAACTCGCCTCCCACCCACAGGTAGTGGCGCCCGCCGCTGCTCGTCTGGGTCATCACGCGCGGCCCGACCGGCTCCCCGATCCCGTCGTTGGTGTCCGGGAACCAGGGCAGCAGCTTCGGGTCGTCGACCGACTGGGCCAGCAGGTGCTTGCGCGGCTGGTCCGGGAACGCGCCCATGCTGGCGCAGTCGTGGGCGTGGCTGCCGCTGTACAGCACCCCGGAGTGCACCAGCACGGACTGGGTCGCGCCGAGGCAGGTGTCCCGCCAGCGCTGCTCGAAGGTGCCGAGGCTCAGAGCGATGCGTCCGTCGAACACGCCGCCGCCGGTGCCCTCGTTGCCGGTGTAGAAGCCGGTGGCATCCGTGGTGATGTCCTGGACGGTGGAGTTGTTGTGAATGAACCCCGGGTAGGACTTGGTGAGTTGTCCGGTGGTGGCGTCGACGACGGCCAGCGCGTGGGTGTTCGTGCCGTTGATCCGGAAGAAGTCCCCGCCGAGCAGCACGTGTCGACCGTCCGGAGTCACCTCGACGGCCCGTGCGACCTCGTCGGCGTTGGCCGTGAAGGGCAGCAGGGCGGCTCCGGTCGTGACGGCGGCGAAGTGGTTCCTGGTCTGCCCGCCGACCGTGGTGAAGTCACCCGCCAGATAGACCGTGTCGTCGGTGACGGCGAGCCCCCGCACGGTCGCCGAGACCCCGATCTTGAAGCTGTTGCGGACCGTGCAGCTCTCCGTGTCGATCGCCGCGATATTGCTCACGCCGACACCGTTCACCGCGCCGAACTGGCCGCCCGCGTAGAGGGTGTCGCCGTCCGGGGAGAGGGCGAGAGACCGTACGGTCGCGGTCCCCGAGGAGATGGTGAAGGACAGCGAGCAGTCGGTGGGCGCCCCGGTCGCGGCGTCGAACGCGGCGAAGTTCACCGCGGGCTGTTCGCTCGTTCCGGGGGCTGCGGTGGGGGGCCGCAGGGTGGAGAAGGTGCCGCCCGCGTAGACGACGCCGTCGCCGGCGGCCATCGACCAGACGATGCCGTTGGTCTGCCAGGTGGTGAGGTCGTCCGCGGTGATGGCGACCGGTGGTGTCAGCGCCGCCGCCGGGGAGGCCCCGACCGTGGTCGCGGTCAGGGCTCCGGCCAGCAGGCCGAGAGCGGCGGAAGCGGCCCGCACACGGCCGCGTCCTCCGGTTCTCTGCCCCGTACTTCCGTTCATCATTCAGCTCCGAAGGTGAGATTCGAGCTGCGGCCGAAAGGCCGCGGATCCTGCCTCGCCCGACCGGGAGCGGGGACGGTGCGTCCCGCCGGGAGTCGTGGCGAGTGGGTAGGCGGGGCCGAGGCCCCGCCCGCGGCCGGCGCGTCGAGCTCCATCGAGCGGTCGGTGGAGATCGGCGGTAGCGCCGGTGATCGTCCCGGGCACGGGCGCGGCGAGCGCCGGCCGGGAGTCATGGGTGGCCGCCGGCCCGGTCCGGGCGTCGGCGGTCACACGGTCCTGTCGGTCCGGTAAGGGGACGGCGGACCGGCGGCGGAGCAGCCCGGCCCGGCCGCCGGGGGAGATGCGCACGTGACGGGGACGCCCGTCCACCGGCCCACAGGGGCGGCGCCCCCGCCCGTTCACCGGTCCACCCGGACGGCGGCCCCGGACAGCTGGTCCTCCAGCCGGCGGATGTCGGCGTCGACCATGATCCGGGCCAGCTCGCGCGACTTCACCTCGGGCTTCCAGCCCAGCAGCTCCTCGGCCTTGGACGCGTCACCGATCAACGCGTCGACCTCGCTGGGGCGTTCGTACTTGGGGTCGTAGCGCACGTGCTCGCGCCAGTCGAGGCCCGCGTGCTCGAAGGAGAACTCCAGGAACTGCCGGACGCTGACGCCCTCGCCGGTGGCGATCACGAAGTCGTCGGGGGCGTCGCACTGGAGCATCCGCCACATGGCGTCCACGTACTCCGGCGCGTACCCCCAGTCCCGGACCGCGTCAAGGTTGCCCAGGTGCAGCCGGTCCTGGAGCCCGGCCTTGATCCGGGCGACGCCCCGGGTGATCTTCCGGGTCACGAAGGTCTCACCCCGGCGCGGCGACTCGTGGTTGAAGAGGATCCCGTTCACCGCGAACATGCCGTACGCCTCGCGGTAGTTGACCGTCGCCCAGTACGAGTACACCTTCGCCACGCTGTACGGGCTGCGCGGGTGGAACGAGGTCTTCTCGTTCTGCGGGGGCGGGCTCGCGCCGAACATCTCGGAGGACGAGGCCTGGTAGAGCCGGGTGTGGATGCCGCTGGCCCGGACCGCCTCCAGCAGCCGGACGGTGCCGAGCCCGGTGACGTCACCGGTGTAGAGCGGAGCGTCGAAGGACACCCGCACATGCGACTGCGCGCCCAGGTTGTAGACCTCGTCCGGCTGGATGTCGCGCAGCAGGTTCACCAGCGCCACACCGTCGGACAGGTCCGCGTGATGCAGGACGAAGGAACGCTCCGGCTCCTCGGGACCCTGGTATATGTGGTCGATCCGCTCGGTGTTGAAGCTCGAGGAGCGGCGTATGAGCCCGTGCACCGTGTATCCCTTGTCGAGCAACAGCTCGGCCAGATACGAACCGTCCTGGCCTGTCACTCCGGTGATGAGCGCGGTCTTCGCCACGATTCCCCCTTCTCTGCTGATCGCCTCGGCGGCGATGTTCACCGATATTCCGGAATTGGAGCGTTCTGCGGCAAAGCGTCACCGCAGTCCCTTTTCTGCTGGCACAATCCGAGCCATGACGACCGAACTCCCCGTCCCGTCCCAGGAATCCGCCCGTCCTCTACTGCGCCCCGGCTCCCGCATATTCGTCGCGGGACACCGCGGCCTGGTCGGCTCGGCGGTGGCCCGCCGCCTCGCCGACGACGGCCACGAGGTGCTCACCCGCGGCCGTGACCTCCTCGACCTGCGCGACGCCGCGCGGACCGAGACGTATCTGAAGGAGGTCCGCCCGGACGCCGTGGTGCTGGCCGCCGCCAAGGTGGGCGGGATCATGGCCAACAGCACGTATCCGGTGCAGTTCCTGGAGGACAACCTGCGCATCCAGCTCAGCGTGATCGCCGGTGCGCACGCGGCCGGGACACCGCGGCTGCTCTTCCTCGGCTCGTCGTGCATCTACCCCCGGCTCGCCCCCCAGCCGATCCGTGAGGAGTCGCTGCTTACCGGTGAGCTGGAGCCCACCAACGAGGCGTACGCCCTCGCCAAGATCGCCGGGATCGTCCAGACCCAGTCCTACCGGCGGCAGTACGGCGCCTCCTACATCAGCGCCATGCCCACCAATCTCTACGGGCCCGGCGACAACTTCGACCTGGAGACCTCGCACGTCCTGCCCGCGCTGATCCGCCGCTTCCACGAGGCGCGCAGCGACGACGCCCCCGAGGTGACCCTGTGGGGATCCGGCTCCCCGCGCCGCGAGTTCCTCCACGTCGACGACCTCGCCGCCGCCTGCGTGAGCCTGCTGGAGGCCTACGACGGTGACGAACCCGTCAACATCGGCTGCGGCGAGGACCTCACGATCCGCGAACTCGCGGAAACCGTACGTGAGGTGACGGGCTACCAGGGCAGCATCCGCTGGGACACCTCGAAGCCCGACGGGACCCCCCGAAAGCTGCTCGACGTCACCCGCCTCAACGCCCTCGGCTTCACGCCGAAGATCCCGCTGCGCGACGGTATCGCCCGCACCTACGCCTGGTGGCTCGGACAACTCCCGCCCGAAAGCTGACCGTTCGCCGCCGTGAGAGGTCTCGCGGCGGCGCACCGGTGGTGCTCCTCGCATCCGCACGCCCGCCGCTCTCAGTACGCCCCGCGGCCGTCGGTGACGGCGCGCACGGTGCGGGCGAGGAGTCCCATGTCGGCGGCGACCGACCAGTTGTCCACGTACCAGAGGTCGAGCGAGACGGTCTCGTGCCAGCTCAGGTCGGAGCGTCCGCTCACCTGCCACAGGCCCGTGAGACCCGGTTTCACGGTGAGCCGGCGGTGTTCCCGCTCGTCGTAGCGCGATGCCTCCTCCGGCAGCGGCGGCCGCGGACCCACCAAGGACATGTGGCCCAGCAACACATTGACGAGCTGCGGGAGTTCGTCGATCGACGTGCGCCGCAGCATCCGGCCGACCGGCGTCACCCGAGGATCGCTGCGCATCTTGAACAGCGGGCCGTCGACCTCGTTGGCCGCGATCAGCCGCGCCTTGAGATGCTCCGCGTCCGCCACCATCGTGCGGAACTTCCACATGGTGAAAGGCCGGTTGTGCTGCCCCTGCCGGACCTGCCGGTGGAAGACCGGACCCCGCGAGGACAGCCGGACGCTCAGTGCGACGGTCAGTAACAACGGTGCCAGGGTCAGCAGTCCGAACAGGGCGCCCGTACGGTCCAGCGCGTTCTTGACCGCCGCCTGCGGGCCCCCGCGCAGCGGTGGCGCGATGTGCAGCAGGGTGAGGCCGGCGGCGGTGACGGGACGCACCCGCTCGGCCGCCACACCGGACAGCTCCGAGAGCACGGACAGGGCGACGCCCCCGTCGTGCAGCCCCCAGCCGAGGCGTCGCAGCCGGTCGCCGGTCAGCTGGGGCCCGGGAGCCACCAGCACCAGGTCCGCCGCGTGCGCGTAGACCCCGCCGAGCACTGTCGACACATCGTCGTCGGCCGGGCAGGACGCGAGGTGCCCCGGCACCTGCACCCCGTCCAGCTCCAGCCGGCCGGCGCCCACCGGAATGGCGGCGACCAGCGCGTAACCGTGGTCCGTACGGGAGTTGAGCAGCTCGGCCGCCCGGCCCACCCCCGGCGCCTCGCCCACCAGCAGCACCCGGCGGACCCGGTGGCCCCGCCGCCGCAGCCCCGACACCGCCGTGGCGATCAGCAGCCCCGGCGCGACGGCCACGACGGCCGTGGCCGGGTCCACCGGGCTGCCCGCCGCCGTGTGCAGCACGGCCAGCAGGCCGATGAGGACGAGCCAGTCGCCGACGGCACCGCCCGCGCCGCTCATGCCGAGCGCACCGCCCGGCTCGGTCCGCAGCCGGTCGGTGTACCGCCCGCGGACCCCGCGCAGCCCGGCCCACAGCAGCCCCGCCACCGCGGCGGCCGCCACCGGGCGGGGCTGGTCGCCCGCGCGCAGCAGCAGCCAGGCCGGACCGGCCAGACCCAGCAGATCGGTCAGTGCCAGGAGGGCCGGGCCGGACGCGGGCTTGTGCCGGACCGGCGCCCGGCCGGCCGGATCGCGCCGAGCCGTCGGTTCCCTCCACAGCTGTTCCAGGGCCGCCGTGCGATTCCGGGAGGCGGCGGTGCGAGGACGCGGCGCGCCCCGAAGCCCCACCGGTCCGGATAGGTCGGTATCAGGTATTTCGACATGCCCCATGAGCCCCCCAGCCACAGTTGCACCCCCACAAACGGGACGCATCCGCCGATCCCATGGACTGACGGATGCGCCCTCGCTCGGTGCACGATATCCACACACGTGCCATTTCGCTGGAGTTCTCGTGAAGTTCAGGCGGCATGGCTCGGACACCTCCGATCTGCCGGAACCGTCCGATGTCGCCTGGTGGGTAAGGAGATTGATGGAGCGACAGGCGAGTAAGCGCTTGTGATCGGCGGCGCCGAGGGGCCGCTCGTGGAGGTTCCCGCTCCGCTGTGTCCCGGCAAGGACGCGTGAACCCCCTGGCGGGGGGTGTTGCCCGGCCAGGGGGTTCACGCGTTCCCACCCCACTCCCGAGGGGCGGGGAAGGCCGCTACGCCGTCAGAGTGCGCCCTCCGTGCGCCTCCTGGCGCGCCGGTGGATCAGCACCCCGGCGCCAACGAGCGCCGCTGCTGCGAGAGTTGCCGACATCACAGTGGCCCCGGTGGCGGCCAGACTGCCGCCGCCGGACGTGGTGGCGGTCCCGGTGCCGCCGCCGACGCCACCGCCGACCGTGGAGCCGGCGTTCCCGGCCGTACCGGTGGAGCCTCCGGCCGCACCCGTGGAGCCGCCGGCCGACTGGGTACCGCTGTCGCCACCTGTCGAGCCGTCGCCTCCCGTGCTGCCGGTGCCGTTCGAGGTGTCACCGTCGCCGTCGGTGTCTCCGCCGGTGTCCCCGCCCCCGGTTGCCGCGGTGACGGTGAGCGTCACGGCGGCGGTGCGGGTGGTGCCGACGGCGTTGCGGAACTCGGCGCGGTAGCGGTAGCCGTCCTGCGCCGTCCGCGCGGTGAACGTGAGGGCCGGCCCGGTCGCGCCTTCGACGTCCTTCCAGGTCTGCGCGCCGTCGGTGCTGACCTGCCAGCGGACCGTGGGCTCCGGGGTTCCCTCCGCCTCGGCGGTGAGGGAGACCTCCTCGCCGTCCTGCGCCGTGCGGTCGGCGGGCGCGCGGGTCACCAGGGGCGAGGTCTGCCGGACCAGCTTGGTGATCTTCCCCTCGGCGGGGCTGGTGACGAAGACGGTGGCGCCGCCCGGTTCGACGGCGAGCGAGGCCGCCCCGGCCTGGGAGTGGTTGCCGGGCAGCGACAGGTCCTTCGCGGCCACGGCGAAGTCCTCGCTGCCGTACACGGTCAGCGTGCCGTTGTTGTCGTTGGCCGCGTCGGAGAGGTCCCCGCCGTCCTGCCAGACGACGTGGGCCCGGCCCGTCGCGGTGTCGAAGGCGGCGTCGCGGGCCAGGTCCTTGCCGACGAGCGTCTTGAGCAGCTTGCCCGCGGCGTCGAAGACCAGCACGGACCGGCCGACCCCGACCCACACCGCGCCGGTGGCCGGGTCCGTCTCGGTGAATCCGGCGATGCCCGCCGCGCCGGGCAGGTCGAAGGAGCCGGTGACGGCGAACGACGCGAGGTCCACGCGGTGCAGTTTCCCGGCCGCGAAGTCGGTGTACCAGAGCGTGCCCCGCTCGGGGTCGGCGGCGAACTGCGTGCCGCCCGGCAGGGTGAGCGTCCGGGTTGCCGTGCCGGTGGCCCGGTCGGTCTCGGAGAGCGTCGCGCCCTGGGCGACCAGGACCGTACCCGGGGTCGTGCCGGGGGCGATGTCGGTGATCGTGGACCCGGCGAGCCAGACGCCGGAGGCCGCCTCGTCGCCCGGCCTGGCGCTGCCGACGCCCCGCAGCGGGTAGGTGTAGACGACGCCGTCGCCCGGCAACGGCCCGGAGATGCGGGCGGCCGCCGAGGCCCGCAGCGCACCGGTGGAGCCGGGGGCCCGGCTGATCCAGCCCTCGGACGTCCCGTCCTCGGGATTCAGGACGTGCAGCCCGCGCTCGTCGACGTCGGCCGTGTCGGGGAGGTTGTCCGCGCCGACGTACAGCTTCTTCGAGTCGGGGTGCAGCAGCAGGTCCAGCGCCCTGCCGGCCGAGGTGAAGTCCGCGGCGGCCTGGTAGGAGACGGTCCCCGCGGGCACGTCGACGCCCCCGCCGCCCGGTTCGCCGGGCTCCTGGCCGGCGAAGGCGACGGGGATGCGGACGTCCTGCGTACGGTTGCCGGCCGCGCGGTGGTCGGCGCGGGTCACGACGGAACAGGACACCTCGGCGCAGTCGAGGCCGTCGCCCTTCTCCGTGATCTCGATCTCCACGTCGAAGGCGCCTCCGGGTCCGAAGGCCCGGGCGAGGTCGCCCTCGTACGGGTCGCCCGGGGGCACGATCCACTGCGAGGTCTTCGAACCGCCGCTCATGTCCGCCCCGCCGAGGCAGGGGGAGGGCACCCGGTTGTCCCCGTTGTCCTTGCACAGGGCGACGTAGATGCCGGTGGTGAGGCCGTACCCCTCGCCGGTGACCCGGACCTTCTGCCCGTCCGGGTCGAGACCGGTGGTGGCCGAGACGGTGAGCTTCTGCCCCTGGGGGCCGGTGGCCGTCTTCGGGGTCCCGGCGTCGGCGCCGACCGCCGCGCCGGTGGGGATCGCCGCCGTGAGCAGCAGGGCGGCGACGGCTGCCGTGCCCGCCCGGCGGATCTGTCTGCCGCGGCCGCTCGGCGGGGTGCCGGGATCGGTGCCCGGAGTGGATGTCATGTCATTCCTCGTCAGGACGCGGGGGAGCCCGGCCCCGGCACGAGCGGCCGGGACCGGGCGAAGGGCGGGAGAAGTCGCTCCGCGTTACACGAAGTTGATCGGAGCGTGGACGTCGTACTTGCGGTCGTTGGTGTCGGTGTGGTCGGCGCGGGTCACGATGGCGCACTCGACGGTGTCGCCGCAGACGTTTCCGCCGCCGAGGTCGGCCTTGACGTGTATCCGGACGCTGAAGGTGCCGCCCGCGCCGAAGGGCGAGGTGTTGGGCAGGCCGCCGCCCAGGCCGGAGACCCAGTGCGAGGCGCCGGTGGTGCCGGATTCGTCCTGGCCGCCGAGACACGGCGAGGGCTTGTTGGCGCCCTGGGCCCCGTCCACCACGCACAGGCTCACGTAGACGCCCTGGCCGGTGTGATAACCGCTTCCGGTGACGGTGATGTTGGCGCCCGAAGCGGCCGCGCTGTCGGGCGCGGAGAGCGACAGGTTGTAGGTCGTACCCCCGTCGGTGACCGTACGGGTGCCGGTCGCGGCGGCGGCGGGGGAGGCGAGGGTCACGGCCAGCGCGGCGGCGGCGAACGCGGCGAGGCCCGTGCGGGCGACGGTACGGGTGGAGGGAACAGCACTCACGGGATGAGCACCTTTCTCGGCATCGGTAACCAGAACCACGGACACCCAGTCAACTTAGGTAAGGCATACCTAAGTCCAAGTCTGTTGGGTTGTCAACAAAGTGGCACGGCCCGAGCGGAGCCGGGTCAGTCCTCTCCGGCCGGCGGCAGGGCCTGCTCGGTCCAGATGGTCTTCCCGGTCGGGGTGTACCGCGTGCCCCATCGCTGCACGAGCTGAGCCACGATGAACAGGCCGCGCCCGCCCTCGTCGTCCTCCGCGCTGTGCCGCAGATGCGGGGAGGTGTGCCCGGTGTCCGCGACCTCGCACACCAGCGTGCGGTCCCGGATGAGGCGCAGACCCAGCGGCCCGCCCGCGTACCGGACCGCGTTGGTGACCAGCTCGCTGACGACCAGCTGGGTCGCGAACACCAGCTCCTCCAGGCCCCAGGCCTCCAGTTGTCCGGTGGCCAGCTCGCGGGCGCGGCTCACCGACACCGCCTCGGCGGTCAGCTCCCAGTCGGCGACCCGCTCCGCGTCGAGCTCGCGGGTGCGGACCAGGAGCAGGGCCGTGTCGTCGGCGCTCGTGCCGCCGGGCACCAGCTCGGACACCGCCCGGTCGCACAGCTCCTCCAGGGACGCGGAGCGGTCGCCGAGCACCCGGCCCAGCGTGTCGAGGCCGTGGCCGATGTCGTGGTCCCGGGCCTCGACCAGGCCGTCGGTGAACAGCGCCAGCAGGCTGCCCACCGGTAGGTCGCACTCCATCGACTCGAACGGCAGCCCGCCCAGGCCCAGCGGTGGCCCGGCGGGCAGGTCCGGGAAGGACACCCGGCCGTCGGGGTCGACGATCGCCGGGGGCAGATGCCCGGCACGGGCCATGACACACCGCCGGGAGACCGGGTCGTAGACCGCGTACAGGCAGGTCGCCCCGGTGGTCACGTCGTACGTCTCGACGGCGCCGCCGTACGCGTCGAGACGGTCCTCCGCGGGCTGCCCCACCAGGTCGTCGAGCCGGGTCAGCAGCTCGTCGGGGGCCATGTCGAGCTGGGCGAAGGCCCGTACGGAGGTGCGCAGCCGCCCCATGGTGGCGGCTGCCTGGAGGCCGTGCCCGACCACGTCCCCCACCACGAGGCCGACCCGGGTCCCGGACAGCGGGATCACGTCGAACCAGTCCCCGCCGACGCCGGTCACATCGTCGGCGGGCAGATAGCGGTAGGCGGTGCTGACCGCGGACTGCGGCGGCAGATGGTGGGGCAGCAACTGCCGCTGGAGGGCGAGGGACGCGGTGCGCTCGCGGGTGTAGCGGCGCGCGTTGTCGATGCAGACCGCGGCCCGGGCCGCCAGCTCGTCGGCCAGGGCGACCTCGCCGTTGTCGAACGTGGTCGCCCGGTCGGGGGCGGGCGTGCGGCCCGAGGCGTCGGGGCGGACGCCCCGGTCGAAGGTGACGAGCCCGAGGATGCCGCCCCCGGTCCGCAGCGGGACGACCAGGGTGCCCTCGTCGAGCACGAGCCCGCCCGAGGACAGGCTGCGGTTCTGCGGGGACCCGGGCGGATAGACGACCGGCGGATACGGATGCCGGTCGTCGCCCGGGCCGGCGGAGCCCCGCGCCGTACGCGGGTCCGTCTCCGGGGCGGCGGGGGCCGGGGCGATGGAGTCCGGAGCTGCGAGGTCCGGGGCCGCGGGGTCCGAGGCGGCTGGGCCCGGAGCCAGGCGGGCCGGGGCGGCGGAGTCCGAGCCGGAAGGGTCCGAGACGGGCGGATCCGAGGCGGCGGGCTCCGGGAGGGCTGCGTCCGGGACGGCTGGGTCCGGGGCTGCGCGGGCCGAGGCGGGGGGCTCCGGGACGGCGGGCTCCGGCTGTCCGGAATCCAGGAGGCCGGGGTCCGGCGCCGCGGGTCCCGGGTCCGACCGTTCCGCGACCCTCAGCAGGGACATGTCCGCCGGGCTGCCCACCGCCGCCGTCTCCCCGGTCACCGCGGCCCGCGTGACGTCGACCCGTACGGTCGCCGCGAAGTCCGGCACGGCCACCTCGGCGATCTCCTCGGCGGTGGTGGCCACGTCCAGGACCGTGCCGATCCTGCGGCCGGCCTCCACGAGGAGTGTCAGCCGCTCCTGGACCCGGTAGCGGTCGGTGATGTCGAACGCGTCCTCGCACACGCCGAACACGTGCCCGTGAGCGTCCTCCAGCCGGTAGTAGGCGCAGGACCACAGGTGGTCCCGCCCCGGGTCGCTGGGCTGCTGCCCCCGGAAGTGCAGGTCGAGAATCGGTTCGCCCGTGTCGAGCACCTGGTGCATGACGCCGTCGAGCGTCTGCGGATAGCCCGGGGTCACGAAGGAGCCCCCGGAGTACAACTCGTCGGCGCGCTTGCCCCGGAACGTGGCCAGCGGCTGCCCGATCTCCCGTTCGTACGCCGTGTTGCTCCAGGTCAGGCGCAGGTCGGTGTCGTAGATCGCCAGTCCCACGGGTGACTGGGTGGCCAGCCCGTGGAGCAGGGCGAGCCGCGATTCCCAGTGCCGCAGCTCCCTCACCTCGGCCGCCACCAGGATCCGGTCCGGAGCGCCTGCGCCGTTGCCCGCGGCCCCGCCCGGCAGCGGGCACGTCGCCGTCGCCACCAGCAGCTCACGGCCGTCCCGGGCGCGTGCCACATGGATCTCGTTGCCGACGAGGGACGGCGGGCCGATGTCGGCAGTGGTCGTTCCGGATGATTCGGCCGGGGGAGTGTCACCGACCGGGCGCACCGACAGGAACGCGCTCAGCGGCCGCCCCAGGACCTCGGCCGGGCGGTAGCCGAGGAGCTCGGCTGCCGCGGGACTCCAGCCGACGACCGTGCTCTCGGCGTCCAGGACCACCGTGGCCGCCCTGGTGATGTCCAGGGGTCCACGGAAATCGGCGCTCTCCGCCGTGCTCGCCGCGCTCACGGCGCGACACCGGCCCGGTTCATTACTTTCAGAATCGGCCCTGCCCGGGACCCGCACAACCGCGGTGCGCCGGGGGATGCCGGGGTCAGCGCACTCCGTCGGGCCGGAACTGCACGCTGACGCGCGGTCCGACGGCCCGGGCGGTCTTGGGGATCGCGTGCTCCCAGGTGCGCTGGCAGCTGCCGCCCATGACGATCAGGTCGCCGTGGCCGAGCGGCCTGCGGACGGGGGCGGGGCCCGGGCGGCGCGGCCGCAGCGCGAGGTGCCGGGGCGCTCCCAGCGAGAGGATCGCGACCATCGTGTCCTCGGTGCTGCCCCGGCCGGTGGTGTCCCCGTGCCAGGCGACCCCGTCCCGGCCGTCGCGGTAGAAGCACAGCCCCGCCGTGGTGAAGGGTTCGCCCAGTTCGGCCGCGTAGTGCTCGCCGAGCTCGGTGCGGGCGGCCCCCAGGGCGGGGTGGGGCAGGGGGTCGCGGCGGCCGAAGAAGGCCAGCAGCCGGGGGACCGCCACCACACGCTCGTACATGACGCGCTGCTCGGCCCGCCAGGCGACGTCGCGCACCAGCGTCTCGAACAGCGTGTCCGCACCCCGGAGCCACTGCGGCAGCACGTCGATCCAGGCCCCATGGCCGAGATCGGTACGTCGCAGTCCGCTCAGCGGGCGGGTGCCGACCTCGGCCTCCTGGTCGAAAAGCGAGCTTTGCAGGTGTACGCCCATGGGGAGAGCGTAACGCTATTCGAGCAGGTGTGCGAATAAGGGTGCGAACGGTCGGGAGGCGGCGGGCCGGAGCTCAGCCTTCCTTGATCAGATCGGCGCACTTCTCGCCGATCATCATCGTGGTGATGCACGGATTGACCGTCGGCAGGAGCGGCATGACAGAGGCGTCGGCCACCCGCAGCCCCGTGACGCCCTTCACCCGCAGCCGGGGGTCGAGCGGCGAGTCCGGGTCGTCCGCCGGGCCCATGCGGACGGTTCCGGCCGGGTGGTAGACGGTGTTGTGCGTCTCGCGGATGTAGTCGAACAGCTCCGCGTCCGTGGTCGCGCCGGGCCCCGGAGCCAGCTCTGCCCCGGCCCACGCGGCCATCTCGGGCTGCCCCACGATCTCCCGCGCCAGCCGCAGCCCGTGCGTCATCACCCGTACGTCGTGCTCGTCGGTGAAGTAGCGCGGATCGACCCGGGGCTTGTCCCGGAAGTCCCGGGTCCGCAGCCGCACGGTGCCCCGGGACCGGGCGCGGGTGACGTTCGGGGTCAGGCAGAACGCGTTGTCCGAGGTCGGATAGCCGCGCCGGTAGGTGTTCAGGTCGAACGGCACCGACCCGAAGTGGAACATCAGGTCCGGCCGGTCCAGCCCCTCCTCGGTGTCCGCGAAGATCCCGATCTCCCACCACTGGGTGGAGGCGGAGACCATGGGCCGCTTCGCCTCCCACATGATCACGCCCTCCGGGTGGTCCTGGAGGTGCGAGCCGACGCCGGGGGCGTCCACCCGCACGTCCACCCCGCTCTCCCGAAGATGCCCGGCCGGGCCGATGCCGGACAGCATCAGCAGCTTCGGGGAGTCGATCGCCCCGCAGGAGACGATCACCTCGCGCCGGGCGTGCACCGCACCGCTGTGCACGGTGTCGGGCTCCAGGTACTCCACGCCGGTGCACCGCTCGCCCTCGAACAGCAGCCGCTTCGCCTGGAGCCCCGTCCGTACCTCCAGGTTGGGCCGCTTCCCCAGCACCGGGTGCAGATACGACACCGAGGCCGAGGAACGGGTCCCGTCCTCGCGGGCGTTGATCTGGAACCAGTGCGCGCCCCGCAGCACGGTGGAGCCCGTGTTGAACGGGACGGTGGGGATGCCCGCCGCCGCGCACGCCTCCAGCAGCGCCGTACCGCACGGGTCGCGCGGCGGCACGGTCCGGATGGTGACCGGACCGGAGCGGCCGTGGTGGTCGCCGGGCGCGTCGTTGGTCTCCAGCCGCCGGTAGAGCGGGAAGCAGTCGGCCGCGCTCCACCCCGTACAGCCCAGCGCGCCCCACTCGTCGAGGTCCTCGGCCGGGGCCCAGAAGGCGATGCAGGAGTTGTGCGAGGAGCAGCCGCCGAGCACCTTGGCGCGGGCGTGCCGCATGAAGCTGTTGCCCCGCTCCTGCGGCTCCACCGGATAGTCCCAGTCGTAACCGGACTCCAGCAGCGCCATCCACCGGTCCAGCCGCAGGATGCTGTCGTCCCCGACGTCCGAGGGGCCCGCCTCCAGTACGCAGACGGTGACGTCGGGGTCCTCGGTGAGCCGGGCGGCGATGACGGCGCCGGCCGTGCCGCCGCCGACCACGACGTAGTCGAACGTGGGCACAGAGCTCTCTTCGGGCATCGGGATCTCCAGGATTCAGGCGGCCGGCGGGGGAGCGGTGGGGCCGGCGGGGGTGGTGGGGTCGGTGGGCTCCGCGCCCTCGAACCGGTGCTCGGCGAGCACTCCCGTACGGTGCCGCTGGACGAACCAGTAGTAGGCGAAGCCGCCGAGCGCGACGACGCCGATGAACAGGAACGCGCCCCAGCGCAGATACCAGTGCTGCGGGCCGGTCGCGTTGTACACCTCGGCGCGCGGCCAGGCCAGGTTGAGCGACATGGCCGCGCCCCAGAGCACCGCGAGCACGTTGATGGGCAGTCCCCAGCGGCCGAGCGTGAACGCGCCCTCGCGGGGCTGCCAGTCGCCGCGCAGCCGCCGCAGCAGCATGGGCACGGTGACCAGCAGATAGGCCACGTAGATCATGATGATCGCGATGCTGGTGATCACCGAGAAGATCTGCGGCTGGTTGATGTTCACGACCAGGATGACGACGCCCACCACCCCGATCAGCACGGCGGGCACCACGGGCGTCTTGAACCGGGGACTGACCTTGGCCAGCTTCGATCCGGCGGGCAGGTTGTTGTCCCGCGCCATGGCGAACATCAGCCGGATCCCGGCCGCCTGCACGGCCAGCACGCAGACCGTGATCGCGACGACCACCGCCCAGAGGAAGATCTCCCCGATCGTGTCGCCGAGCGTCGCCAGCACCACGTACTGGAGTCCGCCCGTGGAGAGTTCCTCGGCCTCCAGGTCCGGCACCGAGAGCAGCGCGAAGAGCAGGATGAACGCGCCGATCAGGAAGGAGGCGATGAGCGCCCGCAGAATGGCGCGAGGCGCGTTGCGGCCCGGGTTGTGCGACTCCTCGCCGAGCGAGGACGCGGTGTCGAAGCCGTACATCACATAGGCGGAGGCCAGTGACGCGGTCAGGAACGCCCCGAAGTAGCCCAGCGACTGGCCGCTGCCCAGCCCGTACGTCTCCGTCAGGGCGGTGCTGGGGCCGCGGGTGATGTGGGCCGCCAGGAAGATGATGAGCAGGACCGCGGCGATCAGCTCGATGAAGACGCCCGCGGAGTTGATCCGGGCCATGAGCTTGACGCCGAACGCGTTGACCAGCGTGGAGAACAGGATCAGCACGGAGCCGAGCAGCACGGCGTTGGCCGCCTGGTCGTTCTTGCCGCTCCCGTCGCCCACGAACTGGAACCAGTCGTCGATCTGCGGCAGCGTGATCTGGTAGGCCAGCGCCACGGCCGACAGGGTGACCATGGTGGCCGTCATCATCATCCAGCCGCCGAGCCAGCCGACGTGCGGACCGCCCATCTTCTTGGCCCAGTTGTAGACCGAACCGGCCACCGGATAGCGGGCCGCCAGCTCGCAGAAGCACAGGGCCACCATCAACTGCCCGCAGAAGACCATCGGCCAGGACCACCAGTAGGCGGGACCGCCGAAGCTGACGCCGAAGTAGAACAGCTGGAAGGTGCCGGTCAGGATCGAGATGTAGCTGATCCCGGCGGCGAACGTGTGGAAGTTGCCGAGCGTGCGCTTGAGTTCGGGCTTGTAGCCCATCTCGCCGAGCGCGGCGTCGTCGTGGACGCTGTCCGCGTCCCGGCCCTCGGGCCCCTTGGCGCGGCTCATTCGAACCACCGCTGCGGGGTCGCCGCGACATTGCGCCAGATGTGCTTGGCCTCCTGGTACTCGGCGAGCCCGGCCGGACCCAGCTCGCGGCCGAAACCGGACTGCTTCATGCCGCCCCACTCCGCCTGCGGTACGTAGGGATGGAAGTCGTTGATCCACACGGTGCCCGCCCGCAGCCGCGAGGCCACCCGGTGGGCGCGCCCGCCGTCCTGCGTCCAGACGGCCCCCGCCAGCCCGTACACGGTGTCGTTGGCCAGCCGGACCGCGTCGTCCTCGTCCCGGAACCGCTCGACGGTGAGCACCGGACCGAACGACTCGTCCCGCACCACGGACATCGAGGTGGCGCACTCGTCGAGCACGGTGGGCGGGTAGTAGAAGCCGCCCGCCAGCGCCGGATCGTCGGGCCGCGCGCCCCCGCAGCGCAGCACCGCCCCCTCGGCGATGCCCTCCGCCACGTACGCCTCGACCTTGTCGCGGTGCGCGGCGGAGATCAGCGGACCGCTGCGGGCGTCCTCGTCGAACGGCCCGCCGAGCTTGATCCGGCCCGCCCGCGCCACCAGCTCGTCGGTGAACCGGTCGTGCAGCTCGTCCTGCACGAGGAGCCGGGCCCCGGCGGAGCAGACCTGCCCCGAGTGCAGGAAGACCGCCATGAGCGCGTAGTCGACGGCGGTCTCGAAGTCGGCGTCGGCGAAGACGATGTTGGGATTCTTGCCGCCCAGCTCCAGGGCGACCTTCTTCACGGTGGGCGCGGCGGCCGCCATGATGCGCCGCCCGGTGACGAGCCCCCCGGTGAACGACACCATGTCCACCCGCGGATCCTCGGTCAGCGGTGCGCCCACCACAGCCCCGGCCCCGAGCACCAGATTGGCGACCCCGGCGGGCAGCCCGGCCTCGTCCAGCAGCCGCATGAGCAGGATGGCGGTGTGCGGGGTCAGCTCGCTCGGCTTGAGGACGAACGTGTTGCCGGCCCCGAGCGCCGGGGCGACCTTCCACGCGGTCTGGAGCAGCGGATAGTTCCACGGCGTGATGAGCGTGCAGACGCCGACGGGTTCGTGCACCACCCGGCTGTCGACGTCCGCGAGCCCGGTGTCGACGACGCGGCCCCCGTCTCCGGCCGCGACGAGCTCGCCGAAGTACCGGAAACAGTTCGCGATGTCGTCCATGTCGTACGCGCTCTCGACCAGCCGCTTGCCGGTGTCCAGCGACTCGGCCCGGGCGAAGACGTCCTTGTCCCGCTCCAGCAGCTCCGCGACCCGCAGCAGCAGCCGCCCCCGCTCGGCGGCGGGCGTCCCCGGCCACGGCCCCTCGTCGAAGGCCCGCCGGGCCGCGGCGACGGCGGCGTCGGCGTCCTGGACCCCGCCCTCGTCGACGGTGGCCACCGGCGTGCCGTCGGCCGGACAGCGGATCTCCCGCGTCCGCCCCTCGGCGGCGGCGGTCCACCGGCCATCGATGAACAGCTCCGGCATGGGCTCCTCCTGTACGGGGGCGGGCCGCGCGCCCACCGGTGCGGGCCACGGCGACGACCGGCTCCCTGCGCCACGACGTCAGCACAGACGGTAAGGGCGGCCGTGCGGGCGCGCAGCGCGGGCGGGGCCGATCGGAGCAGCGGAGGACCGGGGCTTCGCCGGGAGCCGCGGGTAGGGGCTCGCCGATCTGGGAGAGTCCGGGGCGGGCCGGGTGCTGCCACCCCGAAGGGGCGATGCGCTGATGTCCGACCCCGTGGGAAGCCGTCACATGGCTGAGGACACGGGTGCCTCCGCCGGGTGATGGCCGTGCCTCTCGGGATCCTGCTACCTGCTCGCGGCCGGTCTCTGCTATTCGGCTTGGACCATCCGCCCGTGCACCGTCCGATCGCCCGCGCCCGTGCACCGTCCGATCGCCCGGGCCCGCGAGGCCGGCACCCGCCCCGATAGGATCCGCCCCGGCCCCTGACCGCAGGTCACGGGTCGGTCAACAGCCGCTGATGCGGGGCGATGTGCGGCCGTTCGCGCCGTCGCGACGACAGCGTTCGATCTGCCCGCCGGAAGCCCCAGAACACCGAGTGAGTGGAGTGCCAGTCATGCGTGGAGGCAGCGTCGCCGTCGTCGGCGGGAGCATAGCGGGGTGTGCCGCGGCCCTCGCAGCGTCGCGCGGGGGAGCCGAGCGGGTCACCGTACTGGAGCGCGCCGACGCCCGGCTCGGTGACAGAGGGGTGGGAATAGCCCTCCACAGCGACCGGTACGACGAGTTGCGGGACGCCGGATACGTGGCCCCCGAGATGCCCTGGGCGCCGCTCACCCGGCGGGTGTGGAGCGTGCGCGACGGCGAGGCCGACCCGGGCCGGGTCGTCGGCGAGCAGCCGTTCCCCTTCCGGGCGTACAGCTGGGGGTCCCTCTGGAGCGAGCTGCGCCGCCGGGTGCCCGAGGGGGTGTCCTACCGGTCCGGGACCGTGGTCACCGCCGTCGAACCGGACGCCGACGGTGTCACGCTGCGGCTGGCGGACGGGTACGAGGAGCACTTCGACGTGGTGATCGGGGCCGACGGATACCGCTCCGTCGTCCGCGAGGCCATGTTCCCCGGGGCGGACGCCGCGTACGCCGGGTACATCGGCTGGCGCGGCACGTCGCCGGACGTCGCGGACCTTCCGTCGGACGGCCACGACGCGCACAACATCGTCTTCCCCGGCGGCCATTGCATGATCTACCGCATCCCGGACGGTGCCGGCGGACACCGGCTCAACTGGGTGCTCTACACCGCGCCTCCGCAGGTCGACGGCCTCCACCCGGACCTGCGGACCCCCACGTCCCTGCCGCCGGGCAGGCTCAACTCCGAGCTGACCGCGCATCTGCGCGCCCTGGTCGCCGAGCACTTCCCGCCGTACTGGGCGGCCCGCGTGCTCCGCACCCCCGCCGAGACCACCTTCATCCAGCCCATCTACGACCTGGAGGTGCCGCACTACACCTCCGGCCGGATGGCGCTCGTCGGCGACGCCGCCAGCGTCGCCCGGCCGCACATCGGCGGCGGCAGCGTGAAGGCGCTCCAGGACGCCACCGCGCTGGAGGCCGCCTGGGTGGCCGGGGACAGCTGGAAAGAGGTCCTGGAGAGCTACGACGCCCGGCGCGGACCCGTGGGGGCCGCCATGGTCGCGCTCGCCCGCCGGATGGGTGACGCGCAGGTCGAGAACACACCCGACTGGCACGCCATGGATCAGGCCGCGTTCGACACGTGGTGGCAGGAACAGAACAGCGGATCCGACCGACGCAGCGGCTTCGGCGGGCACAGCATGAAAGGCCGGTAGGCGCCGGGCGTGGGGTGCGGGGTGCGGGGTGCGGGGCGCGGGGTGCCGGCGGGGTCCGGCCGTTCCCCGCCCCGGTAGAGCCCTGCTCCTCAGGTCCCCGTCGCCGTCGCCGTCAGTTCCAGCGCCGCGTGCAGTGCGCCGGCGTCGGCGCGGGCGTCCTCCCCGTCCACGCGCAGCGTCATCCGCCCCGACGTGAGGACCGTGAGCGTACGCGCGCGCTCGACGGCCTGGGCGGGGCTGGGGGACACCAGCAGTACGGCGATGCCCTCGGCCGCCAGCGTCGTCACCAACTCATCGGTCCGGCGCACGAGTACGGGCGCGAGACCCTCCGTGGGCTCGTCGAGCAGCAGCACCCGCGGCGAGCCCAGCAGCGCGCGGGCCAGCGCCAGCATCTGCTGTTCGCCGCCGGACAGGTCCGTGCCCCGGTTGCCCCGGCGCTCGCCCAGCCGCGGCAGCAGCTCAAGGACGCGTGCGGGCGTCCACACACTGGGGCGCGTCGTGTCGCCGCGGCGCGGCGGACGGTGGGACAGCCGCAGGTGCTCGTCGACGGTGAGCCCGGCGAACACCCGGCGGCCCTGCGGTACGAGCCCGATCCCGGCCCGGGCGATCCGGTGCGCCGGCTGCCCGGTCACCTCGCGGCCGTCCAGGCGTACGGTTCCGGCGCTCGGCCGCACCAGCCCGGCGACGGTGTGGACGAGGGTCGTCTTGCCGGCGCCGTTGTGGCCGACGACGGCGTGGACCGTACCGGCGGGCACCGACAGATCGAGGCCGTGAAGGACGGTCCCGCCGTGGTAACCCGCGGTCAGGCCGGTGAGTTCGAGCATCGGGCGCCGGTCATCCTCTCGCATCGGTCGGGGACGGGCAGACGGTCGGGATCCCCTGGTCCGGGGCGCCGCCCGGGCCCGTCGACGGGCCCGTCCCGTGATACGCCTCGCGGACCTCGGGGTGCGCCAGCACCTCCTGGGTCGGTCCGTCGACGAGCACTTTTCCTGCCGTCAACACGGTGACGGACGTGGCGAGTTCTGCGACCACCTCGACATGGTGCTCGACCAGCACGACCGCGACGCTCGACGGCAGAGCTCCGATGACGCCGAGCAGTCGGCCGATGTCGCCGTCGGTCAGCCCGGCCGCCGGCTCGTCCAGGAGCAGCAGCCGGGGATCTCCCGCCAGTGCGGCGGCGAGGTCGAGCATGCGGCGCTGATCGTGCGAGAGCGTGGCGGCCGGCCGGTGGGCCAGGTCCGCGAGGCCGACCGTCTCCAGATGACGGCCCGCGGACTCCTTGTGCAGCCGGTAGCGGGACGGTCTGCGCCAGGCGCCGCGACGCTGCGGATGGTGCGGCCAGCCCGCCAGGACGATGTTGTCCAGCACCGACAACTCCGCTATGACCGACGGCTGTTGGAAGCCGCGGGCGATGCCGAGACGGCTCCGCTGCGCCGTGGGCGTCCGGGTGATGTCGGCGCCGTCCAGGGCGATCGTGCCGTGGTCGGGCCGGTCGGTGCCCGCGATCAGGTTGAGCAGGGTCGTCTTGCCCGCTCCGTTGGGCCCGATGACGGCGTGCCGGGCGTCCGAGGGGAGCCGCAGACTCACCTCGTCGACGGCGGTCAGCGTGCCGTAGCTGCGGGTGAGCCGGTCGAGGACGAGGACCGGAGCGGCCGACGCGGTCGGTGCGGTCGGTGGGGGTGTCATGGGGAGACCTTCCCGGCGGGGGGCGCGGCGGGCGCGGACGGAGACCGGTCCTCGGACCCGGAGGTATCGGACGGCGGCCCGCTCCCGCCGCCGGATCCGCCGCCGCGCAGACCAGCGAGGCCGCGCGGCAGCAGGTACACCGTCGCGACGAACAACACGCCCAGCAGCAGCGGCCCGTGGCCGGGCCAGGAACCGGCGACCCAGTCCCGGGTGGCGACGATGAGCCCCGCGCCCAGCAGCGCGCCGATCACCGACGTCGTACCGCCGATGACCACCGCCAGCAGCGCGAACGCGGCGATCTCGAACCCGACGTCGGCGGGAGAGAGGTACTGCTGGACGGTCACCATCAGCGAACCGCCCACCCCGGCCAGCGCGCCCGCGCAGACGTGGGCCACCAGCAGGTACCGCCCCACCGGGTGCCCGGAGGCGCGCATCCGCGCCTCGGCGCCCCGGGTGCCGGTCAGCAGCTTCCCCGCCGGGGAGCGCAGGACGAGCAGGGTGAGGGCCACGGCGACGGCGGCGACGACGAGCGCGTAGGTGTACAGCTCCCTCTCCTCCAGCATCCCCTCCCCGCCCCACAGCGCCTGCGTGGCCGGGAACCCGACGAGACCGTCCGCGCCGCCGGTGACGGACTTGAGCTGGTTGACGACCGCTCCGGTCAGTTCGCCGATCGCGAGCGTGATCATCAGCACGGTCGTGCCGCGGGCCCGGATCACGGCGGGCCCCACCACCGCGGAGAAGACGGCGGCGGCGAGCGCCGAGAGGACGATCTGGACGGGGCCCGCGGTCCACCCCGCGTCCGCGAGATTCGCGGTGGCGTACGCGCCCACGGCGAACGGCGCGGTCTGCCCGAGGGTGGGCAGCCCGGCGTAGCCGGTGAGGATCGTGACGCTGACCGCGAGCAGCCCGAGCGCCAGAGCGGAGCCGGCCAGCGAGATGCTGTAGGCGTCGAGCAGGGCCGGCAGGGCGATCAGCACCGCGAGCAGGACGAGCAGCGGGGCCGCCTGCCGCCACGCGGGCCCACCCGGCAGCCGGCTGGTCCAGGCGGGCAGCGGCCGTCGCCGCAGCCCGGTGGCGAGGCGGCTTCGCAGCCGGGCGACCGGGTCGGGGGCAGTGCCCTCGGGGCCATGCGCCGCCGCCGGTTCCGCGAAGCGGGAGCGCAGCACCAGCACCGCCGCCATCGCGGCGAAGAGCAGATAGGGCGCCAGCTCGGGTGCCACCGAGACGCCCAGCGTCTGCATCTCGCCCACGGCGACGGCCGCGAAGAAGGTCGCCCACAGCGAGCGCAGCCCGCCGAGCACGACCACCACGAGGGACAGCATCAGCACGTTCTCGGAGGTGCCGTGCCCGGGGCCGATGATCGGCGCCCCGAGCACCCCCGCCGCACCGGCCAGCGCACCCGCCGCCGCGAGGACACCGGTGTGCACCGCCCGGGGGCTGTGACCGGTGGCCGCGAGCATCTGCGGATCGTCGGCGGCGGCCCGTACCGCCGCGCCCATCCGGGTCCGGGTCAGCACCCAGGTCCCGAACCCCGCGAGCAGCACGGCCATCACGATGAAGCAGAGCCGGTACGCCGGGTAGCGGTGCCCGAGCAGCGTCACCGAGGAGTCGAGCGCCTCGGGCACGCGCACGGGGAGTTCGTCCGCCCCGAAGAACTGGATGAGCAGATCACCGCCGATCAGGGCGAGCCCGAACGTCAGCAGCGCCTGCGCCAGATGCCCGCGCCGGGCGAGCGGGGCCGTCGCGCCGGACAGCGCCGCCCCGGCCACGCACGCCGCCGCCGTTCCGGCGGCCAGGCCGAGGGCGAGACCGCCCCAGGTCCCGTCGCTCAGCTCGGCCCCCGTGTAGGCGCCGATGGCGTACAGCGTGCCGTGCGACAGATTCAGCACACCCGCCGTGCCGAAGGCGAGGCTCAGACCGGCGGCGACCACGAACAGCAGCAGCCCGAAGGCCACTCCGTCCACCGCCGGTACGAGGTGGGCATCCAGGAGCTCCATGTCAGCTGCCGAGCGTGGCCAGGTCCTGGACCATGACGTTGGCCAACTTCGCGCCGTCCGGGCGCACCTGGCGCAGGTACCAGCTCTGCACCGGCGAGTGGGCCTTGTCGCCGAACTCCCAGGCGCCGCGCGGGCTGTCGATCTGGCCAAGACCCGCGATGGCCTTGTTGATGGTCCGCGACGTCACGTCGCCGTCCTTCGCCGCGTCGGCGATCGCCTTGTCCAGCACGGCGGCCGCGTCGTACGACGCCATCGCGTAGGTGGTGGGCTGCGTGTCGTGCTCGGCCGTCCAGTCTGCGGCGAACGTGCGGTTCGCCTCGTTGTCCAGGTCGGCGGCGTAGTTCAGGACGGAGTAGATGTCTTTCGCCGCCGGTCCCTGCGCCTGGAGAACGCTGCCCTCGGTCACGAAGGCCGTGTACAGCGGCAGATCGGCGATGTCCGACTGGGCGTACTGCTTGGCGAAGTCGATCGCGGCCTTGCCGGCGTAGAAGCAGTACACCGCCTTGGCGTCGGTCTTCGCTATCTCCGCGAAGTACGGCATGAAGTTGGTCGTCTTCGGGAACGGCGTCCAGGTGGTCTCGCCGTCCGGGTTGGCGAGCTTCCCCTTGATCCGCTTGAACTCGTCCGTGAAGCCGCGCAGTTCGTCGTGACCGCCCTGGTAGTCGGGGCCGATCGCGTAGACCGGCCCGTCGACCTTCTCCTTGATGTACGGGGCGATGGCCCTGCCCGGTTCGTCGGACAGGAAGCTCGTGGTCCACACGTACTCGATGTCCTTGACCGGCGGCCGGGCGTTCGACCCCAGGAAGGGGATCTTGGCCTGCTGGGTCAGGGGCAGCACCGCGTTCACCGAGCCGCCGCCGACGAGGCCCGTCAACACGTCTACCTTGTCCTTCTTGACCAGCTTGGTGGCGGCCGGTACGGCGGTCGGCGGGCCGTCGCCCTCGTCCGCCACGATCAGCTCGACCTTGCGGCCGCCCAGCTTGTTGCCATGGGTGTCCAGATACAGCTTGAAGCCGTCCCGCAGCTCCGTGCCGACCGGCTCGTAGGTGCCCGACAGGGACGCCACCAGACCGACCTTCACGGTGTCGTCGTCGGCGCCGCTGTCGCCGCTGCAACCGGTGACGGCGGCCAGGCCGAGGGCGAGGGCGGCGGCTCCGGCCGGGCGGAAGCGGACTCTGCGGCGGCGGGGAGTGGAGAGGGCGAAGGGGAACATGAGGGCTCTCATCGGGGGGAGTGGCGGTCGGGGAGGGAGTGCGGTGGTTCCGGGGGCCGTGGAGGCCGGAAGAGCCGTCAACGAGGGGGCTGGAGGCTCGGATCGCGGACCTGGGGAGACAGCGAGTCGCCGACCTGGTTGATCAGTTCGGACATCATGTAGCTGACCTCGCCGATGTCCGCGTCCCTCGTGGTGGTGACGAGCAGCGAGGCGCCGCTGGAGACCGCCATCGAGAACATGTAGCCGCCCTCCATCGCGGTGAGGCTGTGCTCCACCGGGTCGGTGTCGGTCAACTGGGCAGCCGCGGAGAGCAGGTTGACGACGCCGGACGCGATGGCGGCCAGCCGCTCGGCGTCGTCGCGTTCCACGCCCGCGTACGCCAGCGCGAGTCCGTCCACGGACACGGCTATCGCCCGGGTGACTTCCGGGAGACGCCCGGCGAAATCGCTCAGGATCCAGCTCAGGTCGGAGGAGGTGGTCATGTCTCGGTCCGTTCGGTGTGGTCGTCCGGGGCGGAACGCCCCCGGTGGTTCGTGCTCCTGTTGATCCCCTGGGCATAGGCCGCCAGTACGTCGGAGACCTGCCGGGAGTCCCGGCGGCGGGGCGACGGCCGCGGCGCACCCGCGCCGGGGCGCTGTTCCGCGCCGTCCCGTCTGCCCGCGGCGGGCCACTGCTGAGGCGCTCTGCGCTGCCGCAGGGGCAGCCCAGCGGAACTGACTCCCGCGACACGGGCCGCCGGCTCGTCGTGCACGGGATGCGGAGCGGGCGTGGAGCGCTGCCCCCGCTCACGCGTGCCGCCGACCGGCCCGCCCTCGCGGGGCCCGTCGTGGCCGGGCGGGGTTTCCCGGTCGCCGTCTGCCGGAGCGGCGGCCCCGGTGGCGCCGCCGCCCGGACCCGTGGCCGAACCGACGCCCGTGCCGTCGTCCCTGCCGGCGTTCGCGCTCACCCCCGTACCGACGCCCGCGCCTACCGGGGCGCCGTGGCGGTCGGGCCACACCACCGGTCCGGCCGACTGCCTGCGGCCCTGCGGCCCCGGCGGTGTGATCGGCCGGGGCGCCTCGTAGCCGACATCGTTGCCAGGCTCGCGCTGCGGCGCCCCCTGGGCTTCCTCGAAGGCCGGGGCCAGCACCTTCGCGGGCAGCGTGACCTCGGCGATGGTGCCGGGTCCTGAGGAGTCGCGCAGTTCGACGACGATGCCGTGGCGTGCGGCGAGCCGTGCCACCACGTGCAGCCCCATGGACCGTACGTCGCCGATGCCCGCCTGGGGTTCGAGCAGCGCGGCGTTGTGGACCGCGCGGCGCTCCGCCGTGATGCCCACGCCCTCGTCGACGATCTGTACGACGGCCCGGTCCCACAGCCGCCACACGGCGACCCCGACCTGCTTGTCCGGGGGCGAGTACCGGGTGGCGTTGTCGAGCAGCTCCGCCAGGATGTGCGCCACGTCGTGCACCGCGCGGGCGGTGATGCCGATCCCCGACTCGATCACGCCGAGCGAGACGCGCTCGAACCGTTCGATCTGCTGGGCGGCGGCCACGATGACGGTGGAGCACCCCACATCGGCCGAGCGCACCCGGGCGTTTCCGTAACCGCCCAGCACCAGCAGGTTGTTGGTGTTGCGCTCCATGCGGACGGCGAGATGGTCGAGAGCGAAGAGGGCCTTCATCCGTACCGGGTCGGCCTCGTCGCGCTGCACCGTGTCCAGCTCGGACACCATGACCGCGGTCAGCCGGGCGCCCCGGCGCGCGACGCCGACCAGTGTCTCGGCCAACTGATCGTGCACATGCGCCTGTTGTGCGGCCAGCCGGACAGCCTCGTGGTGGACGGCGTTGAACGCCTCACCGACCTCGCCGATCTCGTCCTCGCCCGTGGTCCGGACCGGATCGCCGGTGCGCCGGGCCACCTCCTCGGGCGTCGCGCCGCGCAGCGCGCCGGGCTGGGACAGCTCGCTCATCACGGCGGGCAGACCGGAGTGGGCGACCTCGTGCGCGGCGTTGCGCAGATCGCGCAGCCGCCGGATCATGACGTGCCCCAGGCGGACAGCGAACACGACGACGCCGACCAGGGTCAGCACCACCAGCGCGACCTCCGCGCCGGCCGTCCAGATGAGGGTCGTGCGTGCGTCGGAGACCTGGGCGAGGACGGCCGCGTCGACGCGTTTCTCCACCGAACGCAGCAGCTCCTGGCGGTCGTTGGCCGCCTTGTGCCACTCCGGCGGCGTGACCGTGATGTCCTTGCCGGCGCCCGTGCGCCCGATCTCGTCCTCCAGGCGCCGGGCCTCCAGGGCCTTCGCGCCGGAGAGGGTGCGCTCCAGCCAGGTACGCCAGGCGCCGGGTCCGAGGTCGAACATGGCGCCGATCGACTCCGTGTAGCCCATCCGGCCGGCGTCGAAGGTTCGCTGCGAGGCGGTGGTGAACCCGCCCGCGGCCTGTGCCCTCGCCACGGTGACCTGCTGCTGGGCCGTGTGCTCGGCGGCCTCGGACAGGGCGGCCGCGGCGCGGATCCGGTCCGCGATGTCGGCGTCCACGCCGTCCGCCTGCGCGATGCCGTCGCGATAGCTGTTGAGGTCGGCGATCACGATCCGGTAGCCGAAGGCGAGAGCGGAGACGGTGCTGCTCCCCGAGCGCACCTGGGCGCGCAGCCCGGGCATCTCCTCGGCGAAGCGCTCGATCCGCTCCAGCGCGTCCTCGGCACCGCCGGGTACCGCGGAGAGGCGCTCGGTCCGGCTGCGGAATCCGGCGATGCTCCGGTCGGTCTCGTCCGCACGTGACCGGAACGTCTCCGCGTCTCCCTGTTCGGAGACCAGGGCGGTGGCCGCCGCCCGCTCACGCTGTAATCGGTAGGTCAACTCACTTGCTTCGTCGGCGACTTCGACCATCGTGGCCAGTCGGTCGGCCTGGAGCGCCTGCTGCGTCGCGGGGGCGAGGGCCAGGACCGAGAAGGCGACGGCCACGGTGAGCGGTGCGCTGACGAGGAGTACGAGGCGACGATTGATTTTCACTGCGCGGCTCCGTCGCCGGAACCGGGCTCGAGTATCGGGGACACGCGGATACCTGTTAACGGGTTGTGGGGGTGCCGGTGGGGGGCTCGGTGGGGGTGTGCCGGTAGGGGGAGTGGTGCTGATGGGGCGGAAGGGGCCCCAGGGGCACGCGGCATGATCCTATGCCGTAGTGCGCGCTTCCGGGCGGGTGAATCCCGGAAAAACATGCGCACCGATCGCACAGAGATGTTCTGACTTCGCTCACAAGTGCTCGCGAAACAACGGAACTTGAGGCCGAGCCGGAGGGGGCGGCAGCCCGGTCGCACCCTGTCCGACCAGCGATCCGTCACCTCGGAAGCCGGTCGCGAAGGCACCGCGAGACGGACGGGAACCCTGCCGGCTCCGGCGACGGGTACGCGCCCTTCGGCGTCAGCGCCCCGAGGCGACGGCGGATCGCCACCGGCCGCCTCGTACCGCGCGCGACCGCGCGGGTCGCCCGGGGCATCTCTCTCCACGGTCCACGGTTCCGTGATGCCCGGACCAGCCGCTCGAACCGGTCTCCCGCCGCCGCGTTCTGTCGCACCCTCCACCGCGCCCGGTATCTGCGGAGGACCGCGATTCGGCAAGCTGATCCGACAGGAATGCATCCGGTGACGAAATCAATGAACGGACCTCGTGGCGGAATACGGGCGACAGTCGCGTCCCGCGGCCTAGACTTGGCCGATATGAAGGCTCTCGTACTGTCCGGCGGGGCCGGAACCCGCCTGCGGCCCATCACCCACTCCTACGCCAAGCAGCTCGTTCCCGTGGCCAACAAACCCGTGCTGTAGATCCTCCTCACCAAAGTGTGCGATCCCTCCGCATTCGGCGTTGCCGAACTCGACGTCTCGGGAAGGGTGGTGGCCCTGGAGGAGAAACCGGCCGCCCCGCGCAGCGATCTCGCCGTGGTCGGCGTCCTGCTGTTCACTCCGGCCGTGCACGAGGCGGTGCAGGAGATCGAGCCGTCCGCGCGCGGTGAGCTGGAGATAACCGACGCCCTTCAGTGGCTCATCGACCACGGACGCGACGTCCGCTCCACGACCATCTCCGGCTACTGGAAGGACACCGGAAACGTCATCGACATCATGGAGGTCAACCGGGCGGTCCTCGAAGGCGTCATGGGACGCGTCGAGGGATTCGTGGACGAGGCCAGCGAGATCGAGTTCTCCATCGTCCTGGCCGGAGCCACGATCCAGGGCGTGCGCCGCATCGAGAGCTCCCTGATCGGGCGGGCCGTCGAGGTCACGCCCGCCACCGGCGTACCGGCGGCACACCGCCTCGTGCTCGGGGACCACAGCAAGGTGCGGATCTCCTCATGATGGACACCAGGATCCTTGTCACCGGCGGCGCGGGCTTCATCGGTTCCCACTACGTCTGCACCCTGCTCGGCCCGCAGGGGCCCGCCGGAGTACGGGTCACCGTCCTCGACAAGCTGACCTACGCCGGCAATCCGGCCAATCTCGATCCGGTACGCGACCACCCCGGATTCTCCTTCGTCCAGGGCGACATCTGCGACTCCGAGGCCGTGGACCGGCTGGTGGCCGAGCACGGCCAGATCGTGCACTTCACCGCGGAGTCGCACGTGGACCGGTCGATCCTGGGCGCCGCCGAGTTCGTCCGGACGAACGTTGGCGGGACGCAGGTCCTGCTGGACGCGGCGCTGCGGCACCACGCGGGGCGGGCGTCTTCGTGCACATCTCCACCGACGAGGTGTACGGGTCCATCCCGCACGGCTCCTGGCCCGAGACCGATCCGCTGGCACCCAACTCGCCCTACGCGGCCTCGAAGGCGGCCGCCGACCTGATCGCCCTCTCCTACCACCGCATCCACGGGCTCGATGTCCGGGTAACCCGTTGCTCCAACAACTACGGCCACCACCACTTCCCCGAGAAGCTGATCCCGCTGTTCATCACCCGGCTGATGCGGGGCCGCACGGTCCCGCTGTACGGGGACGGGCTCAACGTCCGGGACCGGCTGCACATCGACGACCACGGCCAGAGCATCGAGCAGGTCCGCACGAAGGGCCGTCCCGGGGAGGTCTACAACATCGGCTGTGGCACCGAACTCACCAACAAGGAGCTGACCTCCCTGCTGCTGGAGGCATGCGGGGCCGGCTGGGAGTCGGTCGAGTACGTCACCGACCGCAAGGGCCACGACCGGCGCTACTCGGTGGACTGCACCAAGATCTCCCGGGAGCTGGGCTACCGGCCGCGCAAGGATTTCGACTCGGGGCGCGCCGAGACGGTCGCCTGGTACCGCGAGAACCAGCACTGGTGGGAGCCGCCGGAGCGGCGTGCCGAGCTGGGCTTGACCTTGACACGATGACAAGGTTTCCACTGGTGTCCAGGAGGTGGTCCCGATTAACACAACCGACGTGACCGCGCTGCAAACCCGCATGATCAACGCCCTGGGCGCCGAGGACTCTTCGATCCGGCTCCAGGCCGCCCTGGCGGCGGGCTCGAACCCCGACCCCGTGCTCGTGGAGACCCTCATCGAGCGGTGTGCGGTCGAGCCCGACTTCTTCGTGCGGGACATGCTGTCCTGGGCGCTGATCCGCCTCTCGCCGGAGATCACCCTCCCTCGCGTCCGCAAGGAGCTCGACTCCGAGCGCAACCAGGCCCGCAGCCAGGCGTTGCACACGCTCTCGAAGATCAAGGACAAGAGCACGTGGCCCTGGATCACCCGGGACCATCTGCGCGACGCCGACGACGAGGTGGCGCGGACCGCTTGGCGGGTGGCGGTCGTCCTGGTGCCCGAGGAGGATGAGAAGGACCTGGTCGACGAGCTGGTCCTGCAACTCGGCCGTGGCAACCGCAGCGTGCAGCTGAGCCTGAGCCGGGCGTTCGTCGACCTGGGCGACGTGATCAGGCCCGCCCTGGAGAAGGCCGCGGACCACCCGGACCCGGATGTGGCGGCTCACGCCCGTGCCACGGAGATGCTCCGGAAGGACCCGGAGACGGGGTTCGACGCGGCGATCGAAGAGGCGAAGCGTACGGTCAGGCTCGGCCCGGAGCGGGCGGCCGAGGCAGAGGCGGCGGCCAAGGCGGCCGCCGAGAAGGCGGCCAAGGGCGGAGCGACGACCGCGCCCGGGGCGGCGGCCGAGCCGGCCGGGCAGACCGACCCGAACCAGGCCGCCCAGGCCGCGGAAGGCTAGGAGACCGTAGTTGCTGATCGGCGATGTGGCCCGTCGTTCCGGGGTGAGCAGCCGGATGCTCCGGCACTACGACGCCCTGGGGCTGGTCCGGCCGACCGGCCGCACCGTCGGCGGCTACCGCGAGTACTCGGCCGGGGACGTTCGCAGGATCTTCCATGTGGAGAGCCTGCGGTCCCTCGGGCTGTCGCTCCAACAGATCGGGCGTGCGCTGGAGGACCCGGCCTTCACGCCGTCCGCTCTGGTCAGTGACCTCATCCAGTGGACGGAGGATCGCCTGGCGCGCGAGCAGGAGCTGCTGGAGCGGCTCCGCGTGATCGACGCGTCGGCGCCCACCGGCTGGCAGGACGTGCTCCGCGTCGTCGAACTCATGCGGGAGCTCAACTCCTCCAGCGCCGCGCGCCGGCAGCAGGCGGTCCTGGGCGGGCCGGAGGACGTGTCGGTCCCCGCCGAGCTGCTGGTCGGGGCGGTCCTGGCCGAGTCCGACCCCCATGTCGCCGGCGCGCTGCGCTGGGCGCTCGCCCGATCGGGCGGCGAGGGCGTGGCGGCACTGGCCGCCGTCGCGCGCTCGGAGGACGTGGACATCCGGCGCCGCGCGGTGCTGGCCATCGCCGAGATGCCCGACGCTCCAGGAGCGATCCCGGTACTCGCGGACGCCCTGGGGGACCCGGACCCGACCGTGCGCGGGCGGGCCGCCGTCGTCCTGGGCGGACACGGCGTGGCCGCGGCCGTGCCGACGCTCGTCGGCATGGTGGTCGAGGGTTCCAACGACGTCGACGCGGCGGAGGCCCTGGGAACGCTGTCCCGGGATCCCGAGTGCGCGGCGGTGATCGCGACCGCCATGGCCGACGAACTCGCCGCGCCCACCGCGGACTCGGCGACCCGGATCCGTCTGACCCAAGCGCTGGTGGAGCTGGAGGGAACCACCGCGCACGGAATCCTGCGACACCTGGCGCACGACCAGGACCGAGCGGTGGCCCTGGTGGCATCGGCCCTGGTGGGAGCCGAGGAAGAGCGAACGGACGAGGTTTCCTGAGGGCACGCCACGAAGGCGCGGCGACACCGGGTCCGCCCGGGCCTCATGGGTCGGTCCGCGTCCTGTTCTTCGTCTGGCTCCCTGGCATGCCGGGGTGGGGGGGGGGGCCGGGCGCGGGGGGGGGCCAGGACCCCCACGCCTGGGGGCGCCGGGGTAAAGCTGTTGGGGCGCGCCGGCGGGGGGCGGCCCGCCGCGGGGAGATG
>NZ_JBHXPF010000059.1:0-11867 GCF_042718715.1 Streptomyces sp. NPDC058576 | reverse complement strand
TTGTTGTTGTTTGTTTTGTGGGTGGGGGGGGGGTGGGGGTGGGGGGCCGCATCCGCGCCGGCCGCCAGCCACGACACCCCGCCCGTCAGATGTCCCGGAAGATCTCGATCTGCGCGCCCACCGAGTTGAGCCGCTCGGCCAGTTCCTCGTAACCGCGGTTGATCACATAGACGTTGCGGAGTACGGAGGTGCCTTCCGCCGCCATCATGGCCAGCAGCACCACCACGGCGGGCCGCAGGGCGGGCGGGCACATCATCTCGGCGGCGCGCCAGCGGGTCGGGCCCTCGACCAGGACCCGGTGGGGGTCGAGGAGTTGGAGGCGACCGCCGAGGCGGTTGAGGTCGGTGAGGTAGATCGCGCGGTTGTCGTAGACCCAGTCGTGGATCAGGGTCTGGCCGTGCGCGGCGGCGGCGATCGCCGCGAAGAACGGGACGTTGTCGATGTTGAGGCCGGGGAACGGCATCGGGTGGATCTTGTCGATCGGCGCCTCCAGCTTGGAGGGCCGCACCGTCAGGTCCACCAGGCGGGTGCGCGCGTTGTCGGCGGCGTACTCCGGGGTGCGGTCGCAGTCGACGCCCATCTCCTCCAGAACTGCGAGCTCGATCTCCAGGAACTCGATCGGCACCCGGCGGATGGTCAGTTCGGACTCGGTCACCACGGCGGCCGCCAGCAGGCTCATCGCCTCGACCGGGTCCTCGGAGGGGGAGTAGTCCACGTCCACGTCGATCTGCGGGACCCCGTGCACGGTGAGCGTCGTCGTACCGACCCCGTCGACCCGTACGCCGAGGGCCTCCAGGAAGAAGCACAGGTCCTGGACCATGTAGTTGGACGAGGCGTTGCGGATGATGGTCGTCCCGTCGTGGCGGGCGGCGGCCAGCAGGGCGTTCTCGGTCACCGTGTCGCCGCGCTCGGTCAGCACGATGGGGCGGTCCGGCGCGACGGCGCGGTCGACCTGCGCGTGGTACAGGCCCTCCGTGGCGGCGATCTCCAGGCCGAAGCGGCGCAGCGCGATCATGTGCGGCTCGATCGTGCGGGTGCCGAGGTCGCAGCCGCCCGCGTACGGCAGGGTGAACTGATCCGTCCGGTGCAGCAGCGGGCCCAGGAACATGATGATCGAGCGGGTGCGGCGCGCGGCGTCGGCGTCGATCGCCTCCAGGTCCAGCTGCGCGGGCGGCACGATCTCCAGGTCCACGCCGTCGTTGACCCAGCGGGTGCGCACCCCGATGGAGTTCAGCACCTCCAGGAGCCGGAACACCTCCTCGATCCTGGCCACCCGGCGCAGGACCGTGCGGCCCTTGTTGAGGAGCGAGGCGCACAGCAGCGCGACGCAGGCGTTCTTGCTGGTCTTGACGTCGATGGCCCCGGAGAGCCGGCGGCCGCCGACGACCCGCAGATGCATGGGCCCGGCGTAACCGAGCGACACGATCTCGCTGTCGAGGGCTTCACCGATGCGGGCGATCATCTCAAGGCTGATGTTCTGGTTGCCGCGCTCGATGCGGTTGACGGCGCTCTGACTGGTGGCGAGCGCCTCGGCCAACTGCGTCTGTGTCCAGCCCCGGTGCTGACGGGCGTCACGGATGAGCTTGCCGATGCGTACGAGGTAGTCGTCTGACATGGCGGCAGGCTATCTCAGATATGAGATGAGGCTGCTGTGGGGGTGTGCCATTCGAGTGACGGGTGTGTACCGGCTCCGCGTGCTCCGGGTCTCCCCATCGTCCCCCGCGCGGGAGCGAGGAGCGCGGTCTGCGCGTCCGTACGGGGCAGAGCCCCACGCCCGTCCGCCAGGCATCCCTACGGGGCAGGACTTCCACGCCCTTCGGCCGGGCATCCGTGCGGGCGGGGTCTCACCTCCGTCGGCCGGGCCCTCAGCCTGCTCGGCCGTGTCGGCGGGCCCTGGTGCGCTTCCGGTGGGCGAGGGCGAGCTTGACCGGGACCAGGGCCAGCCAGCACCACATGGCCGCGAGGGGGGAGACGGCGAAGGCGACCGGCATCGTCGCGGCGAAGAGCGCCGCGGTCGAGGCCAGGTCGGCGGCGACCGCCCGGCCGACGTCCCCGCGGGCGGCGTCCGTCGCGTGCTCCGTCATCCTCCGGCCGGTCAGGAACATCGCCAGCTCCAGCAGGTTCGTGACGGCGACCATGCCCGCGTACGCGGCCACCGCCAGCGGGTGCCTGGCGTACTCGGACAGCAGGGCGGTCGGGAACGGGACGAGGGCGATGGCGCCGAGCCACAGCAGCGCGAACCGCAGCGCCACCCCCTCGAAGCGCGGGACCAGCCGCACGATCAGCCGGTGGTCACGCCAGAACCCGGCCAGGATCGTGAAGCTCAGGGCGTACGCGCCGAGATCCGGCAGTGCCTGGCGCACCGCATCGGTGAACGCGGCCCTGTCCAGGCCCGGTTCGACGTGGAGGTCGAGGACCAGCAGGGTCATCGCGATGGCGAAGATCCCGTCGGCCAGGGTCGTCAGTCGGTCCGCGTTCTTCTCGTCGGCCTTCTCGGCGGCGGCTCGGGCATCGCTCACCCGCCTCAGGGTGAGGGGGCGAGGAGGTTCACACGGTCATTACGCCGACGGCGGGCAAGCCGGACCGTCGGGCTCCGGCCCGTCGAGGACGGCGGCCACGGCTTCGATCTCGACGAGCTGATCGGCGTACCCGAGCACGGTGACGCCCATGAGGGTGCTGGGGACGTCGTGGGCGCCGAAGGAGTCCCGGACGACCTGCCAGGCGGCCACGAGATCCTCCTGCCGGGCCGATGCCACCAGGACCCGGGTGCTGATGACGTCCTCGACGGAAGCGCCCGCGTCGGCGAGCGCGGTCCGCAGGTTCTCCACGGCCTTCGCCGCCTGGCCCGCGTAGTCCCCGACGGCCACGGTGTTGCCGTGCTCATCGAGCGGACACGAACCGGCGAGGAAGATCAGCCTGGACCCGGCGGGCGCCGTGGCCGCGTAGGCGTACTCGGCCACGTCGGAGAGGGTGCGGGAACGGATCAGCGAAACGGCGCCGGTGCGGGTCACGGTGGGTGAGTCTCCTGAGGGCTGAGGGCTGAGGGCTGAGGGCTGGGGGATGGGTGCCTGGGGCTCGTTGCTCGTTGCTCGGGGCTCGTTGCTCGGGGCTGGAGCGCGTGCCGGGCGGCCCCGGTCCTGGAGCGCGCCATCCTCGCAGCGCGTTCCGCGTTCCGCTCCTCCTTTTCCCTGCCGGGCTCTCCCCGGCCAACCCCCGGGGTGGGGAGGTCTGTGCGGGGCGGAAATTCGGATGCTTCTCGAAAGGCGCGCCTCTATGGTGACCCGATGACATCGATCCGGCAGGTTCAGGTCACCTTCGACTGCGCGTCGCCCACGCGCGTCGCTCACTTCTGGTGCGAGGTGCTGGGGTACGTCGTACCGCCGCCGCCGGAGGGGTTCGCCTCGTGGGGCGACTACGACCTCTCCCTGCCGCCGGAGAAGCGGGACGCGGGATTCGTCTGCCAGGACCCCACGGGGGTGGGCCCGCGGATGTACTTCCAGCGCGTTCCCGAGGCCAAGGTCGTCAAGAACCGCGTGCATCTCTGCGTGCGGGTCGGCACCGGGCTCACGGGGGAGGAGCGCCTCGCCGCGCTGGAGGCCGAGTGCGCGCGACTGCTGCCGCTCGGCGCGGCGCGCGTACGACTGCTCCTCGCCGACGAGGAGAACGAGTCCTGCCTCGTGATGCAGGACATCGAGGGCAACGAGTTCTGTCTCGACTGACCGGCCGGGCTCGCCCCGGTACCGTGGCTCGGCATGACCGCATCCGAGATCGAGATCACGGCGGACCTGGTACGTGACCTGCTCCGGCAGCAGCATCCGGACCTCGCGGGGCTGGCCGTCCGCGAGGTCGCGGGCGGCTGGGACAACCAGCAGTGGCGCCTCGGGGACGAGTTGGCCGTACGCATGCCCCGTACGGAACGCGCCCCTGAGCTCCAGCGCAAGGAGCGCCGGTGGCTGCCCCTCCTGGCTCCTCGGCTGCCGCTCCCCGTCCCGCACCCGGTGCGGGTCGGGGAACCGTCCGCACGCTTCCCGAAGCGCTGGACGATCATGACGTGGGTACCCGGCGAACCGCTGGACCGCACCTCGATCAGCCGCGGCGACCATGCGGCCGACACCTTGGCCGGCTTCCTCAGGGCACTCCACGTGGCGGCGCCCGCCGAGGCGCCGGGCGTTTCGGACCGGGGCGCTCACCCCGGCGAATACACCGAGGGCTTCGACCACTTCTTCCGGTCCGTCGCCCTCGACTGCCGGGCCGACGAGGTCCGGGCCGTCTGGGACGACGCGGTCGCCGCCCCCGCGTGGGAGGGCCCACCGGTCTGGGTGCACGGCGACCTCCACCCCGCGAACGTCGTCGTCTCGGACGGGACGCTCTCGGGCGTGATCGACTTCGGCGACCTGTTCGCCGGCGACCCGGCATGGGACCTCGCGGCCGCGTGGGTCATCCTCCCCCGGGGCGCCGCCGCACGGTTCTTCGACGCGTACGCGCACGCGGACGGGGCGACGATCCGGCGCGCCCGCGGACTGGCCGTGCTGAAGAGCCTCTTCCTCATGCTCATGGGCCACAACGGGGACCGGGGGCTGCCCGGCGGCAAGCCGGCCTGGGGACCCGCGGGCCGGGCCGCACTCGACCGCGTTCTCCGTAACGGCGTGGGGTGATCGTGCGCTGCGTACCGCTGAGGTGGGAGCGGCGTGCTCAGCCGGTGACAGGAAGCTGCCGGGCGAAGCGGCGGACCGCGTCGGTGAAGGCGTCCGGGTCGTCGAAGTTCGCGAGATGCCCTGCCCGCGGGATCAGTTCGACGCGAGCATCCGGATGCGCACGGGCGAAGTCGGCCTCGCCGGACCGGAAGACGGAGTCCTTCTCGCCGTTCAGAATCAGTACCGGCGCGGCCACCTGACGCAGCGCACCCGTGTCGAAGCGCCCCAGCACCTCGCCCCACGCGGCGGGCAGGGTGTGGAAGGCGTAGCCGGAGCGGATGGTCGCCTCCACCACGTCCCGCGGATACTGCCGCAGCAGCAGCCGGTCGTTCCACCGGGCCAGTCGGTCCGCCGGTATACGGGGGACCAGGCCGGCGACCCACCGGTAGGGCGTGGCCCACGGGCCGCGGGTGGAGGCGCTGGCGCCCGCGAGGACCAGCCCGCGCAACTGCTCCGGACGGCTCCGCGCGAACTCCAGCGACACGTATCCGCCCAGCGAGTGCCCGACGACCAGGGCCGGACCGCGGCCGAGTGAGTCCACCGCGGAGGCGATGACCTCCGTCGCGGCGCTGAGACTCCAGGGCTGCTCCGAGCGCGCTCCGTGGCCGGGGAGATCAATGGCGGTCACCGGGAACTCCTCTCGGAGCGCGGCGAGTTGAGTGCTCCACTGCCCCGCGCTGAAACGTGTCCCGTGCACGAGGACGATGGGCGGTGCATCTGCTGTTGTCATCGGCCCCCCAGGTGATGCTCTTCCTCCGCCGACCCTACCGGGGGCGGGTCCTCCCCGGCCCCGCGGAAGAAGCGCGGGGAAAGCTGAACGGCGTACGCCGGGGGCGGGGTTCAGTGGCCCCGCGGGGCGTACATGATGACGGCCATGCCGGCGAGGCAGACCAGGGCGCCGATGACGTCGAAGCGGTCGGGGCGGTAGCCGTCGGCGACCATGCCCCAGGCGATCGATCCGGCGACGAAGATGCCGCCGTACGCGGCGAGGATGCGGCCGAAGTTGTCGTCGCTCTGGAAGGTGGCGACCACACCGTACAGACCGAGTGCGATGACGCCGGCGCCGATCCACACCCAGCCCTTGTGCTCGCGGATGCCCTGCCAGACCAGCCAGGCTCCCCCGATCTCGAACAGCGCGGCGACGACGAACAGGGCGATGGAACGGGCGACGAGCACGGCGAAGACTTCCTGGTGAGGGTCGGGCGGTACAGGGCGGGGCGGTGAGCGGAGTCTCGGTCGGGGGAGTCAGCGGGCGGAGCCGAAGAGGTCCGCGAGCAGCGCGCCGCCGTCGGCGGGCGCCCGGACCTCCAGGTGCAGCCGCGGGCCGTCGAGGTGGAGGCGGAAGTCGAAGAACGGGCAGCACCGCTGCTCCGCCGCAGCCAGCTCGGCGATGCGTGCGGCCCGGCCGACGGGCAGGGTCAGCCGCAGCCCCTCGGGTACGGCGGCCCGGGTGGCGCCGTCGACGGCCTCGCGCCACTGGGCGGTGCGCTCGTGAAGTCCCTCGCCGGTCAAGGAGCAGGCCACCGGCGCCGCGCGCCACCGCTCCAACTCCTGTTCGGCGCCCGGCCGGCCGGGCGTGAGGACGACATCGACGGGCTGTCCGCCACGGGCCCCGCCGGAGGCCGACGCCGAGGCCGGAGCTGAGGCCGGAGTCCGTCCCGGGGCCGGAGCCCGTGCCGGAGCAGGGGCCGCAGCCCGTCCCGGGGCCGGGGCCGGAGCCCCTCCCGGGGCCCTGGCCGGGGCCCGGCCCAGCGCCGGGGTCCCGCTGAGGAAGCCGCACTCGGGGTCGCACCGGCCGGCCCGGTCGGGCAACGCGTCCAGGTGCGCCAGGGCGCCGCGGAGCGAGGCGGTGAAGGCCGCGAGCTCGGCGGCGCGGACCTCGGCGTCGGCCAGCCGGGCGGCGATCCGGGGCCGTAGATCGGCCTTCACGTCGCGGCAGGCGCCCGCCTCCCACACCCCGACCAACTCGCCGATCTCCTCCAGAGCCAGCCCCAGATGCTTCGCCGCGCCGATGAACGCCAGCCGTTCGACCGCGTCCTCGCCGTACACCCGGTACCCGGCGGGGGTCCGGGCGGCGGAGAGCAGCCCCGCGCTCTCGTAGAACCGCAGGGTCGTGGCCGGCACCCCACTGCGCTCGGCGAGCTGGGAGATCCGCATGGAGGTCATGCCACCGACCGTAAACCTTCGACCTGACTGGAAGGTCAAGGCGTCATCACTCCGCGCCGGTGCTCCGTGAAATTGCTCCGCGACGTGACCGGCCCCGGGTGAGCCTCCGTACCGAATCACCCTCGGCATCACCCTCGGCGTCCCGAGTCGGCGCGCATCGCGTCGAATCCGCCACGGTCAGAGTTCGCCCCCTACGGCCGCCATCCGACGGGGCAGACTGGTGGCCTCGGGGAGCACCGGCCCCCAGGGGGAGGGAAAGCGCTGTGGATCCTGCCGTTGTGTCCGTCGCCGCCACCGCCGCGACCACACTGGTCGCAGCCATGACCACGGATGCCTGGGGGCACGTCAAACACGGCTGCGCCCGGCTGCTGCGGCTCTGGAGTGGGCCGCTCGGAGCGCGGAGGGCGCCGAGCGCCCCGGGCCGGCCTCCGCAGCCGGTCACCTCCGCGCGCCCGCGACAGGTTGCCCGCCATGCCTGAACTCGGATCCGTGACCTGGCCACCCGCCCCCATCAGGACCGAGCGGCTCGTGCTCCGTGAGCCCGAGGCCCGGGACCGTGCGGCGCTCATCGAGCTGCTGGCCTCTCCGGAGGTGGGCGCCTTCGTCGGCGGCCCCCAGCCGCGTGAGGAACTCGAACGCGCGCTACCCGAGGAACCCCGCCGGCGTTGGGGGCTCTTCGTCGTCGATCTCGACGGAGCGATGATCGGCCAGGTCACGCTCACCAAGAACACGGGACACCTCCGCCAGGCCGCCGGGCGGGCCGAGCTCGGGTACCTGTTCCTGCCACGGGCGTGGGGGCACGGCTACGCCGCCGAGGCGTGCGAAGCGGCACTCGGCTGGTTCGCCGACGCGCTGCCCGGCGAACCGGTGGTCCTCGCCACCCAGACGGCCAACGTCCGCTCCGTCCGCCTCGCGGCGAAGCTCGGGTTCACCGAGGCCGAACGGTTCGAGGAGTGGGGAGCCGAGCAGTGGATGGGTGTGTGGAACGGCTGACCCCGGACGACGAAGTCAGTCGTCCTCTCCTCGCTGATCTGCGGCGACCGGCCTGATCGGCCAGGGATCACGCGATGGTCCCCTGGTCCGTCGACACCGGAACGTCGGGGGCGGTCGGCTGGCACGCGCTGCCGGCTGCCGACGGCATCAGCGGTCCGGCCGTCGCCGACCTGCGTCGGCGCCAGTACGCGTACGTCAGGATGCCGAGCATCGGGCCCCACAGGACCAGAGGGACGTAGGAGGCGTAGAAGGAGACGGTCTCCCAGCCGCCGACCTCGCTCGGGAAGTCGGCCGGCAGCGGATCGCCGTTGGTCTTGGACCGGGTGACCGTGGTGATGATTCCGATGACCGTGAAGACCAGGGTCAGGATCGTCGCGCCGATCGTGGCCGGGACGACCGCGGCGGCCGTCGGTACCCGCCGCCCACCCAGTCCCGGCATCCAGCGCGGGAACACCTCGCCCCAGCGGGCGACCAGCCCGACGGCCGTGAAGGCGAGGACCTCGGAGACGAGGGTGAGGAGGACGATGTAGCCGCTCATCGCCCAGTCCTCGATCGACCCGCCACGCTTGTCCGCGTCGAACAGCACGCCCAGGCGCCAGATCCCGGACGGGAGCACCACCAGCGGCACCGCGTAGGCGACCAGGCGGGCCCAGCGCGGCACCCCTGCGGCGGGCTCGTGCGCCGCACGCCACGCCCTGGGCAGGCGGCCCTCGCGGCGTGGCGTGTCTGCTGCTCCGTCGGTGGTCGTGGTCGGCCTGGCCTGGAACATCCGCGCTCCTCACGTCCACGGGCCGGACCGGCCCGTGCGCTTCGAGACTCGCAGCGGCGAGGCCGGCCAGGATCGCTCCGCGGACCGAACAACCTCCGCCGCGAGGGCGAGCACGAATCCGGGCGCTCAGCCTTGAGGACGACGGGGCGCCGGAGGACGACTCGTCCGCGCGACCGGGTTCACCGGCAAAGCCGAAACGACCGGGCTCGCCGCGCAACGCCGGTACGCGATGACAGCGGACAGGGCACCTGGGCATGACCGAGCGGCGGCTATGTACTAGAGTTATCTCGACATCGAGATATCTGCCGGGGCGCACCGCAGCCGCCGCACGGTAAGGGTTACCTAACTAAGCCTTACCTTAGCGGATGGTCGGGGCCGTAGACGGCAAAACGCGGCGCCGACTGCCAATGAGGCGCGGCGCGGAGATACGCGCACATTGAAGAAGGAGACTGTCGTGTCGGCGAACAGCTTCGACGCCCGCAGCACGCTGCGCGTGGGCGACGAGTCGTACGAGATCTTCAAGCTGGACAAGGTAGAGGGCTCCGCGCGCCTCCCGTACAGCCTGAAGGTCCTGCTGGAGAACCTGCTCCGTACCGAGGACGGCGCGAACATCACCGCCGACCACATCCGGGCCATCGGTGGCTGGGACTCCCAGGCTCAGCCCAGCCAGGAGATCCAGTTCACGCCGGCCCGCGTGATCATGCAGGACTTCACCGGCGTGCCCTGCGTCGTGGACCTCGCCACCATGCGTGAGGCCGTCAAGGAGCTCGGCGGCGACCCGGCGAAGATCAACCCGCTGGCCCCGGCCGAGCTGGTCATCGACCACTCCGTCATCGCCGACAAGTTCGGCACCAACGACGCGTTCGCCCAGAACGTCGAGCTGGAGTACGGCCGCAACAAGGAGCGCTACCAGTTCCTGCGCTGGGGCCAGACCGCCTTCGACGAGTTCAAGGTCGTCCCCCCGGGCACCGGCATCGTCCACCAGGTGAACATCGAGCACCTGGCGCGTACGGTCATGGTCCGGGGCGGCCAGGCCTACCCCGACACCCTCGTCGGCACCGACTCGCACACCACCATGGTCAACGGCCTCGGCGTGCTGGGCTGGGGCGTGGGCGGCATCGAGGCCGAGGCCGCGATGCTCGGCCAGCCGGTCTCCATGCTCATCCCGCGCGTCGTCGGCTTCAAGCTGACCGGCGAGCTGAAGCCCGGCACCACCGCCACCGACCTCGTGCTGACCATCACCGAGATGCTCCGCAAGCACGGCGTCGTCGGCAAGTTCGTCGAGTTCTACGGTGAGGGCGTCGCCGCCACCTCGCTCGCCAACCGCGCCACCATCGGCAACATGTCGCCGGAGTTCGGCTCCACCGCCGCGATCTTCCCGATCGACGACGAGACGCTGAAGTACCTGCGCCTGACCGGCCGCGACGAGCAGCAGGTCGCCCTCGTCGAGGCGTACGCCAAGGAGCAGGGTCTCTGGCTGGACCCGGCCGCCGAGCCGGACTTCTCCGAGAAGCTGGAGCTCGACCTCGCCACGGTCGTTCCCTCCATCGCCGGCCCGAAGCGCCCGCAGGACCGCATCGTCCTCGCGAACGCCAAGGAGCAGTTCGCCCGCGACGTCCGCAACTACGTCTCCGACGACGAGGAGGCGGGCAAGGAGTCCTTCCCGGCCTCCGACTCCCCGGCCACCTCCAACGGTGTCCCGTCGAAGCCGACCACCGTCACGGCCCCCGACGGCACGACGTACGAGATCGACCACGGCGCCGTCACCGTCGCCGCGATCACCTCCTGCACCAACACCTCGAACCCCTACGTCATGGTCGCCGCCGCGCTCGTGGCGAAGAAGGCGGTCGAGAAGGGCCTGACCCGCAAGCCGTGGGTCAAGACCACCCTCGCCCCGGGCTCGAAGGTCGTCACCGACTACTTCGACAAGGCGGGCCTGACCCCGTACCTCGACAAGGTCGGCTTCAACCTCGTCGGCTACGGCTGCACCACCTGCATCGGCAACTCCGGCCCGCTGCCGGAGGAGGTCTCCAAGGCGGTCAACGAGGCCGACCTCGCCGTCACCTCGGTGCTCTCCGGCAACCGTAACTTCGAGGGCCGGATCAACCCCGACGTCAAGATGAACTACCTGGCGTCTCCGCCGCTGGTCGTCGCGTACGCCATCGCCGGTTCGATGAAGGTCGACATCACCAAGGACGCCCTCGGCGTCGACCAGGACGGCAAGCCGGTCCACCTGGAGGACATCTGGCCCTCCGAGGCCGAGGTCAACGACGTCGTGGCGAACGCCATCGGCGAGGACATGTTCAACAAGTCCTACCAGGACGTCTTCGCGGGCGACGCCCAGTGGCAGGCGCTGCCGATCCCGACCGGCAACACCTTCGAGTGGGACTCCGAGTCCACCTACGTGCGCAAGCCCCCGTACTTCGAGGGCATGACGATGGAGACGACCCCGGTCGAGGACATCACCGGCGCCCGGGTGCTCGCCAAGCTCGGCGACTCGGTCACCACCGACCACATCTCCCCGGCCGGCGCCATCAAGGCCGACACCCCGGCCGGCAAGTACCTCACGGAGCACGGCATCGAGCGCCGTGACTTCAACTCCTACGGCTCGCGCCGTGGCAACCACGAGGTCATGATCCGCGGCACGTTCGCCAACATCCGCCTGCGCAACCAGATCGCGCCGGGCACCGAGGGCGGCTACACCCGCGACTTCACCCAGGCTGACGGCCCGGTGTCGTTCATCTACGACGCCTCGCAGAACTACCAGGCCGCCGGCACCCCGCTGGCGATCCTCGCGGGCAAGGAGTACGGCTCAGGCTCGTCCCGTGACTGGGCCGCCAAGGGCACCGCGCTCCTCGGCGTCAAGGCCGTCATCGCCGAGTCCTACGAGCGCATCCACCGCTCGAACCTCATCGGCATGGGCGTCCTCCCGCTCCAGTTCCCCGAGGGCCAGACCGCCGAGACCCTCGGTCTCACCGGCGAGGAGGCCTTCTCCTTCACCGGCGTCACCGAGCTGAACAACGGCACCACCCCCCGTACGGTCAAGGTCACCACCGACACCGGTGTGGAGTTCGACGCGGTCGTCCGCATCGACACCCCCGGCGAGGCCGACTACTACCGCAACGGCGGCATCCTGCAGTACGTGCTCCGCAGCCTGATCCGCAGCTGACCAGTCTGAGCCGCGGCTGATCCGCGGCCGGCACAGCGCAAGGGCCGCACCCCGGGTTCTCCTCGGGGTGCGGCCC
>NZ_JBHXPF010000058.1:0-44744 GCF_042718715.1 Streptomyces sp. NPDC058576 | reverse complement strand
CCCTCCTTGGTGCTTTTAATTTTCTCTTTTACACTCGTTTTGTTGCGCGCGCCCCAACACCTCCCCCCCCAACCACCGGCGTATCCGCTTACGGTCGTCCCGCTGCGAGTCGCCGTTTCAACGGCGGCCGCCCACAAGGGAGATCGGGGGTGTACTCGTGCGGATCGGACTGCTCACCGACGGTGGTTATCCGTATGCGACCGGTGAGTCCAGACTCTGGTGCGACCGACTGGTGCGCGGACTGCCCCAGCACGAGTTCGACCTGTTCGCACTGAGCCGCTCCGCCCACCAGGAGGACCAGGGCTGGGTCCGCCTGCCGCACCAGGTCAGCCGGGTGCGCACCGCGCCGCTGTGGACCCCCGACGACGGCACCCTGCGCGGCAGCGGCGAACGCGGCCTGCTGGCCCGGCTGGTGACCGGCGGCGAGCGGTCCTACCGGAGGCGCGACCGGAGGCGCTTCACCGAGCACCTCACCGCGCTCGCCACCGCGGTCTGCATCCCCGACGGGGCCGGCACGGAAGCGGGCGAGGGCCCCGGCGCGGAGCTCTTCGCCGACGGGCTCTACGGGCTGGCCGAGCTCGCCCGCGAACGCGGCGGGCTCCACCTCGCCCTGCGCTCCGAGGTCACCGTACGGATCCTGGAGGCCGCCTGCCGCGCCCGCGGCACCGGCCGGACCGTGCAGAGCGCCACCGTCACCGACCACCTCGCCTTCGCCGCCGAGCTGGAACGCGCCCTGCGCCCGCTCTCGCTGGACTGGTACGACCAGGAGAGCCTCGGCGCGGTCGACCTCTGCCATGCGGCCTCCGGCGGGGCGGCCGCCCTCCCGGGACTCCTGGCCAAACGCTTCTTCGGGGTGCCGCTACTGGTCACCGAGCACGGCGTCCCGCTGCGCGCGCACTACCTGGCCGCCGCATCCGGCACCCGGTACGGAGCCCCCGTGCGCGCCCTCCTCGCCGGGTTCCACGGCCGCCTCGCCACCGAGGTCTACCGCCAGGCCGCGATCGTCACCCCCGGCAACACCCACGTCCGCCGCTGGCAGCAGCGCTGCGGGGCCGACCCCGCCAAACAGCGCACCGTCTACCCGGGCATGGCCGCCGAGCGCTTCGGCCCCGTCGGCGAGGACGCCGAACGCCGCGGTGCGGCGGACGAGGGCGATGCGGCGGGCGGGCCGGACACGCTGGTCTGGGTCGGCCGGATCGAGCCCGCCAAGGACCTGATCGCCCTCCTCCACGCCTTCGCCGAGGTCCGCCGCGCCCGGCCCGGCGCCCGGCTGCGGATCTTCGGCGCCCCGGCGGAGGGCGACGAGGCCACCGCCTACCTCGCGCACTGCACGGCCCTGGCCGCCCAGCTCTTCCCGGACGAGGCCACCGGCGCCCACACCGAGGGCAGCAGCCCGGTCACCTTCGAGGAGATCGGCGGGCCCGAGGTGCCCGATCTCGCCGAGGCCTACGGAGCGGGCGGCGTGATCGTCCTCTCCAGCACCGTCGAGGGCTTCCCGGTCAGCCTCGTCGAAGCCATGTTCTGCGGCCGGGCCACCGTCTCCACCGACGTGGGCGCGGTCGTCGAAGTCATCGGCGGCACGGGCCTGGTGGTGCCCCCGCGCAACCCCAAGGCGCTCGCGGACGCCTGTGTCGCGCTGCTGCGCGACCCCGGGCGCCGGGCCCGGCTGGGGGCCGCCGCGAGGGCCCGCGCGCTCGAACTCTTCACCGTCGAACAGAACCTCGCGGCATTTCGCGGCATTTACCTGGAGCTGATGTCGCACACCCCGGTGCGCCGGGAGGCCGACACGGTGGACGCCGACGGCGCCCCGCTGCCCTTCGCCACCCCGCCGGAGGCCCATCTCCTCGGCCACTGGACCCAGCCCGGGACGTACCTCCGGCCCCACCCGGAGCCGGCGCGCACGCCGGATCCGGAGCCGGCGCCCGAGGGCGTCTGCGTGGTCGCGGCAGGACCGGCGGGGGACGGCGATGCCTGACCGCCCGGCCCTCCGCCACCCGACCCGCCACGCCCCGACGCCCCACGCCCAGACCCGTCAGGCCCCGACACCCCACGCCCCGACCCGCCACGCCGCGACGCCTCACGCCCCTGCGTTTCACGACCACGGAGACCTCCCGATGACCCGTCCGGACGACCCGGCGACGCCCGCTGCCGCCCCGGAGCGCCCCGCGGAGATCCCGCCCCGCACCACCGCCCGCCGGGCGCCGGTCGCCACCGCCCGCCGGGGCCCGGCGGACCCGGTGAAATCACTGCTGCACCACCACCGCGACCTGTGCGAACGGGCCGTTGACCCGCTGGAGATCGCCGCCGGCCTGGAGGCGCACGGCCTCACCGACCGCACCGCCGCCCGCTACCGCCACCGGGACGTCTTCGCCCTCGCCGAGGAGCTGTACGCCCGCATGCCGCCCCGTGCGCGGGAAGCCGCCACCGGCGGACCCCCCGGCCCCGGTCCCGACACCGAGGCGCGGGCCGCTTGGACGCTCCTCGCCCTGCTGCCCGGAGCCGCCTGCCTGGCGACCGCCGGGGTGCTCCGGGTCACCGAGGGCGTCCTCGGCGACGGCGCGCGGGCCCTCGTCACCGTCGTCGGCGCCCTCCTGGCCTGCCTGGCGCTCCGGGCGTGCCTGGGCCGCGGCCCCCTGCGCGCCCCCGAAGGAGCGGGCCGCGCCGGCATGTACGCCTGCTGGCTGCTGAGCTACGCGGTGTACGGCGAGGAACTGCTCGCCCAGGTCATGACCGGTGGCCCGGACGGCCCGTGGAACGGCAGCCCCGCCCCGCTGCTCGGCCTCGCCGCCGCCGTCGCCCCGGCCGCCTGGTGCGCCCACCTCTTCACCGTCCACGCCCACCGCAAACTGTCCGGCAGCCGCGCCCTGGAGGAGTTCGGCGCGGGTGTGCGCCCCCTGCTCCTCGCGGCCGTCACCCTCTTCCTCGGCGCGCTGCTGCCCCTGCTGTACCTGGCCGATCTCGGTCTCGGCGGAGGCGGTACGCCCGTAGCGGCCGTCGCCCTCGGGGTCCTGTTCTTCGTGGCCCGGCTGCTCGCCGCGCACGGGCTGCCCGAGCCGGGCACCGTCGCGCTCGCCGCCGCCTGCGCCGTCGAGGCCGGAGCCCCAGCCCTCGTCCTCGCCGCCCGGCTCCCCGGCCTCGAACCCCTTGCCCAGCCCGTGAACGCTCTCGTCTCAGCGGGCGGGACAGGAGCCGTCTCCGCCCTCGCCTGCGGCGGGGCCGCCCTCGGACTGCTGCTGCACGCCGCCCTCGCGCTCTCCCGGGCCTCCGCCCACACCCGGCCCTGACCCGGCCCCACCGACGTACCACCCCGCTCCCCACGAGCAGCACCAGCACCACCGCACCGCCCCCCCCACGAACCGCTCCACCGCCTCACCGACCCACTCCCGCGGAGCCGACGCCGCGGGCCGGCCCCGTACCGCACGACCTGACTGACCTAGGAGAAACCCGCCATGACCCCCCAATCCCCCGCACCGGCAGTGAGCCGTCGGCACCGAGGCGGTGCGCGATGAGGGTGCTGCTGCTCGGAGCCAACGGATTCCTCGGCCGCTTCGTCGCCGACCGGCTGCTCGCCGACCCCGCCGTCCACCTCACGGCCCTCGGGCGCGGCGACGACGCCGACGTCCGCTTCGATCTCGCGGGCGGCAGCCCCGGGGCGCTCACCCGCTTCCTGGACGCCGTCCACCCCGGAGTCGTCGTCAACTGCGCGGGCGCCACCCGCGGCGGCGCCCGGGACCTCACCCGCCACAACACCGTCGCCGTCGCCACGGTCTGCGAGGCGCTGCGCCGCAGCGGCTGCGGGGCCCGGCTCGTCCAGGTCGGCTGCGCCTCGGAGTACGGACCCTCGCAGCCCGGCTCCTCCACCGCCGAGGACGCCGTCCCCCGTCCCGGCGGCCCGTACGGCGTCAGCAAGCTCGCCGCCACCGAGCTGGTCCTCGGCTCCGGCCTCGACGCGGTCGTGCTGCGGGTCTTCTCGCCGGTCGGCCCCGGCACCCCGGCGGGCTCCCCGCTCGGCCGGCTCGCCGAGGCCATGCGCCGGGCCATGCAGGCGGGCGACGGCGAGCTCAAGCTCAGCGGCCTCGGCGTGCAGCGGGACTTCGTCGACGTACGGGATGTGGCGCGGGCCGTCCACGCCGCCTCGCTCTCCGCGGCCCAGGGCGTCGTCAACATCGGCACCGGGCGCGCCGTCCGGCTCCGCGACGCCGCCGCGGTCCTGGCGAGAGTCGCCGGGTACGCGGGCGCACTCCACGAGCTGGACACGCCCCCCGCGCGCCTGCCCATCGGGGCCCCGCGCACCTCCGCGGAGTCGGTCATGGAGCACCTCTCCGCCACCCCGTCCCCGTATCCGGACGGCTGCGGGGCCTGGCAGCAGGCCGACGTCCGCACCGCCCGCGACCGGCTCGGCTGGCGGCCCCGGATCAACCTGGAGGAGTCCCTCGCGGACATCTGGATGGAGGCGGCGTGCCGCATCTGACCGCTCCCGCCGACGCCCGCAGGACCGCGGGCGGCGAACAGCTCGGCTTCGGCGTCCCGGGGTACGCCCACCCGCTGCTCGCCCCCGCCGAGTGGGCCGAGCTGGCCCGCCCCGGCACCCCGCTGCACTGGGCCGTCCTCAACATCGCGGACGGCCCCGGCTCCCGGCCCGACCCACACTGCCTGGAGGCGGCGGGCCGGCTGCGCAACGCCCGCGAACGCGCCCTGCACGGCGAGGCCCCGGACGACACCGTCCGGGCCTCCGGCGGCAGGCTGCTCGGCCATCTCGACCTGGCCCACGGCGAGCGGCCCTTCGAGGAGCTGATCGCGGACGCCCGGTCCTTCGTCGACTGGTACCGGATCGGCGGCTTCTACCTCGCCCGGTGCCCCACCGACCGCTCCGGCCTGCCCGCTGTCCGGCGGCTCACCGGCACCCTGCACGCCCTGCTGGCGGAGAGCGACAGCGCGGACGGCGGGGGCCGCCTGGTGCTGGGCCAGGGCAGCCACCCGCACCCCGGGTACGCGGAGGCGGCCGACCAGCTGGTCACCTTCCGGGGCCACTGGACCGACTACCGCTGGTCCCAGGTGGCCGAGTGGACGGCCGACTATCCGCCGGAGCGGTTCGCCCACTTCGTCCACGGGGTTCCGCGCACCCACCTGGAGGAGGCCATGCGCATCGCCCGTTGGCAGGGCGCCGGGACGATCTTCTTCACGGACCGGGACGATCGCAGCGGACAAACCGATCCATTCGCGACACTGCCCAGGTACTGGGACGAAATTGTCTCGCGGGTCGGACCCGGTATCTCGGAATGAGGTGGGGCGTGGCAGTGTTACGGGGAGAACAACCGTACGTAGCCGACCGTAAGAAGTCGGTCTCCGTAGAATCCGACCACCTGCATTGTTGAGGTTCCTGTGTCGCTGCCACCCCTGGTCGAGCCAGCTGCTGAGCTCACCGTCGACGAGGTCCGCAGGTACTCCCGCCACCTGATCATCCCGGATGTCGGGATGGACGGACAGAAGCGCCTGAAGAACGCCAAGGTGCTGTGTGTCGGCGCCGGCGGCCTCGGCTCGCCGGCCCTGATGTACCTGGCCGCGGCCGGTGTCGGCACGCTCGGCATCGTGGAGTTCGACGAGGTCGACGAGTCGAACCTGCAGCGCCAGATCATCCACAGCCAGTCCGACATCGGCCGGTCCAAGGCGGAGTCCGCCAAGGACTCGGTGCTGGGCATCAACCCGTACGTCAACGTGGTCCTTCACGAAGAGCGGCTCGAAGCCGAGAACGTGATGGAGATCTTCGCGCAGTACGACCTGATCGTGGACGGCACGGACAACTTCGCCACCCGCTATCTCGTCAACGACGCCGCGGTGCTGCTGAACAAGCCGTACGTGTGGGGCTCGATCTACCGCTTCGACGGCCAGGCCTCCGTGTTCTGGTCCGAGCACGGGCCCTGCTACCGCTGCCTCTACCCGGAGCCCCCGCCGCCGGGCATGGTCCCCTCCTGCGCCGAGGGCGGCGTGCTGGGCGTGCTCTGCGCGTCCGTCGGCTCCATCCAGGTCACCGAGGCCATCAAGCTGCTCGCCGGCGTGGGCGACCCGCTGGTCGGCCGGCTGATGATCTACGACGCCCTGGAGATGCAGTACCGCCAGGTGAAGGTCCGCAAGGACCCCGACTGCGCGGTCTGCGGCGAGAACCCCACCGTCACCGAGCTCATCGACTACGAGGCCTTCTGCGGCGTCGTGTCCGAGGAGGCGCAGGAGGCGGCGCTCGGCGCGACGATCACTCCCAAGCAGCTCAAGGAGTGGATCGACGGCGACGAGAAGATCGAGATCATCGACGTCCGCGAGCCGAACGAGTACGAGATCGTCTCGATCCCCGGTGCGAAGCTGATCCCGAAGAACGAGTTCCTCATGGGCACCGCCCTCCAGGACCTCCCGCAGGACAAGCGCATCGTCCTGCACTGCAAGACGGGCGTCCGCAGCGCCGAGGTCCTCGCGGTCCTCAAGTCCGCGGGCTTCGCCGACGCGGTGCACGTGGGCGGCGGCGTGATCGGCTGGGTCAACCAGATCGAGCCCGAGAAGCCGGTCTACTAGAAGCCGGCGCAAGCAGTACCCCTGAGCAGTACCCCTGACGGGAGGGGCCCGGTCCGACGTTCGCGGACCGGGCCCTTCGCGCGTCGGGCGACCATGGTGAGCGGCGGTGCCGACCGCCCTGTGCGGTACGGGAGTCGGGGCAGGCGGTCAGTCGCAGACCGTGCCGGACCTCGGCACCGTACCGTTCAGCAGATAGCCGTCCACCGCCCGTTGCACACACGCGTCCTTGCTGTTGTACGCCCCGTGCCCCTCGCCGTCGTACGTGAGCTCGACGCCGACGCCCTTGCCCAGCCTCGACGCCATCGCCTTGGCGCCCGCGTACGGGGTGGCCGGGTCACCGGTGGTGCCGACGACGAGGATCGGGGCGGCCCCGGGGGCGCTGACGTCCGGGGTCTCCCAGGCTCCCGACACCGGCCAGCCGGTGCAGCTCATCAGCCCCCAGCCCAGGTAGTCGCCGAACAGCGGGGACGCCTCGCGGAAGGCGGGCAGGGCCGCCTTCGTCTGCTCCAGGGAGAACCGCTGCTTGCTGTCGGCGCAGTTGATGGCGATGTTGGCGGCGTTGGAGTTGTCGTACCGCCCGTCCTCCGAGCGGCCGTTGAGCGAGTCGGCCAGGGCGAGCAGCAGCCCGCCGTTCCCGCCGTCCGCCTCGTCCAGGCCCTGTTCCAGCAGCGGCCAGGTCTCCTTGGAGTAGAGGGCGGACGCGATGCCGGTGGTGGCCAGCGTCTGGGTCAGCGTCCGGTCGCCGAGCCCGTCGATGGGCTCCTCCTCCAACTCGGCCAGCAGATCGGCGATGACCTGCTCGACCTCCTGCTGGGTGGCCCCGGGCAGCGCGCAGTCGTCGCGCTCCGCGCAGTCCTTCGTGAAGTTGTCCAGGGCCAGCTGGAACCCCTCGGCCTGGCCGAGGGAGGACTGCTCGGCGTTCTTCGTGGGGTCGACCACCGCGTCGAAGACCGCCCGGCCGACCTTGTCCGGGAAGAGGTGGGCGTACACGCCGCCCAGCTCGGTGCCGTACGAGATGCCGAAGTAGTGCAGCTTGTCGTCGCCCAGCACCGTGCGCATCAGGTCCATGTCCCGGGCGGCGTTCGTCGTGCCCACGAAGGGGAGTTCGGAGCCGGAGTTCTCCTCGCAGTCCGCGATGAAGTCCTTCTGGCCCTGGACGAACTGCTTCTCCTCGGCCGGGTCGTCCGGGGTGGAGTCCTCCTGGTAGAAGGCGTCCAACTGGGCGTCGTCCGCGCACTCGACGCCCTCGCTGCGGCCGACCCCGCGCGGGTCGAAGCTCACCAGGTCGTACCGGGTGCGGAGCTTGTCGTACTCGGTGCCGAACGCGGGCAGCGTCGCGACGCCGGACGCGCCGGGCCCGCCGAAGTTGAACACCAGCGAGCCGATCCGCCGCTGCTGGTCCCTGGCCTTGCCCCGTACCAGCGCCAGCTCGATCGTGCGGCCGTCCGGCTTCGCGTAGTCGAGGGGGACGTCCATGAAGGAGCACTCCCACACCACACCGCCGGGCAGCGGGGACGGCGACTCGCCGCCGCCCTGGGCCGTGTTCGGGGGCGGACACGGGGACCATTCGAGCTGCTGCGACGCCAGGTCCTCGGCGGTGGACGTCGGCGAGGCGGTCGAGGCCCCGGTGGGCGTCGAGGACCCCTCCCCGTCGCCGTCGTCCGAACAGGCGGCCAGCGGCAGCAGCACGGTGGCGGTGGCGGCGAGGGCGGCGGCACGCAGAGCGGGGGAAGTCCTCATGACCCCATCGTGCGGCGGGCCGCCGGGGAGCGCGGCCGGGCGCGGTCCATGCGGGTGGCGGCGCGCGGGTGGCCCCGTGCGGCGGGTCCGCCCGCCGCGCCCGGGCCTCCGGCTACAGCTCGCCCTTGCGGGTCAGCTGGTTGAAGGCGATCCACCCCGGCAGCACCGGCAACCACAGCGTCATCACGCGGTACAGCAGCACCGCCGGCGCCGCGACCTCCGCCGGCAGGCCGACCGCGATCAGGCCCAGTGTCAGCGCGCCTTCGACGGCGCCCATCCCGCCCGGCGTCGGGGCCGCCGAGCCGATCGCGTTCCCGGCGAGGAAGACCACCGCGATGCTCGCGTAGCTCAACTGGTGTACGCCCGGGCCGCTGAACGCCCGGATCGAGGCGTCCAGGCAGAGCACGAACAGACCGGTCAGCAGCAGCATCCCGCTGATACCGGTGAGCAGCTTCTGCGGCCGCTGCACCACGTCCAGCATGCGCGGCACGACCCCCGCGAACAGCGAGCGCACCCGGGTCACCACGAACTTCCGCAGGAACGGGATCGCCGTCACCACCAGCACCAGCACCGCGACCGTGAGCAGACCGGCGATCACCGTCCGGGACGGGGTCAGCGAGTCCGGCGTCTTCTCCGTCCCCGTGAGATAGCCGAACAGCGCCAGCAGCATGATGTGGGCGCCGAGCCCGAAGAGCTGCGAGGCGCCGACGCTCGCCACCGCCAGACCGGGGCGCACCCCGGCCCGCTGGAGGAAGCGGGTGTTCAGGGCCACGCCCCCGATGGCGGCCGGCGCGACGATCTTCACGAAGGAGCCGGCCACCTGCGCCTGCACGGTCTTCGGGAACGACACGCGCTCGGGCACGAAGCCCAGCAGGCTCATCGCCGCCGCCACGTAGCTCAGCGCCGAGAAGCCGAGGGCGGCCGTCACCCAGCCCCACTCCGCCTGTTCCACGACCGTCCCGAAGTCGGCCTGGGTGACCTGCGAGATCAGGAAGTACGCGGCGATGGCCCCGGCGATGAAGCTGAACAGGGTGCGCGGCTTGATCCGCTCCAGCCGGACCGGTTCGACCGGGGCCTGCGGGCGGATCAGCAGCACCTCACGGCGGATCTGGGCGAGCAGATCCTCCTCACGGGCCTCTTCCAGCGCATCGTCGATGGCGCGCTTCTCGGCCTGCTTCTCGGTGCGCAGCGACTTGCGCTCCGCCTTGGCTCCCGCCTTGGCGCCCGCTTTGGAGTCCGTCGCCAGGACACTCCCGGACTCCTCGCCGTGCTCCGGGGCAGCCTCCTCGGCGGCCTCCTCCGCGTCCCGCGCCTTCGCCTGCCTGGCCGCCTGCGAGGCCTCCACCACCGCCTCCCGCTCGCGCTGCGAACGCTCGCGGGCGATCCGGCGCAGCGTCGCCCGGGTGGAGCGGCTCAGCGCGATCGGCTGGAGCAGCGGCAGACAGTCCGCCACCGCGTCCGGGCCGAGCACGGCCAGCGCCCCGGCCACCGACCGCTCGGCCCCCACCCGCAGGCCCAGCGTGGTCAGCAGTTGGGCCACGTCCATCCGCAGCACCAGATCGCCCGCGGCGATCTCGCCGCCGCGCAGGTCCGTCACGAACGCCCTGCCGGAACGATCCACCAGGAGCGCGTCACCGGTCAGCCTGCGGTGCGCGATCCGCCGCGACTGGAGGGCCTTCACCTGACGCCAGGCGCTGCGCACCAGCTCGTCGGTGATCTCCTCGTCCTCCATCGAGTCCAGCGACCGGCCGCCGATGTGCTCGTAGACCAGCATCACCGCGTCGGGGCCCAGCTCCGAGGTGGCGATCAGCTTGGGCGCGTTCGCCCCGGCGGCGATCGCCGCGTACGCGAGCAGCGCCTCCTGCTCCAGGGCCTGGCGCAACGACTGGATCGAGCGACGCTGGGTGAGCGTGCGCAGCGTGAGCCGCCGCCAGGCCCGGTAGAAGAACCCCTGGGCTTGCTGTTCCCGGTCGACGACGGTGACGTCCAGCGGCGGGCCGTCCTCCAGGGTGACCAGATAGCGCCGCCCCCGGTCGTTGTGGTCGGCGTGGTCCGGGGCGTCTTCGGTGCGCATCGCCGCGACCGGGCGGAAGCCCACGTGCCGCAGCCCCGCCATCAGGTGCTGGCCGGTGGGGCGGACGTTCGGCGAGCCGACCGCGTACAGCGTCCCGTACGCCACCGTCCAGCCGATCAGCACGGTGAGGATGATCGAGAACGGGGTGGTGTACCCGCCCACCAGCATCGCGAACGCGTCGAGCAGCAGCACCACCCACAGCACCACACGCCAGCGCGGCCGCCGGGCCATGCCGACCGCCGTCATGTACGCGATGACCGGTGCGAGATAGCCGTGCACCGGGTCGGTGAGACCGCCGGCCGTCTGCGGCTGGGTCAGCGCGTCCTGGATGGTGCCGGGCGCGGTCCGCGAGACCCAGAGGTCGGTGGCGAGCGTCACCCCGTGGGCGAGCACGGCGGCGAGCACCCCGTCCGCGATGCGCAGCCCGTCACGTTTGATGAGGCGTTCGATGGCGAAGGCGACCGGCACCAACAGCACGGCGATGCTGGACACCAGACCGGCGATCTTGATCAGCAGGTCGGGCGCCTGCTCGGTGCCCTTGGAGATGTCGTCCTCAAGGCCAGTGGTGGTGCCCTGGGCGAACGCGGCGATCGAGAACAGCACCGCGATCGCGAGCACCCCGATGAGCAGCCGCATCAGGTCGGAGGGGCGGTGCACCCGGGCGGGGAGCAGCGGCTCGTCCCCCGAGACGCGGTCGGTCAGCGCGGCCTCGGCGGAGGCCAGCGTCGAGCCGGCCAGATGTCCGGTGGTGGACGTCGTGGGGCCGTCGGCGCGGGGTGAACCGGCGTCGGCGCGGGGCGATCCGGAGGACTCGGGATCACCCTGCGGGCGCTCCCCGGCATCGGAGGCGTCCGCCGCCTTCGGTGGCTGCACGCCCTGCTCCTTCGTCGCCTCTGGTTCGTCTTCGTGTTCTGGTATCACCGGTCACCGCCCGCATGATGGTGGCACGGCCCGCAGACAGAGGGGGGCATCAGGGTGGATTGCACGGGCGCGGGAAGCGCAACATACGCTCCTTTGCACCTGCGTGCACGCTGTGTGCCGGGACGGATACCGATTCGGGCGCTCTGTCGGTGGCGTACGGCAGGATGGGGCGGATGAGCCAGCACCAGACGGACGGGGGCGGTTCCGGCACCGCCCCTTCCGGCGCCGAACCGCCGGACTACGCGGAGCTGCCGGAGTACGCGGAGCGCGTCCTCGATGTGGCCGATCTGATCCCGCCCGGCCGGGTGATGAGCTACGGCGACATCGCGGAGTGGCTGGGCGAGGGAGGGCCCCGCCAGGTCGGCCGGGCCATGGCGCTGTACGGATCGGCCGTGCCGTGGTGGCGGGTCGTCCGCGCCGACGGGACGCTGCTCCCCGCCCACGAGCTGCGCGCCCTGGACCACTACCGCGCCGAGGGCACCCCGCTGCGCGAGGCCTCGCGTCACGCGCAGGGGCACATTCCGCGCATCGACATGCGGCGCGCCCGCTGGGACGGCGGCGGAAGCGGCGGGCGGGCCGACGAGACCGCTGACACCGCGCGGGGAGAGCGGGGCGGTCCGGGAAGCCCAGGCGGCCGGGACGCTTCCGGGGGTCAGGACCGGCCCGGGGGACGGAGCGGTCCGGGAGGTCACGACCGGCCCGGGGGGCAGAGCGGTCCGGGAGGTCAGGACGGGCCGGGCGACGAGGTTCACACCTGACAGTCTCCGTCGTACGCCCCCGGCAGCGCCTGCCCGACCCGGCCCAGGACGTGACGAGAGACGCAGCGCACGCGCCGCCTCCCGCGCCGCCGCTGGCGTAGCGTCGTCATCGCGCGGCACGTCCGCCCCCCTCCTCCACTGCCTCGGCTGCACCGAACCTGTTCCTCATCACCAGTACACCCGCGCACACCCCCAGGACCGGCGATCCACGTGAGTTCCTCCTCCACCCGGCACAGTCCGCACCGTGAGTCACGGCCGCGGACCACGGGTGCGTACCGGCTGGTGCGCACTCCGCCGGGCTCCGTGGATCCCCCCCTCCTGGACGCAGGCCAGCGCGCGGTGGTTGACCACCTCAGCGGCCCGCTGCTGGTCCTGGCCGGGCCCGGCACCGGCAAGACCACCACCCTCGTCGAATCCGTCGCCGCCCGGGTGAACCGGGGGGCGGACCCCGCCCGCATCCTCGTCCTCACCTTCAGCCGCAAGGCCGCGACCGAACTGCGCGACCGGATGGCGGCCCGGCTCGGCGCGGCGCGCGGACCGCAGGCCACCACCTTCCACTCGTACTGCTACGCGCTGGTCCGGGCCCACCAGGACGCCGACCTGTTCGCCGATCCGCTGCGCCTGCTGTCCGGGCCCGAGCAGGACGTCACCGTCCGCGAACTCCTCGCGGGCCAGCTCGACCTGGAGAAGGAGGGCCTGGCCCATGTCCGCTGGCCGGACGAGCTGCGGTCCTGCCTGACCACCCGCGGCTTCGCCGACGAGGTGCGCGCCGTGCTGGCCCGCAGCCGCGAGCTGGGCCTCGGCCCCGACGCGCTGGCCGACTTCGCCCGCCGCACCGGCCGCCCGGACTGGACGGCGGCGGCCCGGTTCCTCGCCGAGTACCTCGACGTCCTCGACGCCCAGGGCGTCCTGGACTACGCGGAGCTGGTGCACCGCGCGGTCCTGCTCGCCGAGCGCCCCGAGGTGGCGGAGCGGCTCGCGGGGGCGTACGACGCGGTGTACGTCGACGAGTACCAGGACACCGACCCCGCGCAGGTGCGCCTGCTGCACGCGCTGGCCGGCAACCGGGGGCGCGCGCCGGAGTACGCCCGGGGGCGCGGCGAGGACGCGCGCGGCGGGCGGACGCTGATCGCCTTCGGCGACCCCGACCAGTCGATCTACACGTTCCGGGGCGCCGACGTGAACGGCATCCTCGACTTCCCGGACACCTTCCGCCGGGCCGACGGCGGCCCCGCGCCGGTGGGCGTCCTGACCACCTCGCGCCGCTCCGGGGCCGGGCTGCTCGCGGCGACCCGGCTGCTCACCCGCCGGATGCCGCTGACCCGGCTGCCCGCCGACACCGTCCGCGCCCACCGCGAGCTGCACGCCGTCCGGGACGGCGGCAACGTCGAGACGTACACCTACCCGACCGCGTCCACGGAGCTGGAGAACATCGCGGACCTGCTGCGCCGCGCCCATCTGGAGGACGGGGTGCCGTGGCAGGAGATGGCCGTGCTGGTACGGGCCGGGGGCCGCTCGCTGCCTGCCGTCCGCCGCGCCCTCACCTCCGCCGGCGTCCCCCTGGAGGTCGACGGCGACGACCTCCCGCTGCGCCACGAACCGGCCGTCGCCCCGCTCCTGACGGCCCTGCGGGCCGTGGCCACGGCGGCGCTCCGCACCGCCCGCGCCGACGCGGCGCAGGACGAGGCCGAAGCGCCTCCCCGGCTCGACACCGAGACCGCTCTCACCCTCCTCACCTCGCCCCTCGGTTCCATGGACGCCGCCGACCTGCGCCGGCTCGGCCGGGCCCTGCGCGACGAGGAGCGCGCCGCCGGGATCCGGGTCCCCGCCCCCTCCGACGAACTGCTGGCCCGTGCGCTGGCCGAGCCCGAACGGCTCGTCACGCACGACCCGGCGTACGCCCACGGAGCGCAGCGCCTCGGCGCGCTCCTGCGCAAGGCCCGTGAACTCCTCGAAGGCGGCGGCACCGCCGAGGAGGCCCTGTGGACCCTGTGGAACGGCACCCCCTGGCCCGGCCGGCTGGAGCGGGCCGCGCTGCGCGGCGGGGCCGGCGGGCGCAACGCCGACCGCGACCTCGACGCGGTGTGCGCCCTGTTCGACACGGCCGCCCGCGCCGAGGAGCGCACCGGCGGGCGCGGGGCCCTCAACTTCCTGGAGGAGGTCGACGCCCAGGACATCGCCGCCGACACCCTCTCCCGGCGGACCGCCCGCCCCGACGCCGTACGCCTGATGACCGCCCACCGCTCCAAGGGCCTTCAGTGGCGGCTCGTCGTCGTCGCCGGGGTCCAGGAGGGCCTCTGGCCCGATCTGCGCCGCCGGGGCTCCCTCCTGGAGGCGGACCGGATCGGCCGCGACGGGCTCGCCGAACCCCTCACGCCCGGCGCCCTCCTCGCCGAGGAGCGCCGCCTCTTCTACGTCGCCGCCACCCGCGCCCGCGAGCGCCTCGTCGTCACCGCCGTGAAGGCCCCCGCCGACGACGGCGACCAGCCCTCCCGCTTCCTGACCGAGCTGGGCGTCGAGCCGCGGGACGTCACCGGCCGCCCGCGCCGCCCCCTGGCCGTCGCCGCGCTCGTCGCCGAACTGCGCGCCACCACCGTCGACCCGGCCGCCTCCGACGCCCTGCGCGAGGCCGCCGCCCACCGCCTCGCCCGGCTCGCCGCGCTCACCGACGACGAGGGGCAGCTGCTGGTGCCCGCGGCCCACCCCTACCGCTGGTGGGGCCTGGACGAGCCGACCCGCTCCGCCGTCCCGCTGCGCGACCGCGACCAGCCCGTCACCCTCTCCGGCAGCGCGCTCGACCAGCTCGCCAACACCTGCGCCCTCCAGTGGTTCCTGGGCCGCGAGGTGAAGGCCGACGCCCCGGCCACCGCCGCCCAGGGGTTCGGCAACGTCGTCCACGTACTCGCCGACGAGGTCGCCTCCAGCCGGACCCCCGCCGATCTGGACGTCCTCATGGAACGCCTGGACTCCGTGTGGAACGGCCTCGCCTTCGACGCCCCCTGGAAGTCCGAGCAGGAGAAGGACCAGGCCCGCGCCGCCCTGGAACGCTTCCTGCACTGGCACGTCCTGGACCGGGGCGGCCGCACGCCCACCGCGAGCGAGCACGACTTCGACGTGACCCTGGAGGCGGGGGAGTACGCGGTGCGCATCCGGGGCTCCATGGACCGGGTCGAACAGGACGCCGAGGGCCGGGCGTACGTCGTCGACTTCAAGACCGGCAAGGGCACGCCCACCAAGGACGAGGTCGCCGCCCACCCCCAGCTCGCCGTCTACCAGCTCGCCGTCCGCGAGGGCGCGGTGGACGAGGTCTTCGACGGGAAGCGCCCCGAGCCGGGCGGCGCCGAACTGGTCCAGCTCCGCCAGCCCGCCCCCAAGAAGGAGGGCGGCGACGCCTTCCCCAAGATCCAGGCGCAGGAACCGCCGGCGGGGGAGTGGGTCTCCGACCTGCTCGCCACGGCGGCCGGAAAGGTCCTGGACGAACGCTTCACGCCCACCACCGGAACCCACTGCGCCCACTGCGCCTTCCGGGCCTCGTGCAGCGCGCAGCCGGAGGGACGCCAGGTGGTGGAGTAGCCAAGGCTTCCGGTTCGTACCGGGTTGTCGGCGGGCCCGGTTACCGTTGTCCGGGTGTCCTCACGCATCACCGATCCCGAGCAGCTCAAGGAGCTCCTCGGGATCCCGTTCACCCCGGAGCAGACGGCCTGCATCACCGCGCCGCCCGCCCCGCAGGTGATCGTGGCCGGAGCCGGGTCGGGCAAGACCACGGTGATGGCCGCCCGCGTGGTCTGGCTGGTCGGCACCGGACAGGTCGCGCCCGAGCAGGTCCTCGGCCTCACCTTCACCAACAAGGCGGCGGGCGAGCTGGCCGAGCGCGTCCGCAAGGCCCTCATCGCCGCCGGGGTCACCGACCCCGACGTCATCGACCCGGACAACCCCCCGGGCGAACCCACCATCTCCACGTACCACGCCTTCGCCGGCCGCCTCCTCACCGAGCACGGCCTGCGCATCGGCCTGGAGCCGACCACCCGCCTCCTCGCCGACGCCACCCGCTACCAGCTGGCGGCGAAGGTGCTGCGCGAGGCCCCCGGCCCCTATCCGGCGCTCACCCGGTCCTTTCCGACGCTGGTCAGCGACCTCCTGGCGCTCGACGGGGAGCTGTCCGAACACCTCGTACGCCCCGGGGCACTGGAGACGTACGACACCGAGCTGCTGCGGGAGCTGGCCACCGCCAAGCTCAGCAACGCCGACCTGCGCAAGATCCCCGAGACCGCCGAGGCCCGCCGCTCCCTCCTCGGCCTCACCGAGCGCTACCGGACCGCCAAGCGCAGCCGGGACCTCCTGGATTTCGGCGACCAGATCGCCCTCTCCGCCGAGCTGGCCCTCACCCGGCCCGAGGTGGGGAGGATCCTGCGCGAGGAGTTCCGGGTCGTCCTCCTCGACGAGTACCAGGACACATCGGTGGCCCAGCGGCTGCTGCTCTCCGCACTGTTCGGGGGCGGCAGCGGCGGTACGGAGGCGGGCGCGGCCGACCCCGCGCCCACCGGCCACGCGGTGACCGCCGTCGGCGACCCCTGCCAGGCGATCTACGGCTGGCGCGGCGCGTCCGTCGCCAACCTCGACGACTTCCCCGAGCACTTCCCGCACGCCGACGGCGCCCCCGCCACCCGCTACAGCCTCAGCGAGAACCGGCGCAGCGGCGGCCGCCTCCTCCAGCTCGCCAACGGCCTCGCCGAGCCGCTGCGCGCGATGCACGAGGGCGTCGAGGCGCTGCGCCCCGCGCCGGGCGCCGAGCGGGACGGCCAGGTCCGCTGCGCCCTGCTGAACACGCACACCGAGGAGATCGACTGGCTCGCCGACTCCCTCGCCCACCTCGTGCGCACCGGCACCCCGCCCGGCGAGATCGCCGTCCTGTGCCGCACCGCCGGGGACTTCCCCGAGATCCAGGCGGCCCTGGTCGCCCGCGACATCCCGGTCGAGGTCGTCGGCCTCGCCGGGCTGCTGCACCTGCCCGAGGTGGCCGACCTGGTCGCCGTCTGCGAGGTCCTCCAGGACCCGGGGGCCAACGCCTCCCTGGTCCGTCTTCTCACCGGACCGCGCTGGCGCATCGGCCCCCGCGACCTCGCGCTCCTGGGCCGCCGCGCCCGCCTCCTCGTGCACCGGGCCGGCCTCGGGGACGACGCCGACGCGGACCAGCGGCTCGCGGACGCCGTCGAGGGCACGGACCCGGCCGAGGTGATATCGCTCGCCGACGCGCTGGACACCTTCCTGGTCGCGGGGGACGCGGCCGACGACGGGCTGCCGTTCTCCGCCGAGGCCCGCGTCCGCTTCGCCCGCCTCGCCCGCGAGCTGCGCGACCTGCGCCGCTCCCTGGCCGACCCCCTGATGGACGTCCTGCACCGGGTCCTGGCCACCACCGGCCTGGAGGTCGAGCTGTCGGCGTCCCCGCAGGCGCTGGCCGCCCGCCGCCGTGAGACCCTCGCCAACTTCCTCGACACAGCGGCCCGGTTCGCCTCCCTCGACGGCGAGGCCACCCTCCTCGCCTTTCTCGGCTTCCTGCGCACCGCCGCGCAGTACGAGAAGGGCCTCGACAACGCGCTGCCCGGCGGCGAGAACACCGTCAAGGTCCTCACCGCCCACAAGTCCAAAGGCCTGGAGTGGGACGTCGTCGCCGTGCCCGGGCTGGTCACGGGCCAGTTCCCCAGCGGCCAGTCCCGCGACGCCTGGACCGCCCAGGCCAAGGTGCTCCCGCACGCCCTGCGCGGCGACGCGGCGACGCTCCCGGCCGTCGACAGCTTCGACGCCAAGGGCGTCAAGGCGTTCAAGGAGGAGATGAAGGAGCATCAGCACACGGAGGAGCTGCGCCTCGGCTACGTCACCTTCACCCGGCCCCGCTCCCTGCTCCTCGGCTCCGGCCACTGGTGGGGCCCCTCCCAGAAGAGGACGCGCGGCCCGTCCGCCTTCCTGGAGGCGCTGTACGAGCACTGCGCCGCGGGCCACGGCGAGATCGAGGCCTGGGCGGACGAGCCCGCCGAGGACGAGGAGAACCCGGCCCTCGCGGCACCGGACGCCGACCTGGCCTGGCCGCTCCCGCTCGACGCCGACGCCCTCGCCCGCCGCCGCGCAGCCCGGGACACGGTGCTGGCCCACCTGGAGCGCATGGCCGTTCAGGGGGACGAACAGCCGCCGGCGTACGGGCCCGAGCCCGACGACGTACCGTTCGACGAGGACGACGTACCTCCCGATGGCGTACCTCTCGACGAGGCTCCCTTCGACGAGGACTGGGACTGGGACGCGCTCCCGACCGAGCGCCCAAAGGACGCGCCGCGGGCCGAACCGGAGACGGCTCACGAGCCCGCCCCGCACATCCCGGCCGCCCGGCACCCGCAGGAGGAACCGGCCGCCCGGCACCCGCAGGAGGAGCCGGCGGACCGGCTCACCCCCGAGGAGGCCCGCACCCTCGCTTCCTGGGACCGGGACCTCGACTCCCTCGCCGGGGAGCTGCGCCGCGCCCGCGCCACCGTGCGCGAGGTCGTCGTCCCCGCCTCGCTCTCCGCCACCCAGCTGCTGCGGCTGGCCGAGGACCCCGACGCCTTCGCCCGGGAGCTGGCCCGACCCATGCCCCGCCCCCCGCAGCCCGCCGCCCGCCGGGGCACCCGGTTCCACGCCTGGGTGGAGTCCCGGTACGAGGAGCTGCCGCTGCCGATGCTCGGCCCCGACGAACTGCCCGGCGGCGACGAGAGCGACGCCGAGATCGCCGACGAGCGGGACCTCGCCGAGCTGAAGGAGGCGTTCGAGCGCACCGCGTACGCCCGGCGCACGCCGTACCGCGTGGAGAGCCCGTTCCAGATCACGCTCGCGGGCCGGGTGATCCGGGGCCGGATCGACGCCGTCTACCGCACGGGCGACACCTACGAGATCGTCGACTGGAAGACCACCCGCCACCGCACCGCCGACCCGCTCCAGCTCGCCGTCTACCGGCTCGCCTGGGCCGAATTGCACGATCTGCCGCTCGACGCCGTCACCGCCACCTTCCTCTACGTACGCACCGGCGAGACCGTCCGTCCGCAAGGGCTGCCCGGCCGGAGCGAGCTGGAGCGGATCCTGCTGGACGAGCCGGACCCCTAGGACGGATAGGCTCAAGAGCATGAGCGAGACCCCGGACAGCGCCGTCCGTACGTACACCGAGCAGCACCGCGCAGCCTTCCTCGACGACCTCGCGGAGTGGCTGCGCATCCCGTCCGTATCCGCGCAGCCGGAGCACGACGGGGACGTACGGCGCAGTGCCGAGTGGCTGAGCGCCAAGCTCAAGGAGACCGGCTTCCCGGTCAGCGAGATCTGGGAGACCCCCGGCGCCCCGGCGGTCTTCGCCGAGTGGCCGAGCGAGGACCCGGACGCCCCGACCGTCCTGGTCTACGGCCACCACGACGTCCAGCCCGCGGCCCGCGAGGACGGCTGGGCGACCGACCCGTTCGAGCCGGTGATCCGGGACGGCCGGATGTACGCACGCGGCGCGGCCGACGACAAGGGCCAGGTGTTCTTCCACACCCTCGGGGTCCGCGCCCACCTCGCCGCGACCGGCCGCACCACCCCCGCCGTGCACCTCAAGCTGCTGATCGAGGGCGAGGAGGAGTCCGGCTCCCCGAACTTCCGCGCCCTGGCCGAGCAGCAGGCGGACCGGCTCGCCGCCGACGCGGTGATCGTCTCGGACACCGGCATGTGGGACGAGGACACCCCCACCGTCTGCACCGGCATGCGCGGCCTCGCGGAGTGCGAGATCGAGCTGTCCGGCCCCGCCCAGGACATCCACTCCGGATCGTTCGGCGGAGCCGTCCCCAACCCCGCCACCGCGATCGCCCGCCTGGTCGCGGCCCTCCACGACGAGGACGGCAGGGTCGCGATCCCCGGCTTCTACGACGGGGTCACCGACCTCACCGATACCGAACGGGCCCTCTTCGCCGAGCTGCCCTTCGACGAGGCCACCTGGCTGCGCACCGCCAAGTCGGGGGCCGCGGTCGGCGAGGCCGGGTACTCCACGCTGGAGCGCGTCTGGGCCCGCCCCACCGCCGAGGTCAACGGCATCGGCGGCGGCTACCAGGGCGCCGGAAGCAAGACGATCATCCCCTCCTCCGCCCTGGTGAAGATCAGCTTCCGGCTGGTCGACGGCCAGGACCCCGACCGCGTACAGGAGACCGTCCGCGCCTGGGTGGAGTCCCGCGTCCCCGCGGGCATCCGGCACACGATCGCCTTCCAGCCCGCCACCCGCCCCTGCCTGACCCCGCTGGACCACCCCGCCCTCAAGGCGGTGGCCCGCGCGATGGGCCGGGCCTTCGGAAGCAAGATCCTCTTCACCCGCGAAGGGGGCTCGGGCCCCGCCGCCGACCTGAGGGACGTGCTCGGCGCCCCCGTCCTCTTCCTCGGCATCTCCGTACCCTCCGACGGCTGGCACGCCCCCGACGAGAAGGTCGAGCTGGACCTTCTCTTCAAGGGCGTGGAGACGGCCGCCCACCTGTGGGGCGAGCTGGCCTCGGCGCTGGGCCGATGAATCCGCCGCACCTCCACGCAACCGTGCACACCCGATCCACCCAGGGGGAGTAGGAAGCACCTGTGAGCACCTTCGACAACGCCACCGCAGACCGCCCGATCGGCCTCACCGCGCCGAGCGGCATCGACCGCGCGGCATACCACCGTCTCGACGAGGCGTGGCTGGCCGTGGCGTGGAGCCACCCGACGACCCGTGTCTTCGTCGTCTCCGGCGGGCAGGTGCTGATCGACGACACCCCCGACGGCGGCACGGAGATCGTCATGACCCCGGCCTTCGAGGCCCCGGTCACCGAGACCCACCGGTACTTCCTCGGCACCGACGAGATGGGCGTCAGCTACTTCGCGCTCCAGAAGGACTCGCTGCCCGGCCGCATGGACCAGTCGGCCCGCCCGGCCGGACTCCGCGAAGCGGGTCTTCTCCTCGGCCCCCGCGACGCGGGGCTGATGGTCCACGCCGTCGCCCTGGAGAACTGGCAGCGCCTCCACCGCTTCTGCTCCCGCTGCGGCGAGCGGACCGTCATCGCGGCGGCCGGTCACATCCGCCGCTGCCAGGCCTGCGGGGCCGAGCACTACCCGCGCACCGACCCGGCGGTCATCATGCTGGTCACCGACGACCAGGACCGGGCCCTGCTGGGCCGCCAGGTGCACTGGCCGGAGGGCCGCTTCTCCACGCTCGCCGGATTCGTCGAGCCGGGGGAGTCGATCGAGCAGTCCGTGGCCCGCGAGGTCTACGAGGAGGCCGGGATCACCGTCGGCGAGGTCGAGTACATCGCCAGCCAGCCGTGGCCGTTCCCCTCCAGCCTGATGCTCGGCTTCATGGCACGGGCCACTTCCTTCGACATCCAGGTCGACGGCGAGGAGATCGAGGAGGCCCGCTGGTTCTCCCGCGAGGACCTCACCGCCGCCTTCGAGTCCGGCGAGGTCATGCCCCCCTTCGGCATCTCCATCGCGGCCCGCCTGATCGAGCTCTGGTACGGCAAGCCGCTCCCGAGGCCGGGCGCCGTGAACCGGACCGCCTGAGGTCAGCACCCCCGGACACACGACTGCCCCCGGCGGTGCCGGGGGCAGTCGTACGCGCGACGGGCGGTCGTTCCATCCGCTGGATCAGGCGGCGAGCGCCTGCTTCACCTGGGCGAGCGACGGGTTCGTCATGACCGACTCGGTGCCCGAGGGGGCCACGATCAGCAGCGTCGGGACCGTCTGGTTTCCGCCATTCGCCTTCTCGACGAACGCGGCCGACTCCGGGTCGTGCTCGATGTTGACCTCGTTGTACGCGATGCCCTCGCGGTCCATCTGGCTCTTCAGCCGACGGCAGTAGCCGCACCAGGTGGTGCTGTACATCGTCACAGTGCCCGCCATGTCGCTGGCGCTCCTTCGTCTCGTCCGTACCGCTGCGCGGCCGGCAGCGTCACATGCGGTCCGGCCGCTCACCGCAGCGCTCCCGCACGGTTAAGGAACGTACGGGAGGCGGCCACCATTCCCACCGTCCCGGTACGGTCCCCGGGACCGGCCCCGCACAGCCCGCTCCGGGACCGGCCCCGCACAGCCCGCCCCGGTACGACGAATGCCTCACCCCTGTGGACAACCGCCGCATCCGCCCCCGGGGACCTGGCAGCATGGCGGGGTGACAGCAGCAACGCACTCCACCCTCTTCCCACAGGTTCCCGAGACCCCGGACGCCGTGCTCGACGGGCTCGACCCCGAGCAGCGCGAGGTGGCGCTCGCCCTGCACGGACCGGTGTGCGTGCTGGCCGGAGCCGGTACGGGCAAGACCCGCGCGATCACCCACCGCATCGCGTACGGGGTGCGGGCGGGCATCCTCCAGCCGGCCACCGTGCTCGCCGTCACCTTCACCAACCGGGCAGCGGGAGAGATGCGCGGCCGCCTCCGCCAGCTCGGCGCGACCGGCGTCCAGGCGCGGACCTTCCACTCCGCCGCCCTCCGCCAACTCCAGTACTTCTGGCCGAAAGCAGTCGGTGGCGAGCTGCCCCGGCTGCTGGAGCGGAAGGTGCAGCTGGTCGCCGAGGCCGCCGCCCGCTGCGAGCTCCGGCTCGACCGCAACGAGCTGCGGGACGTCACCGGCGAGATCGAGTGGGCCAAGGTCACCCAGACCGTCCCCGCCGACTATCCGGCGGCGGTCGCCAAGACCCAGCGCGACGCCCCCCGCGATCCGGCGGTCCTCTCCCAGATCTACTCCACGTACGAACAGCTCAAGCGCGACCGCTCGGTGATCGACTTCGAGGACGTGCTGCTGCTCACCGTCGGCATCCTCCAGGACCGGACCGACATCGCCGAGCACGTGCGCGGCCAGTACCAGCACTTCGTCGTCGACGAGTACCAGGACGTGAGCCCGCTCCAGCAGCGGCTGCTCGACCTCTGGGTCGGCGACCGGGAGGATCTCTGCGTGGTCGGCGACGCCAGCCAGACGATCTATTCCTTCACCGGGGCCACCCCCGACCACCTGCTGAACTTCCGCACCCGCCACCCCGGGGCGACCCTGGTCAAGCTGGTCCGCGACTACCGCTCCACCCCCCAGGTCGTCCACCTCGCCAACGGCCTGCTGAGCCAGGCCCACGGCAAGGCAGCCGACCACCGCCTGGAGCTGGTCTCGCAGCGCGACAAGGGCCCCGAGCCGGCCTACACGGAGTACGGGGACGAGCCCACCGAGGCCGAGTCCACCGCCCGGCGCATCCGCGACCTCATCGCCGCGGGCGTGCCGGCCGGCGAGATCGCCGTGCTCTACCGCGTCAACTCCCAGTCCGAGATCTACGAGCAGGCCCTCGCGGACGCCGGGGTGCCCTACCAGCTGCGCGGCGCCGAGCGGTTCTTCGAGCGGGCCGAGGTCCGCGAGGCGGGCACCGCCCTGCGCGGCGCGGCCCGCGCCGGCCGCAACGACTCCCTCCTCGACGGGGCACAGGACCTGGCCTCCCAGGTGCGGGCGGTGCTCTCCACCAAGGGCTGGACCACCCGCCCGCCCGCCGGATCCGGGGCCGTGCGCGACCGCTGGGAGTCGCTGGCGGCGCTGGTGCGCCTGGCGGAGGACTTCGAGACGGCGAAGCCCGGGGCGACCCTGACCGACCTGGTCCGCGAGCTGGACGAGCGGGCGGCCGCCCAGCACGCCCCGACGGTCCAGGGGGTGACCCTCGCGTCGCTGCACGCGGCGAAGGGCCTGGAGTGGGACGCGGTGTTCCTGGTCGGCCTGACCGAGGGCATGATGCCGATCGCCTACGCCAAGACCGACGAGCAGGTCGAGGAGGAGCGCCGCCTGCTGTACGTGGGGATCACCCGCGCCCGCGTCCACCTCTCGCTCTCCTGGGCGCTGTCCCGGTCGCCGGGCGGCCGGGCGAGCCGGCGGCCGACCCGGTTCCTGAACGGGCTGCGGCCCGGCTCGACGGGATCCGGCGCGCGGGGCGGCGTCGGCGGGGGCGGCGGGATCGACCGGGGCACCGGCCGGGCAGCGGCCGCCGAGCGGGCGCCGGCCGTCGAGCGCAAGCCCAGGAGCCACGTCCGCTGCCGGGTCTGCGGACGGACGCTCACCGACGCGGGCGCGATGAAGCTGATGCGCTGCGAGGAGTGCCCCTCGGACATGGACGAGGCGCTGTACGAGCGGCTGCACGACTGGCGCGCGGGCCAGGCGGCCCTGCTCGGTCAGCCGGACTACTGCGTGTTCACCGAGAAGACCCTCATGGCGATCGCCGAGGCCGTGCCGTCCACCGAGGGCGAGCTCGTCGTCATCGCCGGCGTCGGCAACCGGAAGCTGAGCCGCTTCGGCCCCGACGTTCTGGCCATCTGTGCAGGTGAGGGGCTTGATGGCGAGCCCGAGGAGAGCGACGACGAGACATGAGAAAAACTCGTCCAGAAAATAGTTTGCGCGCGCACCAGTCGTCACCATAGGTTCTTAACCACGGGAACAGCGACTTCTCTGAAGCCCTGAATCCGTGCTGTACTTATCCGAATACGCAGGACCGGCCCCGGCCGGTCCCATGAGACGCCGAGAGGAGGCGATTGAAGTGATCAGCATCATCGAAACCCAGAAAATGACCGATCTCTCGGTCGTCTCCGCCTGCTCGCTCGGCCTCACCCGCTCCTCGGTTGCCTCGCTTCACGCCACCGGTCTGTCCGGCATCTCTGCCGCCCGTCCGCTGGCCCTGGCGAGCCTCCCCGTGATGCGGGAGCGCAATGAGCGACCGATCGAGGCACCGGCGGCAGCAGTAGCGAAGGCGGCACAGGCTCAGGCCTATGCCTTTGCGGCAGCCGGTGCCGGAATCAAGACGCAGACGCAGCACCACACGATGTGGGCCTTCCGTGGGCCTGAACCCTGGAGTGATCCAGCCTGATCCAGCATCAGGCCGGCGCCTTCAGGGCCGCGGAACCCCACTCGGGATCCGCGGCCCTTTTGTTTTGTCCGAACGGACGGGACGGAACGAAGGAGCCTCGGGACAAGCAGGACCTGGTACCAGCAGCCGCCAACCGGCCAACAGGCCGGCACGACCAGACGAGGACACCACCCGCCGTGCACATCGAAACGCACGCCCCGTCAGTACCGCTTTCCACCCCGATCTCGCCGCCCGGCTCCACGGAGGACTCCACCTTGACCCCGCTCACCACGCTCACCGCGCTCGACGACGCCATCGAGAACCTCGGCGTGCCCGTCCCGTGCCGCTCCTACGACCCCGAGGTCTTCTTCGCCGAGTCGCCCGCCGACGTCGAGTACGCCAAGTCCCTCTGCCGCACCTGCCCGCTCGTCGAGGCCTGCCTCGCCGGCGCGAAGGACCGCCGCGAGCCGTGGGGTGTCTGGGGCGGCGAGCTCTTCGTCCAGGGTGTCGTCGTGGCCCGCAAGCGTCCGCGTGGCCGTCCGCGCAAGAACCCGGTCGCCGCGTGACCGCGACCTGTGGGGTCCCCGCCCCCACACACAGTCTGCGCATCGGAACGATCGACCGCCCCCATACACATGACCCTCGGAATCAGGCACCAATGATCACCCCCACGAAGGAGCCCGTCGGCTCCGCCACCCCCGACGTCACCATCATCGGCGCGAACGACTCGCGTCAGAACAGGACCCGCGAAATGCAACTCATCCCAGAAGCCCTGGCGCGTGCGCATATGCACGACCGCCTGCGGGAGGCCCAGGAGGACCGCCAGTCGGCCCGCCTGGTGGCCGCCCGCCGGATGCAGCGCCGGGCGGAGCGCGCCTCGCTGCGCGCCCGCCGCGCGCTGGCCATGGCGGTCATGCACTGACCTGTGCAGCCATCACCCCACCGCGGGGCCGTCCGGACACGGGCGGCCCCGCGGTGCGTTGTGCCCTCGGCGATCCGGTCGCGGGGATATCGTCAGGAGGTGGACGAGGCGACCCATCCCCCCGAACAGCCCGCCGAGGGAAGCATGGTGTGCGCCCGGTGCGGTACCGCCGCCGACGGCGACACCGTCCCCGTGACCTGGCTCAGCGCCGTGGAGGACGGGCGCCGTCTCCACTTCTGCGAGAGCTGCGCCCGCCTCCACATCCGCGCGATCGAGAGCCGCCTCGACTCCCTCTGGTGGTGACCGCGGAAGCCCGCGGCCCTCCCTACGCCTCGACTGCCTCCCCCTCCGGTGTCTCGGCGAGGAACCCCGGCAGCCACGCTTCGAGCTCGTCGCGCAGCCGCACCGTCGCGCCGAGCTGGCACAGCACCCCGATCGTGCTGAGCGTCACCCGGTGTATCAGGACGTAGGACGGGGGGAGGTTCAGCTGCCTGCCGAGCTGATGGGCGGGGGAGCGCGGATCGGCTATCCGGGCCGCCTGGTCACGGATCCAGCCACGGGTGAAGGTGAACTCCTCCACCTGCGTGGGCTCGATGATCGGGAGCAGGTAGTCGAGGACCTCGTCCGGATCCAGGTCGATCGACTCCTTCACGAAGTTCTCTTCGCGCAGCAGCCCGTAAACGCCCGCTGCGTCGCCCTCCAGCGTCAGCCGCAACGAGTCGCCGATGGTCCGCGGCAGGCCGCCCGGAAGCCGGTCGACGGTGCCGAAGTCCAGCACCCCCAGCCGCCAGGAGCCGACCGCGCCGCCTTCCTCCTCCGCATGCTCCGCGTCCTCCGCCACCGGGGGCAGCAGCCGGAAGTTGCCCGGATGCGGGTCGGCGTGCAGCAGGCCGGTGCGTGCCGGACCGGAGAAGAGGAAGCGGGCCAGCAGCTGCCCCGCCCGGTCCCGCTGATCCGCCGTACCCTCCACGATGACCTCGGACAGCGGGATCCCGTCGATCCACTCCGTCACCAGCACCTGGTCGGACTGGTGCACCACCTGGGGGACCACCACGTCCGGGTCGTCCGCGAACACCGCCGCGTGCTCCCGCTGCGCCTGCGCCTCCAGCTCGTAGTCCAGCTCTTCCGACACCCGGTCGCGCAGCTCCTTGATCAGCGGCTTGATGTCCATCCCCGGGACCAGCGGGCCGAGCAGCCGGGCGAACCGGCTGAGTTGCGTGAGGTCGGAGAGCAGCGCCTCGCCCGCGCCGGGATACTGCACCTTCACCGCGACCTCACGGCCGTCGTGCCACACCGCCCGGTGCACCTGCCCGATCGAGGCGGCAGCCGCCGGCGTGTCATCGAACTCCAGGAAATACTCCCGCCAGTCCTCCCCGATCCGTGTCGCCAGCACCTCGTGAACCGTGCGCGCGGGCAGCGGCGGCGCGGCCTCCTGGAGCTTGGTCAGCGCGGCCCGGTAGGGCCCGGCGATCTCCTCGGGCAGGGCCGACTCGAAGACGGAGAGGGCCTGGCCCAGCTTCATGGCCCCGCCCTTCAGCTCACCCAGCGTCTTGAACAACTGGTCCGCCGTACGCTGCTGCACCTCACGGGCGACCAGCTCGGCCGACTTTCCGCCGATCCGCTTGCCCAGACCCCAGGTGGCTCGGCCGGCGAAGCCGAGCGGAAGCGCGGCCAGCTTGGCCGTACGCGTAACCGCCTTCCGGGGAAGATCAGACATGTGCCCCTCCAGTTCCCAGACTGCCGTGCCGCTCGGTCTCCGGTGGTCGTTCCGGCGGCGGCGGTCACCCCGCCATTGTGTCCTGCGCCGGAAGCGCACCGGAGGCCCGTTCCCTTCCAGCGCCCCCGGCCGCCCCGCAGGAGCAGTCCGCATGCGGGCCGATCTGCTCGGAACGCCAGTCCAGCAGGGGCAGAGCGGCCTCCCAGCGAGTTCCGGTACAGGCGGGGAGATCCCCGTCCAGAAAAGCCAGGGCATGTGCCGCGGCGAGACCGGCGACCGCCGTCGCGAGCCCCAGATCGCAGGCGGGCACGGCACCCCGCCGTCCGGAACGCCACTGCGCCAGCATCCGGGGCCACTGCGGATCCCGGTCCGCACGGTGCAGTTCCAGGCAGCCCGCGCAGCCGGTGCCCCCGGGCAGGACGAGCGGCCCGACCACCCCTGTGGCCTCGATCACCCCCGCGTAGAGATGAGGAGTGCCCGACGCGATCCAGGGACCGGCCGTATCCGCGACGGGTGCGTACACCGCGAGGCCGTCCCGGGGCGCGACGATGATCAGGGACAGGCCGGGCGGCTGTCCGGCGCTCCCCGCCAGGTCGGCTCCCGCCGGCTCGGCCCCCGTCCCGTCCGTCCTCGCCCGCCGGGGAGCGGGCCCGGGTGCGGAACGGCGGACGAGCCGCCGGGCCGCCACATCCCGCCGTTCCCCCACGGACGCCGGAGGGAGGCCCCCGGGCGCTACGTCCCAGGGCTCGGCCCGGCCCCCGTCGAGCACCTCCACCTGCCCCACCCCCGCACCGGACAGCACCGAGGCGATGGACGCCCCGACCCGGCCCGCGCCCCGCACCTGGACCCGCATCGCCCGCCGGGCCCCCATCCGGCGCAGCCCACCGCCCGGCTCGGGCCGGACGACCGACAGCGAGGCCACGTCGGGACGCTGGCGGTCCATCACTTCGGCACGGCGACGCAGCGCATCGGCTTCGGGGCCCGCCGACCTGGGGTCGTCGAGGAGCCCTGCCTCCGTCAACCGCCGGAGCAGGACGTCCACATGATGTTCCGACAAGTCCAGGGCGCGTGCCTGTTCGTGCAGCAGCGGCAGCCCCCGCGTGCCGTCGAGCAGTTCCAGAAAGCTTCCCGTGGCGAGGTCCACCGGACCGAGCGTCACGGCATGCGCGGGTGTCACACCGAACTGCACGGTGTTCCGGCCACGCCAGGCGCGCCGCAGTGCGGGCTTCAGCATCGGATACATGACTTCTCCCCCCGAGCGGTGTCGCGGGCGCGGATACGCCCGCAGACCGGATGATCCGCGGATCTTTCCGCAGGACCACCGTCAGAATGCGGGCCTGCCTCGAACCGTGCGCGGAGTTGTCCACAGGCACAGGCTGTTAATCGTGCAATCCGCGGATCGCAGTCAACCGTCCCCGGGGCGGGACTTCCCCCACGGACAGCGGGTAACGTCGTGGCGTGCCCGTCGACCCGTCGTCCGGCTTCGCCGGGGAGACCCCCGCGCGCAGCGCCGGAAGCCATCAGCGCAGCGCGGCAGCCCATCCGCCCCGCGCTTCGGTGACGAGCGCGGTCGAGGTCCGCAGGAGTACCCGGCGCAGGAAGTCGGTCTCCGCCTACCGGGAGGGCGACCGCACGATCGTGCTCATCCCCGCCCGGATGTCGGAGGCGGAGGAGCGGCGCTGGGTGGGCGTGATGCTGGACAAGCTCGCCGCCCAGGAGAACAAGCGCGTCCTGGGCGACACGGAGCTGGAAGAGCGTGCCGCACGGCTGTCCGCCCAGTATTTCGACGGTCGCGCCAGGCCCGTCTCGGTGCGCTGGGTGACCAACCAGAACACCCGCTGGGGTTCGTGCACCCCCGCCGAAGGCAGCATCAGGCTCTCGCACCGGCTGCAGGGCATGCCGGAGTACGTCGTCGACTACGTGCTCCTCCACGAGCTGGCGCATCTGCTCGTTCCCGGGCACGGTCCGCGGTTCTGGCGGCTGCTGGAGGCGTATCCGCGCACCGAGCGCGCCCGCGGGTATCTGGAGGGCGTGGTGGCGGCCGATCAGCTGCCCGCCGCCCGCGAGGAGTGACGGGGAGTCGTCCGCGTTCGCCGATTCTGTACCGGGTGTGTACCGGCTTGGTCCGTTGTCGTCGTTTGCGGTTAGCCTGACGCGACGGATTTACCTTCGGGATGGGGGACGGTCGTTACGCATGGCCAGGGAATTCCAACGCGGCCACAAGGCCAAGATCAGTGATCTCACGCAAGGGACGGATCTGTACGTAGGTGTGCAGATCGCGGCACCGGGGCTGACTTTCGACATCAGTTGCTTCGGTCTCGACGCCAACGAGCAGCTCTCCGACGACCGGTACTTCATCTTCTTCAATCAGCCGAAATCGCCCGAGGAGTCCATCCAGCTCCTCGGCGAGCAGTCCGGTGACACCGAGTCCTTCCGCGTCACGCTCGACCGCATTCCGGCGTCCATCCAGAAGCTCTCCTTCACCGCGGCGCTCGACGGCGGCGGGCAGATGTCCCAGATCGGCCCCGGGTACATCCGGATCGTCGCGGGCGGCGAGGAAGTGGTGAGGTACGCCTTCACCGGGTCGGAGTTCACCACCGAGCGCGCGGTGATGCTCGGCGACTTCTATCTGAAGGACGTGTGGCGGTTCGCCGCCGTGGGCCAGGGATTCGACGGCGGTCTCGACGCGCTCCTGAAGAACTTCGGCGGCGAGGTGGCCGAAGAAGAGGCGCCGCCCGCCGCCGCCCCGGGCTTCGCCCCGCCGGCCCAGGCCACCGCGCCCCCGGCCTTCGGTGCGCCGCCCGCCCCCCAGGCCCCGCAGCCCGCACCGTCCTTCGGCGCCCCGTCCGCGCCCACTCCGCCGCCCGCGCCGCAGCAGCCGATGCACGCCGCACCGACGATCGCTGCCCCGCTGGCCCCCCAAGCCCCCCAGGCTCCGCAGGCCCCGTCACCGTACGGCCAGCCCCAGCAGCCGCAGTTCGGCCAGGTCCCGGGTCAGGGCGCCCCGCCCGCCCCGCCCTTCGGCCAGCAGGCCCCCGCTCCCTACGGTCAGCCCGCGCCGTCCCCGTTCGGCCAGCAGCCCCCCGGCGGTATGCCTCCGGGCGTCCCGCAGGGCGTGCCCCAGGGCGTGCCGGCCGCGGGCGCGGGTCTTCAGGCGGCTCTGCAGCCGTTCAAGGAGACCGCGACCGGGCAGCGCTGGACCCCGCAGAACCAGCAGCTCATGCGGGTCGACCTGACCATGGGCGGATCCGGAGTCCTGGCCCGCCAGGGCAGCATGGTGATGTATCAGGGCAAGGTCGACTTCGGCCACAAGAGCGCCGGTTTCGTCGGCCGCGCCGTGGGCAACGCCACCGGCCAGGAAATGCAGCTCATGCGGTGTACGGGCCGCGGCCAGGTCTTCCTCGCCGAGGAGGGCTCGCACCTGCACCCGATCGAACTGCAGGGCGACGGCATCTGCGTCTCCGCCGAGAGCGTCCTCGCCTACGACGAATCCCTCCAGTACGAGGTCCGCCGGGTCGAGGGGCACGGCATCCCGGGCGGCGCCCTGTTCACCATGCTGTTCCAGGGCACCGGCACCGTGATCGTCAAGACCCACGGCACCCCGGTCGTCCTGCCGGTCACGCCCACCACGTTCGCCGACTGCAACGCCGTCGTCGCCTGGTCGGCCGCCTCCCAGGTGATCGTCTCCAGCCAGGTCCGGCTGCGCCGCAACGCGTACCCCGGACACAGCGGGGAGACCGTGAACCTCCAGTTCCGGGGAGCCCCCGGCAACTTCATCGTCGTCCAGCCCTACGAGGTCTGAGGGAGCCCGTCATGAATCAGCAACTCGCGGGCTTCGCCCCGACCCCCGTCACGGCCCGGATGGAGAACCACGGCAAGACCATGCTCAAGGTCGCCATGGCCACCGGGCAGGACCTCTACGCGCGCACCGGCTCGATGGTGGCGTACGAGGGCTTCATCCAGTACGAGCCCAACCCGCCGGCCGTCCGGCAGATCGCCTCCCAGTGGATCACCGGCGAGGGTGCACCCGTCATGAAGTGCTCCGGCGACGGGCTGCTCTACCTCGCCGACTACGGCGCCGACGTGGTGGTCATCAACCTGGACAACGACTCCCTCTCCGTCAACGGCACCAACCTCCTCGCCTTCGACGCCCACCTCACCTGGGGCGTCGAGAAGGTCAAGGGGCTGGCCAAGTTCGCCGGACAGGGCTTGTGGAACGTCGTCGTCCAGGGCACCGGATGGGTCGCCATCACCTCCCGGGGCACCCCGATCGTCGTCGACTGCGGACGCGGCGAGGACGAGACGTACGTCGACCCGGACGCGCTCGTCGCCTGGTCCCCGAACCTCAAGGTGAAGGGCAAGCGCAGCTTCAAGGCCGGCTCGCTGATCGGCCGCGGCAGCGGCGAGGCCTATCAGATGGCCTTCTCCGGCCAGGGCATCGTCGTCGTCCAGCCGAGCGAGGACAGCACGGACCGGCTGCGGATCCGGAACTGACGGGGAGGGAGAACACATCATGCAGAGTCCGCTTTTCAGCCACACCGAGCAGCAGACCCAGGACCGGTACGCGATCCAGAACCCGCAGCTCCTGCGGGTCTCGCTGACCGGCCACGACGACGTCCTCGCCCGCAAGGGCGCCATGGTCGCCTACCAGGGCCTGATGGACTTCGACGGGGAGTACCAGTCCCGGAGCCAGCGCAGCGCACGCGCGCGCACCGGCGAGGGCCTCGACCTGATGCGCGTATCCGGCCAGGGCACCGTCTACCTCGCCAATCTCGCCCAGTACATCCACGTCGTGGACGTCGACCGCGAGGGGATGACCGTGGACAGCTCCTACGTCCTCGCGCTCGACTCCTCGCTGCACACCGAGGTCATCGCGGTGGACAGCCAGTACGGCATCTCCGGCAGCGGCAAGTACCAGCTCAACATCTCCGGCTCGGGCAAGGTCGCCCTCATGACCTCGGGCCAGCCCCTGATGATGCAGGTCACGCCCGAGAAGTACGTCAACGTCGACGCGGACGCGATCGTCGCCTGGTCCAGCTCCCTGCGCGTGCAGATGCAGGCCCAGACGCACTCCTCCGGCGTCTTCAGGCGTCGTGGCAACACTGGCGAGGGCTGGGAGCTGAGCTTCCTCGGGCAGGGCTTCGCCCTGGTCCAGCCGAGCGAGGTCATGCCTCCGCAGAACGCCCAGATCGGTCAGGGCGCCCGCGCCCAGTTCGGCATGGGCCAGCAGGGCTCTCACGGTCAGAACCAGAACAACGCCTGGAACTGACCGGCACCCGCAGAACACAGCGGTAGACAGCAGTAAGGGGCGGCCTCCACAGAGGCCGCCCCTTACGCATATCGCTTCAGCCTGCCGCTAGAGCCGGGACCGCGTCGCCTCCAGCAGCCGCACGACGGACGCGTCGGCCACTTCGGGCACGTCCTCGTAGCCGAACCAGCGCAGCTCCAGGGACTCCTCGCTGATCCGCTCCGCCGCTCCGGCCGGGGCCAACGCGGCGTACTGCACGTCGAGGTGCCAGTTGCAGGGGGACGGAATCGGGTGCCGGTCCAGCCGGACCGGTCCGCCGGGCAGCAGCGTGAGCCCTGTGATGCCGGACTCCTCCGTCGCCTCACGGAGCGCCGCCGCCTCCAGGGTGGCGTCCTGCTCCTCGCAGTGGCCGCCCATCTGGAGCCACATCCGGAGCTTCCGGTGCAGGGTCAGCAGAACCTGCCCCCGCTCCGGATCGATCACCAGGGCGCTGGCCGTCACATGCCCGGCGCCGCACGCTTTCCACATGCCGTCGTCGTGGAGTGCCAGGTGATCCAGGTAGGCCTGACGCAGCTCCGTCTGGTCACCGTGCGCGTCCTCGGGGGCGTACCCCTTCAGTACGAGAACGGCGTCGTCGTGCAGGCTCACTGACCGGGGCCGCCCTTGCCGTCCTCGTCGCCCTTGCCCTTGCCCTCGCCCTGATCGTCGGCGTCGGCGTCGGTCTCGGGGGCCTTCGGCTTGCCGGAGCCCTTCGCCGCCTCGCCGAGCATCTTGTCCAGCTCGGAGAAGTCGGCCTGCTCGTGGTGGACGAAGCCGTCCGGGTCGTCCAGGTCGTGGGCGGTCGGCAGCATGTCCGGGTGGGACCAGAGCGCGTCCCGGCCCTCCAGGCCCCGGGCGTCCGTGAGCGAGGCCCACAGCCGCGAGGCGTCCCGCAGCCGGCGCGGGCGCAGCTGGAGACCGATGAGCGTGGCGAACGTCTGCTCGGCCGGTCCGCCGGAGGCGCGCCGCCTGCGCATCGTCTCGCGCAGCGCGTCGGACGAGGTCAGCCGGGACTTCGCGGCCTCGTGGACCACCGCGTCCACCCAGCCCTCCACCAGCGCGAGAGCCGTCTCCAGACGGGCCAGGGAGGCCTTCTGCTCGGGCGTGTCCTCCGGCTGGAACATGCCCTGCTGAAGGGCGTCCTGCAGCTGCTCCGGCTGCGAGGGGTCGAACTGGCCGACGACGTCCTCCAGCTTGCTGGTGTCGACCTTGATGCCGCGCGCGTACGCCTCGACGGCGCCGAACAGATGCGACCTGAGCCAGGGGACATGGGCGAAGAGGCGCTGGTGGGCGGCCTCGCGCAGGGCCAGATACAGCCGGACCTCGTCCTGCGGGACGCTGAGGTCCTTGCCGAACTTCTCCACGTTCAACGGGAGCAGCGCGGCCTTGCCCGCCGGTCCCAGCGGCAGTCCGATGTCGGTGGAACCCACCACCTCACCGGCCAGCACGCCCACGGCCTGCCCGATCTGCTGGCCGAACATGGCGCCGCCCATGGAGCGCATCATGCCGATCAGCGGGCCCGCCATGGCCTGCATCTCCTCGGGCAGCACATCGCCCATCGCCAGGCCCACCCGCTCGGCCACCGGATCGACCAGCTGCTGCCAGGCCGGCAGCGAGGCCTCGACCCACTCCGCGCGGCTCCAGGCCACGGTGGAGACCGAACCGGACGGCATCGACGTCACGCCGTCCAGCCAGAGGTCCGCCAGCCGCAGCGCCTCGTCGACCGCCGTGCGCTCGGACGGGCCGACACTGGCGTCCTTGGACCCGTCCGGGGCGCCCTGCGAGACCGTCTGGCGGGCGATCTGCTTGGCCATGTCCCAGTTCACGGGACCGCCCTCGTAGCTCAGCATCTGGCCGAGCTGCTGGAAGGCCGCGCCGAGATCGTTCGGATTCATCGAGCCGAACATTGCGGCGAACGGGTTGTCCCCGCCCGCCCCCGGCCCGAAACCGAGCGGGTTTCCCGGCCCGCCCGCGCTCTGCCCACCTTCGATGGGGTCCTTCTTCTTGCCCTCGTCGCCGTTCTCCGGCTCCTCCGGCGGAAGGCCGAATCCGAATGGGGTGTCACTCACGGGTTTCCTCGGCTCGTAGGGCCGCCGGCTCGAACCGACGGCGACTGCCCGACATCACCATCCAGCGTAGACACCACGCCCGCTTCGGGCCTCAGTGCTCCGCCGACTCCCGGCCTGCGGCAGGATGGACGCCACCTGGTACGTACGCGTCATTCGGGTACGTACTGAAGACAACCGCTGGAGACGCCCGGTGAGTTCCCCAGATCCGCAGGTTCGCGCAGCGCGAAACCTGACCGACCCCTCGCCCGAGAACGCGCCCGAAGAGAAACGCCCCAGGGCCCCCAGAAACCGGGGCCCCGTCGTCGCGGTCACCGGCGCCGCCACCGGCATCGGCGAACTGCTGACCGCCCATCTCGCCGCTTCCGACGCGATCAAGCAGGTCATCGCGATCGACGAGCGCCGCGGAGAGGTCTCCGAGGCGACCTGGCACATCCTGGACGTACGGGATCCGGCCATCGCCGAGAAGCTGCGCGGCGCGGACGTCGTCGTGCACCTGGCCCTCGACCTCGACCTGGAGACCGACCCCGCCGCCCGTACCGCGTACAACGTACGCGGCACCCAGACCGTGCTCACCGCCGCAGCCGCGGTCGGGGTCCACCGGGTCGTGCTGTGCACCTCGGCGATGGTCTACGGGGCGCTCGCCGACAACGACGTACCGCTCTCCGAGGACGCCGAGCTGCGCGCCACCGCCGAGGCCACCGGCGTCGGCGACCTCCTGGAGATCGAACGGCTCGGCCGCCGGGCCCCGCGCGCCCACCCCGGGCTCAACGTCACCGTCGTCCGCCCCACCGTCCTGATCGGCGGCACCGACACCGCCCTGACCCGCTACTTCGAGTCCCCGCGCCTCCTGGTCGTCGCCGGATCCCGTCCCACCTGGCAGTTCTGCCACGTGGACGACCTGGTCACGGCGCTGGAGTACGCCGCCCTGGAGAAGATCGACGGCGAGTTCGCGGTCGGCTGCGACGGCTGGCTGGAGCAGGAGGAGGTCGAGGAGCTCAGCGGCGTACGCCGGATGGAGCTGCCCTCCGCCGTGGCGCTCGGAGCCGCGGCCCGGCTGCACCGGATCGGCCTCACCCCGTCCCCGGCGGGCGACCTGGCCTACACGATGCACCCCTGGGTGGTCAGCGTCAGCCGGCTGCACGATGTGGGATGGCGGCCGAAGTGGACCAACGAGGAGGTGCTCGGCGCCCTCCTCGAAGAGGTCGAGGGCCGCCACACGCTCGCCGGACGCCGCCTCGGCCGGAAGGACGCCACCGCCGCCGGAGCCGCCGGAGCCACGGTCGCCCTGCTCGGCGCCGCCGCCGTGGTCCGCCGCGCCCGCAAGGCCCGCCGCCGTATCTGACCGCCCACCGCGCCCGGGGGCCCCTGTGGCGCGGCCCCTGTAGGAGGCTCCAAACCGGCCGGCCGGCCGCCGGTAGAACAGGCAATTCCGGGATGCCGGAGCCATGCGGCACGATGGGAGCATGGCACCCACTCACGATCACCCCGGCGAGCACGCGGCGGCCGACCCCATCCGGCTGCTGGCGATCCGGGACGCCCCGCTCTCCGTCGACGAGGTCTTCCGTGCCGTCGGCGACGACGCGGCGGGCGGGATCGCGCTCTTCGTCGGCACCGTGCGCAACCACGACGCGGGACAGGACGTCGGCGCGCTCGGCTATTCCTGTCACCCCTCGGCCGAGGACGAGATGCGCCGAGTGGCGGAGAAGGTCGTCGCCGACTTCCCGGTCCGCGCACTGGCGGCCGTCCACCGAGTGGGTGAACTGGAGGTGGGCGACCTGGCCGTGGTCGTCGCGGTCGCCTGCCCGCACCGCGCCGAGGCCTTCGAAGCCTGCCGCAAGCTCATCGACGACCTCAAGCACGAGGTCCCGATCTGGAAGCACCAGCGCTTCTCGGACGGCACGGAGGAGTGGGTCGGAGCCTGCTGAGCGCAAACCGGACCGGGGCGCATCAGCCCCGATTTGCGTAACCGCACCCCCGCCACGAGCGTTGGTCTTCCGGATCGTTAATCTGCTGATCGGGCATCCGGTCGCTCATGGGGTAGGGAGGTCGTGATGGCGGCACTCGCTTGGCTGTTGATTCCACTTTTCGCTGCTGTCGGTGGTGCGATATGGGCGAGCTGGGCTGCCCGCAATCGCACGACCGGTGATGTCACCGAACTCGCCGGCTACGCCAGGTTCCGTGACGCGATGGAGAAATCGCACTCCGGTTCCGAGGCTCTCTGAGACCGACGCACGCCGAGTGACCACCTTCCGCCGCGTTCCGGTCGCCTCGTACGGACCGGCCCCGGCGGTGCACTGACAGGCCCTTCCCGTACTGTCGTTCCATGCCACGCCGCACCGCGACGATGCTCGCCTCCACTCTCGTCCTCATCGCGCTGCTCTGCGCAGGCGTGCTGATCAAAGTGCCGTATTCGGAGATGTCTCCCGGACCGACGGTCAACACGCTGGGTGACGCGCGTGGCGAGCCCGTTCTGCAGATCTCCGGTCGCAAGACGTACCCGGCGTCGGGCCATCTCAACATGACGACGGTCCGCGTCACCGGAGCGGACTACCGGATGAACATCGTCGAGGCCGTCTACGGCTGGCTGGCCCACGACAGCGTCGTGGTGCCGCACGACACGCTCTACCCGGACGGCAAGACCGAGGAGCAGTCCACCCAGGAGAACGCCGAGGAGTTCAGCCAGTCCCAGGAGAGCGCCAAGGTGGCGGCCCTGAAGGAGCTGAAGATCCCGGTCTCCACGCAGGTCGTGGTCTCCACGGTGGTCAAGGACAGCCCTGCCGAGGACAAGCTGCACGCGGGCGACGTGATCAAGGCCGTCGACGGCACGGTGGTCAAGGAACCCGGCGACGTGGCGAAGCTCGTCACCGAGCACCGGCCCGGCGAGGACGTCACCTTCACCATCGTCCCGGCGAAGGAGGCCGCCGCGGCCGAGAAGGCCGGCCGCGCCCCCGAGGGCAGCGAGAAGATCACCATCAGGACCGCGAAGGCTCCCGCCGCCGAGGGCGACGGCGAGGAGGGCGGCAAGGACCGGGCGATCGTCGGGATCAGGGCCGGCACGGACCACACGTTCCCGTTCGAGATCGACATCAAGCTGGCGGACGTCGGCGGGCCGAGCGCCGGCCTGATGTTCTCCCTCGGCATCATCGACAAGCTCACCCCGGGCGATCTGACCGGCGGCACGTTCGTCGCGGGCACCGGCACCATCGACGACGCGGGCACCGTCGGACCGATCGGCGGCATCAACATGAAGCTGGTCGGCGCCCGCGACGCCGGCGCCCGCTACTTCCTCACGCCCGACGACAACTGCGCCTCGGCCGCCGCCGACACCCCGGACGGGCTCACCCTCGTGCGGATCAAGACCATCGAGGACGCCACGAAGTCGCTGGAGCAGATCCGGGCGGGGAAGACCGCCGGCCTGCCGAGCTGCTCGACCGGCTGACGGCCGCGCCGCCCGGGACCGTGCAAGGGCCCCGGGCAGCGGTCGGATCAGGACTCGAACGTCGCCGCGAGCGCCTCGGCGAGGCCAGGCACCAGACCGGCCCCGGTCAGCACCTCGGTGGGGGAGTCCTTCTCGCGCAGCCGCACGGCGGACTCGCGCGCCCCGTCCCGCAAGACGGCCACGGTCATCCGCACCTCCTGCCGGTCGGGGTGCTTGGCCACCCACTGGGTCAGCTGCTTGTCGCTGAGACCTTCCGGCACCGACGCCTCGGCGGACGGCGGCAGCATCAGCCGTTCCACCGTCATGGCGCAGCCGACGACGGCGTCAGGCCAGGCGATCGTGGCGAGGAAGTCGTCGAGCGCGGTGCCCGGCGGCAGCTCGTCCTGCTCGATCGGGGTGAGCGCGGCGACCGAGGAGCTGGGGTCCTCCAGGCCCAGCTGAGCGGCGAGGCCGGGCTCCTGGACCCGCAGTCGGGCGGTGTCGACCAGGGCGAACAGCCGGGCGGGCTGGTCCCAGCCGAGGTTGGAGGCATAGGCGTCGATTTCGAGGACGGCGACGGTCAGCGGACTCGCGGCCATCGGGGGTCCTGCGGGGGAAACGTTGGACATGGGCAATATCCTGCCTCCTTCCGCCCCGGGAACGGGAACTAGGTAAAGCCTCAGTAAGTTGCATAGGTGGGCTCTAGGATCGCTGGGCCTGTTCACACGACCGCGAACTTCGAGGTGCGCACGTTGGCTTTCCAGATGCCGGACCGCGGCGGAGGCCCGACCGGGCCACGGATCAGAGTCGGCCGCCCGTCCCGGCGCGCCCGTACCCTGCTCATGACTTTGGGCGTCCTGGCGGTTCTCGCCATGGCCTTCGTCATGTTCGCCGGGTTCTGGACGGACTGGCTCTGGTACAGGTCGGTCGCGTATTCATCCGTCTTCACCACCACCCTGTGGACCAAGATCGGGCTGTTCCTCGTCTTCGGACTGCTGATGGCGCTGGCCATCGGCGTGAACGTCTGGCTCGCGCACCGGCTCCGGCCGCCGCTGAGCGCGATGTCGCTGGAGCAGCAGAGCCTGGACCGCTACCGCATGAGCATCGCCCCCTACAAGAAGTGGGTGCTGCTCGCCGTCACGGCGCTCGTCGGGCTGATCGCCGGAGCTTCCGCCTCCGGCCAGTGGCGCACGTGGCTGATGTACGTCAACGGCGTGGCGTTCGGGCAGAAGGACCCCCAGTTCCAGCTGGACGTGTCCTTCTACGCCTTCGACCTGCCGTGGTACCGCTTCATGCTGGGCTTCGGCTTCGCCGCGACCGTGCTCGCGCTGATCGCCGCGGCGCTGACCCACTATCTGTACGGCGGGCTGCGCATCACCAGCCCCGGCGCCCGCGCCACCGGGGCGGCCACCGGCCACCTCTCGGTGCTGCTCGGCATCTTCGTCTCCCTGAAGGCCGTGGCGTACTGGCTCGACCGGTACGGGCTGGCCGTGAAGTCCAGTGACTTCAAGGCCACCGACAACTGGGCGGGCCTGCGGTATGTCGACGCCAACGCCTATCTCCCGGCGAAGACCATCCTGTTCTGCATCGCCGCGATCTGCGCGGCGCTGTTCTTCGCGACGCTGTGGCGCCGCACCTGGCAGCTCCCGGTCATCGGCTTCGGCCTGATGGTGCTCTCGGCGATCCTGATCGGCGGGCTCTACCCGGCGATCGTGCAGAAGTTCCAGGTCCAGCCGAACGAGCAGGCCAAGGAAGCGCCGTTCATCCAGAAGAACATCAATGCCACACGCGACGCGTACGACATCGATGACGCCAAGGTGGACGACTACGACGGTCAGGCGACCACGGAGGACGACGCCAAGCTGCGGGCCGCGGCCAACACCGCCGCCAGCTACCGCGTGATGGACCCCAACGTCGTCTCCCCGGCCTTCCAGCAGCTCCAGCAGCGGAGGAACTACTACCAGTTCCCGAGGACGCTGGACGTCGACCGCTACAAGGACGAGGACGGCAAGGAGCAGGACACCGTCATCGGTCTGCGTGAACTGAACATCCAGGGCCTGCCCAAGCGGAACTGGATCAACGACCACTTCACGTACACCCACGGCTACGGCGCCATCGCGGCCCGCGGCACGACCACCGGCACCAACCCGGCGGGGTCGCCGGACTTCACCGAGTCGGGCCTGCCCTCCACCGGTGAGTTCGGCAAGTACGAGCAGCGGATCTACTACGGCGAGAAGACCGAGCAGTACTCCATCGTCGGCGGGCCCCAGAAGGAGCTCGACTACGAGGAGGACGGCGAGAGGACCACCAGCTACGAGGGCGACAGCGGGGTCAGTCTCTCCAACACCTTCAACCGTGCCGCGTACGCGGTCTCGTTCAGCGAGCCGCAGATCATGTACTCGGGAGCCATCGGTGAGGGCTCGCGGATCCTGTACAACCGCACGCCCAAGGAGCGCGTCGAGGCGGTCGCCCCGTGGCTGACCATCGACGGCGACGCCTACCCGGCGGTCGTCGACGGCCGGATCAAGTGGATCGTCGACGCGTACACCACGACCAACGGCTACCCGTACGCCTCCCGGACGACGCTCGGCGACACCACGGCCGACTCGCTGACCACCAACCAGCGCGCGGTCGTCGCCCAGCAGAACCAGGTCAACTACATCCGCAACTCGGTGAAGGCCACCGTCGACGCGTACGACGGCAAGGTCAAGCTCTACGAGTGGGACACCGAGGACCCGGTCCTCAAGACCTGGCGCAAGGCGTTCCCGGGTACGGTCGAGCCCCGCGGTGACATCCCGCAGGAGCTCATGGACCACCTGCGCTATCCGCAGGACCTCTTCAAGGTCCAGCGCGAGCTGCTCACCCGCTACCACGTCGAGGACCCCGCGCAGTTCTACAGCGGCTCCGACGCGTGGCAGGTGCCGGACGACCCGACCAACAAGGAGCCGGGCTCCGTTCCGCCGTACTACCTGAGCATGAAGATGCCGGGCCAGAACGAGCAGCAGTTCTCGCTGACGACCACGTTCACTCCCAGAGGGCGCCCCAACCTGGGGGCCTTCATGGCGGTGAACGCGGACGCGGCCAGCAAGGACTACGGCACCATGCGGCTGCTACGGGTCACCTCCACGGTGAAGGGCCCGGGCCAGGTACAGAGTGAGCTGAACGGCAACGAGGACGTCGCCACGTTCGTGAGGGACCTCAGAGGCTCGGACTCCGACATCGAGTACGGCAACCTGCTGACGGTGCCGCTCGAAGGCGGCTTCCTCTACATCGAGCCCGTCTACACGCGCGGTGGCACCCAGAACTACCCGCTGCTGCGCAAGGTGGCCGCCTCGTACGGTTCGAAGATCGTCTTCGAGAACAGTCTCGCGGAGGCGCTCAACGCCGTCTTCGGGGTCGAGGACGACGGGACCACGACACCGCCCGACGCCGATGATCCGCCGGACGAGACCGACCAGCCTCCGGCCACCGGGAGCGCCGCGCTCAAGAAGGCCATCGCGGACGCCCAGAAGGCGTACTCCGACGGCGAGAAGGCGCTGCAGGAGCAGGACTGGCCTGCCTACGGCAAGGCCCAGGAGGCTCTTCAGGACGCCCTGGAGCGCGCCGCCGCCGCGGAGCCCAAGGCGGGCTCCGAGGGGGACAAGGCCGACAACGCCGAGAAGCCGGAGGGCGACGCCAAGCCGGACAGTTCGGCCGAGCCCGCGAGCGCCGAGAAGCCGGCGGACGCGGACACGGCGGATCCGGCGAGGAAGCCCGATGCGGCCGACGGAGCCGAGCAGGGCTCCGACCAGGGCAGCTGAGAAAGCCCCACCCCGCGTCGTGGTACGGTTTGAACACAACGACGCGGGGTGGAGCAGCTCGGTAGCTCGCTGGGCTCATAACCCAGAGGTCGCAGGTTCAAATCCTGTCCCCGCTACTGAAAAGACGAAGGCCCGGATTCCCTTGGGGATCCGGGCCTTCGTCGTGTCCGTTGTGCCACAGGCCGTGTCGGTCCCGTGCTGGGGGCGTGAAGTGCGGTTCGCTGGGCAGCAGTTGCCTCCAGGCGTGTTTGACTTGTCTCCCTGTGGGCATGTCGACAAAACGCTGTAGTGACCTCACTGGCCGCGATATACCAGGTGTACGCGGGTTACAGGTGGTGCGACGATGGTATTTATGGGGGACAGGGCAACTCTGTTGGAGACAGGGCGGTTTGTGCAGCAGCGCGGCCAAGATGCGGAAAGCGCGGTAGACGCGGCTTTCGCCGCTGCCATCGCCGGGGCGGGCGCACCGGTCCAGCGGACCGGCGCCATCGACGCGAGCGCCGCCGCGGCCCCGTCCGACGAGGACACCACGGACGCGGTCGACGCCGCGGACAGTGCCGAGAGCGAGGCGCGCCACCGTCGTGCCGCCGACGCCGGCGACACCGCGTCCATGAGCGTCCTTGGCGCGCTGCTGCTGCGCCGGGGAGAGCTGGACGGCGCCGAGCGGTATCTGCGCGCCGCCACCGCCGACGGGGACCGGGCCGCCGCGAACAACCTGGGCGTCCTGCTGCACCAGCGCGGTTACCCGGACGAGGCCGCGGGCTGGTGGCGCATCGCCGCCGTGGCGGGCTCCGCCGCCGCCGCCCACGCGCTGGGCCGGCACTTCCGCGAGCGCGGCGACGAGCCCGGCGCGGAGTACTGGCTGCGCCAGTCCGCCGAGCAGGGCCACGCGCTGGGCGCGTACGCGCTGGCCGACCTTCTGGAGCACCGCAGTGACGTGGGCGCCGAGCGCTGGCTGCGCGCCGCCGCCGAACAGGGGCACCGCGAGGCCGCCTACCGGCTGGCCCGCGCCCTGGAGCGGAAGGCCGTCGAGGACCCGCACGACGCCTTCGGCCTAGGCCGGGGCGAAGCTTCCGGCCGGACCGGGACGGGCCTCGGCCTCCCGGCCTCCACCCCCGCGCCCACGAAGGACGTCCGCGCGACGGGCCCGGGCGACAAGCGCGCGGCCGACAAGGGCGCGGCCGACGGCGACAGCCCCGTGGCGGGACCCGCCGCCGGCCGGGTCGGCGAGGCCGAGCAGTGGTACCGCCAGGCCGCGGCCCGGGGTCACCGGCGTGCCGCTCTGCACCTCGGCGCGATCCTGGAGCAGCGCGGCGAGCTCAAGGAGGCCGGACGCTGGTACCTGACCTCCGCCAAGGACGGCGAGCCGCGCGCCGCCTGCGCGCTCGGCTTCCTGCTGCGCGACGCGGGCGACGAGGAGAGCGCCGCCGTGTGGTGGCTGCGGGCTGCCCAGGACGGCGACGGCAACGCCGCCAACGCGCTCGGCGCGCTGCACGCCGCACGCGGTGAACAGCAGACCGCCGAGCGCTGGTACCGGGCCGCCATGGACGCCGGTGACGTCAACGGGGCGTACAACCTCGGGCTGCTCTGCGCCGCCCAGGACCGCATCCCGCAGGCCGAGCAGTGGTACCGCCGCGCCGCGTACGCCGGACACCGCGAGGCCGCCAACGCGCTCGCGGTGCTGCTCCTCCAGGCGGGCGACCACACCGGGGCCGAGCCCTGGTTCTCCAAGGCGGCGGAGGCGGGCAGCGTCGACGCGGCCTTCAACCTGGGCATCCTGCACGCCGGGCGCGACGAGGACCGTACGGCGCTCGGCTGGTACGAGCGCGCGGCCGCGGCCGGGCACACCGACGCGGCGCTCCAGGTCGCCATGGCCCTGCTGCGCGACGGCGACGACCGGGAGGCCGAGCGGCACCTGCGCTGCGCCGCGGGCGGCGGCAGCGCCGAGGCCGCGTTCCGGCTGGCCGGGGTGCTGGACGCGCGCCAGCCGCCGCCGGGACCGCCCGCGCTGGGCGAGCCGATGCCGGAGAAGACCGAGTGCGAGGAGTGGTACGAGCGGGCCGCCCAGCAGGGCCACCGCCGCGCCCAGGTCCGGGTCGGCATGCTCGCCGCCGCCCGCGGGGACGTGGAGAGCGCCGCCCACTGGTACCGGGAGGCCGCCGAGGCGGGCAGCCGCAACGGGGCCTTCAACCTCGGGCTGCTGCTGGCCCGCGAAGGCAGCGAGCGGGAGGCCGCCCTGTGGTGGACCCGTGCGGCCGGCGCCGGACACGGCCGTGCCGCGCTGCGCCTGGCGCTGCTCGCCGCGCGCCGGGGCGAGCTCACCGAGGGGCAGCGCTGGTGTGCGCGGGCGGTGGAGCTGGGCCCGGCCGAGGTGGCCGAGCGGGCGGCGCGGCTGCGCGAGGCGCTGCACCAGGAGCTGACCGCGTGACGCCGCACGTCCGCGCGGGCGTGCCCGGGGCCGGTGTGAATGAATTTGCGCCGTCCGACCCGCTGACGTAATGTTGCATTCACCGACGCGGGGTGGAGCAGCTCGGTAGCTCGCTGGGCTCATAACCCAGAGGTCGCAGGTTCAAATCCTGTCCCCGCTACTGAAGACGAAGGCCCGGATCTCATCGAGATC